>CAYUNI010000009.1:0-24205 GCA_964446245.1 uncultured Candidatus Saccharibacteria bacterium
CCGCAACCTCCCGCGTGACAGGCGGGTGCTCTAACCAGTTGAGCTACATCTGCAAAGCAAACATTATAATACAGTTTTCGAGAGATTTTTCAATCTCTTGTGCCGGCGGGTGGAATTGAACCACCGACCTTGGGCTTATGAGTCCCACGCTCTAACCAACTGAGCTACACCGGCAATCATTTGACATTCTAACTCAAAATCAGCTCATTTTCAAGAAAATTTAATAACTCATTAAAACATCGCCCCCGATTGGCTTAGGCCAATCGGGGGCGATGTTAAAACTTTGTTGCGGGGGCCGGAATCGAACCGGCGTCTGGAGGTTATGAGCCTCCCAAGGTAACCACTCCTCTACCCCGCGATTATTTTCTAAGTATACAATAAAAAGTCCCTTTTTTGCAAGTGGTAAGTATTTCAGATGGGTAAATCAATAAAACGACCTCAAAAATTACTAGAAGAAAAGGAGAAATGGCTCCAATCGATGTAGACAAATTTCGCGACCGCGAAATTTGTCTACATTTTCATTAAGGACTAGTACTGCATTTCCGAGGAGAATTCACCACCACACGGGCTTGCATTATTTTTATCTTTATGTTATTATAAAAGCACGAAAGGAGGTGAACTTATGCCCGATTTCAATACCCTCATGGTGAGGGTCGAGGTGGAAACAAGGGCGATTGTTATGGGGGAAGCTCCCGAAACTGTAGCCCGAATGATGGGCCTCCCCTGGCCCATCAAAGAAAATGAAAAACCCGCCGTGGCCGCCTAGAAAGGCGCCCACGGCCTTTCTTTTAAAGCAAAAATATGATATAAAATAGCTATGGACGAATTTAAAAATGTTCCCTCAGTTAGCGCCATCGAAAAAGCGCGCCAAGAAGCGGGCCAAATTAAACAAAAATTCCGTGAGCAAACTTTAGGCTACATCACTGCCGCTTTTGGTCTAGTTGCCGGTCTCGCTTGGAACGAAGCGATTAAGTCGATTATTGACACTATCTTCGTCTTAGGAAAAAGTGGCGTCTGGGCCAAGCTTATCTATGCCATAATCGTCACTATCGCTTTGGTTGTCATTAGCTACTATCTCAGCAAATTGATAAACAAAGAGGCAGAGACGACACCAAAAGAAAAATAAAACTTACTTTCTCAGGTGGCAAAAATTAATTTTAATAAATATTAATCAAATAATAATGGGCCTATAGTCTAGTGGTACGACGGTACATTCGCATTGTACAGGCGCGAGTTCGATTCTCGCTAGGTCCACCCAGTTAAAAATCCCCCTCGCAGAAAAATGGTCAAAAAAGATAGTAAAGAAATAATAAAAATCATCAAATCCGGCGGAATCGGGGTTATGCCGACCGATACCATTCTGGGGTTAGTCGGTTCAGCCCTTGATGAAAAAACTGTCGAAAGAATTTACCAAGTCCGAAAGCGGTCCCCAAACAAAGCGCCTATTATTCTAATTGGACAACTATCTGATTTAAAATTATTTGAAATTGAATTAGATTCCGAAACAAAAAAAATTTTAGCCAAGGTCTGGCCGGGGCCGATTAGTATCATCTTCCCTTCTCCTCTTAAAAAATTCACCTATCTCCACCGAGGACAAAAGACCCTCGCTTTTCGTCTACCGGCAAACAAAAAATTACAAAATCTTTTAAAGAAAACTGGGCCCCTCATCGCCCCCTCTGCCAATCACGAAGGAGAAGCTCCCGCTCAATCACTAAAACAAGCTGAAACCTATTTTAGCGATCAAATCGACTTTTACCTTGGGCCAGCTCCTCGTCAGAAAAAACCTTCGACCTTAGTTGCTCTTACTGAAAAAAAGTTTAAGATACTAAGAGATGGTGCTGGACAAATACCATCAAAATTTTTAGTCTAAAAATCTAACAAAAATGGAGCAAATCGATTACGAAATTTTTAAACAAACCGAGCTAAAAGTGGTGACCATCAAAGAGGCCGAGCGGATTGAAGGTTCGGACAAATTACTACAACTCTTGGTAGATGATGGTATAAACACGCGTCAGATTATTGCGGGGATCGGAAAAGCTTATGAGCCAGAAGAAATTATCGAAAAACAAATTGTCATCGTGGCAAACCTTAAACCACGAAAACTAATGGGGCGAGAAAGCCAGGGGATGATTCTCGCTGCCCACGGAGAAGACGGGTCAGCCGTTTTACTTTTTCCAGAAAAAATCGTCCCCAACGGTAGCCAAATTAGCTAAAATTGATCATGAAAAAAATAATCATCATCGTATTCATTGTTTTGATCGGACTAAGTATCTGGTTTGGTTTTAGCCCGAACAAAAATAATATTTCCACCGAAATTAAAAATTTTTCTGATTGCGAAAAAGCCGGCTATCCAATTCTCGAAAGCTACCCCAGACAATGCATCACGGCCGACAAAAAACGCTTCACCGAAAATCTAAACGAAAAAGAATTAAACACCGATCCCGTCATTATCTCGCCAGACATTTCTAAACCAATCGGCAGTCCGCTTCTTCTGTCTGGCGAAGCGAGAGGTTTCTGGTTTTTTGAAGGAAGTTTTCCTGTCAAACTTATCGACGAAAAAGGCCAAACCATTGCTACCGGCACCGCCAAAGCAAAAAGCAATTGGCTAACTGAAAATTTTGTCCCCTTTGAAGTCAAGCTGACTTTTAAAGAACCATCTACCACTAATGGCCAAATCATTCTCAGCAAAGACAGCCCTTCTGGCCTAGCCGAAAACAATCGTTCAATCAAAATACCAGTGATCTTCCAAGGACGGTATGAAATTAAGCTTAGTGGATCCAAAGCAACCGACACTGAATCACTAGCGAGCTCGTCCTCGACTACCGACTAGCGACTTTTTCAACCTAGAGCTATAATTAAACCAGCCAAAGGTCGAAGTCAATCATAATTTATATTATGAATAAACTAACAGTACTCGATTGGGTCGCGATGGTTTTAGTAATCATTGGCGGTCTAAACTGGGGCTTGGTTGCCATGTCTCCTAGTTATGACCTTGTAGCCGGCTTGTTCGGCGGTACCGAAGCCATAATTGCCAAAATCGTCTACGGCTTAGTCGGCATAGCGGCCATCTATTTGGTTTTTGTGGTGGCCAAATTAGAGCGTAGCGCCTAAAATCTAGGCAGCCCTCTGGCAACAAAACCAATTGGTCTTGTTGCCAATAGCGTCGCTTAGAAAAATCCGATATGATAGGATGGTGTCTAGTGCGCGCGATATTTATTATTTAATATTTAAAAAATGAAAGAACAAAATCCTTATGCTATTGCCGGTTCGATTATCTTTGCCGCCCTGCTAATTACCGGAGCGATTATTTATAAAGACAAAGCTCCTACTCCTCCAGACCAAAAAGACCCCATTGCAATAAAAGCTTTAGATAAAAATAATTTTCCTGCGGTCACCAAAGACGACCATATCAATGGCGACCTTAAAGCTCCATTAAAATTAGTTGTCTATTCTGATTTAGAATGCCCTTTCTGTAAATATTTTCATTTTGAATTACAAAAATTAGCTAAAGATTATGTGACGACCGGCAAACTAGCTATTGTTTATCGACAATTTCCTATTGAGTCTCTCCACAGTAAAGCTAAAAAAGAAGCTGAGGCTTCCGAATGTGTAGCCGAGCTGGGTGGTAACTCTAAATTCTGGCAATACCTAGACAAAATCTACGCCATCACTCCTTCCAACGACGGTTTAGAATTAACAAAATTACCAGAATTAGCTTCTGAACTCGGACTCGACCCCAAAAACTTCAACCAATGTTTAGATAGCGGGAAATATAGCGAAAAAATTAGCAAAAGCATTACTGAAGCAAATTCTCTAGGAATTCAAGGCACTCCAGCTCCATTTATTATTGACAATAAGGGGAATATCACTCCGCTTGGTGGCTATGTTAAATATGAAGTAATGAAACCGATGATAGAAAAATCGCTCAAATAGTCTGAAAATACTTCCGTTTATCCTCCTCAATAAAAGCAAGAAAAAACACCCCAAGCGGCCAAACTAAGTCGCTTGGGGTGTTTCAAGGTCTTCATGCCCGCCTTCCCTTCTCTTCTCAGATATCTTCCCCTCCCAAGTGTTTGAATGTCCTCTCCCAATTGACTTGGTCAGTATTAGTCTACATAGGCTTAGCCTATGTAGAAAAAATCCAACCAAAAAGAACGGGAATTAAGTATATTTAATTCATATTTTCCTCTTTTCCCCCTTGTTTTATTCCCACATAGGCTAAGCCTATGTGGAGGAAAAAGGGCGGGCCTCGCTGGTACTCCAGAGAAGCCCGCCCTTTGTGTATTTAATTCGTATCATTCGTGAATTTTATTCATATTATTCGCATCGAATAATATGCGTAAGCTAGTACCCCATCAGCCTCTTCGCCTTTTCGTGTTGTCTTATTTTCTCATGAGCCTTGGCTTCAATCTGGCGAATTCGCTCACGAGTGACTCCAAACTCTTTCCCGACTTCTTCTAAAGTCCGCAATACCCCATCAGTCAAACCATGACGCATTTCTAAAATCTTCCTCTCCTTCAAGGTTAAGTCTGATAAAATTTCTTCAATCTGATCACGCAAAATTCGTCGGGAAACCTCTTGATCGGGTGGGGCGATCTTATCATCGGCGATAAATTCACCCAAAGTCGACTTCTCTTCACTGTCATCAGTCGGCTTGTCTAGCGAAGCTGTCGATTGATCAATTTTTTCAATAATATGCACCTTCTCGACATCGACTCCCATTTCCGTGGCGATCTCTTGTGGCAATGGTTCTCGTCCTAGGTCCTGAGACAGACGACGAAAGACTTGTTTGTATTTAGCAATAGTCTCAACCATATGCACTGGAATACGAATCGTTCGCGACTGATCGGCTAGGGCGCGAGTCACTGCTTGACGAATCCACCAAGTCGCATAAGTCGAAAACTTATACCCCTTGCGCCAATCAAACTTTTCTACCGCCTTAAATAAACCGATATTTCCTTCTTGGATAAGATCAAGTAAAGTTAAATCTGAGCTACGACCAATATATTTTTTAGCAATCGACACCACCAAACGTAGGTTCGCGTTAGCAAGAGCTTTTCTTGCCTCCTCATCGCCCTCCAAAATTCTTCGTGCTAATTCTTTTTCTTCAGCGGCATTCAACAATTTATGACGACCGATTTCTTTCAAATACATCTGGACTGAATCCATGCCACTGGCCCGCTCACCTATCGAGTGCCCCGCTTTAACCTTATCACTCAAAATACCAACATCATCATCAAGAAGATTACCCTCTTCCAAGACATCAACTCCGGCTTCTTCAAAACGATTATAAAGATCTTCCAAAAAGACCACATCATTTTCAATATGCGGAAATTCTTTCAGTAATTCAGAATAAGTAATAAAACCTCTCTGTCTTCCTTTGATTATCAAAGTTTTGGACTTGGTTTCAATATCTTCTTTACTCATCGGTCGTCCCATTACCGTAGCGCTTTTGTTGGGACGAGAGACCTTGGGAGCAACTTTGGTGATCTTTTTAGTCGTTTTCTTATTTTCCTTCTTTTTTACCGCCTTCTTTTGAGGAGCAGGTTTTTTGAGCATTTTCTTCTTTGACGGCTTTACCACCACCTTTTTGATTGGGCGTTTGGTTTCCTTCTTTTTAGTTGTTGTTTTTTTGGCCATAAGATAATTAACAATTTAAAGTATTAAAAGTTTCTTTTTAGTTTAATCCCCGTCGTCTCATCTTTTAACCGCTCGGTTCGATCAGATTGTTTAACTCTTCTCGTATAGACTGACAGATTTTCAATTGATTTTCAAGCAACGAACGGTCACCCGCCAATTCCAATTTTTTCAATTCGGCGCTTGCCATTAATAATTTATTTTTCAAATATTCCGATCGCCATTCAAAAAGAAGTTCCTCAATCAAAGCTAACCAATTTTTATGATTAATGCCAGCAATTTCACTTGCCAATGCCAATTTATCCTTTTCGGCCAATCGAGACTCTTTTTTTGCCTGCCAAGTTTCCGACCCTAAAGCTTCTATGATTTTATTTTCTAATTCTTTTGTCGATATTGATAATTCAGACTCCGACTCACCCTCACTCCAAAAGACTAATCCTAGCAAACGATCTTCAATTGATTCCATGCGAGACTGGCTATCAAAATTGTTTCCAGAAATAATTTTCACGGCATCTTCTTTGCTGGTCAGGCGAGCTGGTTCTGTCAAATACAAATCGTCCCAAACCGCCTGCTCTCCAATCCCCAAAGTTTGAGCCACCTTAGAAACAAATTGCGCCTGAAGCATTCTTTGCGGTAAGGCTTTAATATAAGGCAAGACCAGACGATTAAGCTCTCGATTATAATCCAAACCAACCTTTCCTTCGGCCGATATCGCTTCCATTAAAAAGTCAATATGATGCCGAGCTTCTTTTACCGCCTCTCGCCAAGCCTCTGGATTGTCTTTTGCTACATCGGCTGGATCTTGACCTAATGGGAGTTTGGCGATTCGAACATCGAAACCAGCCGCCAAAGCTAAATCCAAAGCTCGTCGCGAAGCCTTAAGCCCGGCGGCGTCATAATCATAAGAAAGAATCAATCGATCTGTTAGACGCTTGATAATAGCCAAGTGCTGTTCGGTAAGGGCGGTCCCAGAAGCAGCGACCACATTATCTACTCCAATTTGGTGCGACATCAACAAGTCTAATTGACCTTCGACCAATATCGCCACCCCTTGTCGATGGATTGCTAATTTAGCCTTATCATAACCAAACAAATAATTTGATTTGTTATAAAGAGAGGTCGCTGGTGAATTAACATATTTGGCCGTCTGTTCGTCTCCTTGGAATACTCTACCGGAAAAACCGATTGGTCGCCCCGCGGAATCAAAAAGGGGAAACATTATCCGTTTACGAAAACGATCATAATACCCGCCGACCTTACCAGCCGTCTGATCTTGTCGGATTATCAAACCAGCGTCTTCTAATTCAGATATTGTAAAACCATCTCCTAATAATTTATCCGCTAAAGCGCGCCAAGCTTCGGGGGCAAAACCTAATTCAAATTTTTTGACTGTTTCTTCGGTCAAGCCTCGATTTTTTAGATAATCTTTAACTTGAGGTTGATTTATTAATTCATTTTTATAAAACTCTGTTGCTCCCTGCAAAGCCTTGTATAATCTACTATTTTTTTCTGTATTCTGCCCTGACTCGAAAGTAATCGTCACCCCGGCCCGCTCTGCCAAAACTTTAAGCGCGCCGACAAAATCAAGACCCTCTATCTCTTGAACAAAGCTAATCAAATCACCGCCCTTATTGCAACCAAAACAATGATACGATTGTCTTGTCGGTGAGACAAAAAATGATGGTGACTTTTCATTGTGAAAAGGACAACGCGCTCGATAATTACTTCCCGCTTTTTCCAACTTCAAATAAGAACCTACCACTTCAACAATGGATAAGCGTTGTTTTATTTGTTCGATAGTAGAAGACATTATTCAATAGTACCAAGACTTCAAGTCGGCACCCCGCTTTCTAGAAAAGAAAACGGGGTCCCAACAAAAACCTTTTTGTCGAAGAAAATTAAACCTCTCCTTCGTCCGAATTTTCTAAATCTTCGTCTACCTCCATTTTGGCCTGCCAGCCTGTTCCTGCCGGAATCAAACGACCAATAATAACGTTCTCCTTTAAGCCTCGCAAGCGGTCCATTCCCCCCTTGATTGCGGTATCGATCAAAACTTTAGTTGTGTGTTGGAAAGAAACAGCCGCCAAGAAGCTACTAGTCGAGAGCGCTACATCAGAAATACCCAGCAAGGCAAGTTCGGCTGTGGCTTCCTCTTTGCCTGATTGTTTAGCCAGCTCATTCTCTTCGACTAATTCAACTTGTTCGATCAATTCACCAGTTGTAAATTTGGTATCTCCCGGTTCTTTAATTCGACGTCGAGAAAACATTTGTCGGACAATAATCTCCACATGCTTACGAGAAATATTTACTCCCTGCAATTCATAAATTGCATTAATCTCTCGCATAATATAATCTTCGGTTGCTCCTCGGCCAGCCAATTTAAACAAACTCGAAAGATCAACCGGACCATTGGTCAAAATCTGACCCTTCTTTACTCGTTCCCCTTTCTTTACCAAGACGGCATAAATATGTGGTACGAGATATTCGATAGTATTATCTTTGGCTGATTTTTTGCGTGACTCTGGATCAACCAAAATAGTAATAGTATATTCCCGAGTATCATTTTTAACCTCCAATACTTCTCCATCGACTTCGGATAGATAAGCCTGATTTTTTGGCTGTCGTCGTTCAAAAATCTCCTCTACTCGAGGCAAACCACCGACGATGTCGACACCACCAGTACTAATACCTCCTGTGTGCTTGGTTCTCATGGTCAACTGTGTTCCCGGCTCACCAATCGCTTGAGCGGCGACAATTCCTACTGGCTCACCCATCTTAACCAATTCGTGCCGACCCAGATCAAGACCATAGCACTTCTGACAAATACCGCGTGTCATTTTACAAGACAATGGGGAGCGGACCGTCACTTCCTCAATATTAGAAGAATCAATCAGGCGAGCATCAGCCAAAGTAAGCAAATGACCTTTTTTAAACAAGACTTTTCCATCAGAAGTGACAACATCTTTCTGAATCAAACGTCCCTTAATCATAGGCGCAAGACCATTATCAAAACCGGACAGATTCAAGCGACTAATCACTTTGCCATCTTTATCTCCACAATCCTCACCAGAAACCACCACATCTTGAGCAACATCAACCAGCTTTCGGGTCAAATAACCAGCTTTGGCCGTATTCAAAGCGGTATCAGCCAAAGTCTTACGAGAACCGTGAGTAGTAATAAAGTATTCAAGCGGAGATAATCCTTCCTTATAAGATGGGATTACTGGAAAGTCGATCAAGCGACCAGCGGTATTGATAATCAAGCCTTTCATACCGGCCATCTGACTAATCTGACTGATCGAACCACGAGCATTGGAATTTAACATATACGACACTGAGCCATTTGGCTTCAAGCTCCCCGGCAAAATCTTTTCGATCTGGCTCTTAGCTCGATTCCAAATCTCAATAGTCAAACGATAGCGTTCGCCCTCTGACAAAAGACCTTCCATAAATTTATCTTCGACGTCAGCTTCTTCTACTTTGGCGTCGGTGATGATTTGCGCTTTTTCGATAGGCACTTCGACATCATCCATACCCCAAGTAATACCTGAGCGTGAAGCGTACTTAAAACCAAATTCTTTAATACTATCGAGAATCGCCGGCATCTTGTCCAGCCCATAACGAGCAGTTAAATCTTCAACTAATCGCCCGATCATCTTACCGGTGATCTCGCTATTTAGGAACAAGAAGTCTGATGGCAAATTACGATTAAAAAGAATCCGTCCAACAGAAGTTTCCATTGGCTGACCGGATAATTCGCCATATTTTTCACTTTTACCTCCTAAAATTTTAATCTTGGCACGCAAAGAAATATCGCCAAAATCATGAGCCATAATCGCCTGATTAGGAGTAGCAAAAAACTTGCCCTCACCTTTTTCTCCCTCGACAATCTTTGTCACCCAATAACAACCGAGAACAATATCCATTCTCATATTCGCTACCAAATCACCAGAAGCCGGTTTGAGTAGGTTTTTACTTGAGGCGATCAATTCACGAGCTTCTCTCTGGGCCTCAATAGACAACGGCACATGGACCGCCATTTGGTCACCATCGAAGTCCGCGTTGAAAGGCGCACAGACCAAAGGATGCAGACGAATAGCATTACCTTCAATCAAAACTGGTCGAAAAGCTTGAATACTCAAACGGTGCAAAGATGGCGCGCGGTTAAGCAAGACATATTTATCAGCAATAATATCTTCCAAAATCGCCCAAACTTCAGGAATACCTTCGTCAATCAGACGACCAGCGCCACGAATATTAAACGCTAACTCTTGTTGCAAAATTTGCGAAATGACAAATGGTCGGAATAATTCCAAGGCCATATGCTTTGGCAAACCACATTGATCAATCTTAAGATCTGGTCCGACCACAATTACTGACCGACCAGAATAATCAACACGCTTACCAAGAAGGTTTTGGCGGAAACGACCCTGTTTTCCACGCAAAGCATCAGCCAAAGATTTCAAAGCTCGACGGCCACCCGCAGTCGCTCCACCCTCTGATCCACCTTGTTTTATCGAACTATCAATCAAAGCATCGACGGCTTCTTGCAAAATTCTTTTTTCATTACGGAGAATAACTTCTGGTGCGTTCAACTCAATCAACTTTTTCAAACGATTATTTCGGTTGATTACTCGTCGATATAAATCATTAACATCTGAAGTCGCGTGTCGTCCACCATCAAGAGCAACCATCGGACGAAGAGCTGGAGGGATTACAGGCACCACCTTGAGAAACATCCATTCTGGTCGAACACCAGCTCGAGACATCGACTTAATCAAATTGTAGCGTTTTTGCAATTTAGCTCGTTCGATCGATCCGGCTTTGGTCAATTGGTTAGCCAATTCTACCTCCAATTCTTCCAAATTAATTGTTTTGAAAATATTGTAAATTGCTTCCGCCCCGATTTCCGCTTCAAAAACTGTCCCATATTTCAATGACAAACGATGATAAGTCATTTCGTCCAAGACCTTCCAAGGAATCATCGCCTCTAATTGGCGTTTAGCTTCCAAAAGCATATTCTTAAGCTTCTCTCGGCTCTCTTCATCGGTAAGGGTTTTTATTTTATTTTTATATTCACTATCCAAATCCCGCATTACCTTGGCCTTTTCGTCTTCATTAACCTTGGTAATAATATAACCGGCAAAATAAATCACCTTTTCCAAATCAGAAATCGATAAATCCAAAACCAACCCCATTCGTGATGGAATATTCCGCAAGAACCAAATATGCGCCACTGGGCCCGCTAATTCAATGTGACCCATTCGCTCGCGTCGAACAATCGAACGAGTGACCTCAACCCCACATTTTTCACAAACAATATCCTTGTAGCGGATACGCTTATATTTTCCACAATAACATTCGTAATCCTTTTCTGGACCAAAAATTCGCTCATCAAACAAACCCCCACGCTCACTTCGGCCACTGCGATAATTTATCGTCTCTGGCTTGGTCACCTCGCCATACGACCATTCAGCAATTCTTTCCGGCGAAGCCAACCTAACGGCGACGGCATTAAAATCGGCAAATTTTTCTTGTTTTTTTGCTTGCATGATCGTTAGTTTTGGTTATCTGATAATTTTTTAAGTTCGACATCTATCGCCAAGCCTCGCAATTCATTCAAGGCAACCGAGAAAGAAGCGGGAATGTTTGGCTGTTTAATCCTCTCTCCCTTAACGATCGAATCAAAGGCCTGAGATCGTCCGACAATATCATCAGACTTGATTGTCAACATTTCACGCAAAGTATGAGCCGCTCCATAACCTTCAAGCGCCCAGACTTCCATTTCTCCAAAACGCTGACCACCCCCCTGGCTTCTTCCACCCAAAGGCTGTTGAGTAATCAAAGAGTATGGACCAATCGATCGCATATGAATTTTGTCTTCCACCATGTGCGCCAACTTCAAGATATACATATAGCCAATAGCGATATCATTCTCATATTGCTCTCCGGTCTGGCCATCAAATAATTTCACCTTTCCGCTTTCAGCAAAGCCCGCTTGTTTAAGCTCGGCTTTTATCTCTTCGCCTGTTGCTCCCATAAATACTGGAGTGATCGCTTGATAGCCCAGAGTATGAGCAGCCAATCCCAAGTGCATTTCAAAAATCTGTCCCAAATTCATACGACTTGGCACACCGAGCGGAGTCAAGATGACATCGACTGGAGTCCCATCAGCCAAATATGGCATATCTTCTTCAGGCAAAACTCGAGAAATTACACCCTTGTTTCCGTGTCGACCGGCCAGCTTATCACCAACTGAAATATTACGAATCTGAGCGACCTGAATATGAATACGCTTGATAATCCCTGATTCTAATTTATCTCCATGCTCACGCGAGAAGACTTTAACACCAATCACTCGCCCCTTCTTACCATGGGGAACGCGCAAAGAAGAATCTTTAACATCACGCGCCTTCTCACCGAAAATCGAACGAAGCAGTCTTTCTTCTGGCGTTAATTCGGTCTCACCTTTCGGGGTTATCTTACCGACCAAAATATCATTCGGCTCAACTTCAGCGCCGATACGCACAATACCATCTTCATCTAAATTTTTAAGCTTACCCTCTCCAACATTAGGAATATCATGCGTAGTCAATTCTGGACCGAGTTTTGTGTCTCGAACATTAACTTCAAATTCTTCAATATAAATACTGGTAAATTTACTATTTTTGACCAAACGCTCAGAAATGATAATCGCATCTTCATAGTTTGCGCCACCCCAAGACATAAAAGCAACAAGAGCATTCTGTCCAAGAGCAAGCTGACCTTCGACAGTCGAGGTCGAATCAGCCAGAACCTCACCCTTTTTAACCGTCTGTCCAATCGAAACGATCGGCCTTTGATGGAAAGTAGTATTATCGTTAGTCTTCATAAAGACTCCTAAAGTATAGTGATCTTCTTTACCATCAGCTTTCTTGACAGCAATCTCTTTACCACTCACCTTAGAGACCGTACCAGCATTAAGCGCCGTCACCAAACGTCCAGAATCAGAAGCGATTTTTGACTCAATACCAGTTGCCACCAAAGCTGCTTCCGGAATCACACATGGCACAGCTTGTTTCTGCATGTTTGAGCCCATCAACGCGCGGTTAGCATCATCATGTTCGAGAAATGGAATCATCGAAGTCGCCAAAGAATATGCCTGATTAGGAGCAACATCGATGTATTGCACCTCTTCTTTTTTGGCCAAAGCAGGAGAACATTGTCGTCTTACTTCTACCATTTCATCTAATAGATAACCCTTATCGTCATAAGGAACCCCCGCATGAGCGATTACATATTTTTCATCTTCTAGGGCATTCATATAAACCAATTCCCCAGTCACTCGCCCCTTTTCCACTTTTCGATAAGGCGCTTCGATAATCCCAAATTCATTAATTCGTGAATAAGTCGCCAAGTGCAAGATCAAACCAATATTTGGACCTTCAGGAGTGTGAATCGGACAGACCCGACCATAGTGCGAAGAGTGCACATCACGGACTTCCAATCCAGCTCGTTCACGAGTAAGACCTCCTGGACCAAGAGCCGAGAGGGTGCGCAAATGCTCAACCTCTGACAAAATATTATCTTGGCTCATAAACTGAGATAATTGGTTGGTAGTGAAAAATTCTTTCAGACGAGCCTGAAGCGGGCGTGGAGAAATCACTTGGACCGGCAATAAAGTGGCCGTATCTACAGTCGACATTCGATCTTGGATATTACGCTTCATTTGAGTCATACCAATCTTAAGCTTGGCTTGCATCATTTCACCAAAATTACGGATTCGGCGAAAACCCAAATGATCAATATCATCTGGCTTGGCCCCTTTGGTTGTATTGAGACGGATCACCTCCGCCAAAATCAAAATTAAGTCATCGTAGCTAATTGTTCGCTTTTCTTTCTCTGCCTCATTAGATGGCTTATTAAAGCGCTGATTAAAACGGAAACGTCCAACTACCGACAAATCATATTTTTCTCGGCCAAAAAGACCGTCTAAATATTCTTTAGAATTAGCCGCCGTTGCCAAATCGCTGTCACGCAATCGTTTATAAATTTCGACATAAGAATCATCTAAGGTCTTAGCGTGATCCTTTGCCAAGGAGCGCTGTAAATAAGATACATCAACTTTTTGTTTTTCTAATGCCTTGAGCATGTCCTCGTCTGATACTTTTTTCCCCTCCATACCAGCGGCCACTCGAAGCAAAGAAGCGATTGGAAACTTACGCTTACGATCAATACGAACATAAACGACATCATCAAGCTCAGTCTCGATTTCCACCCAAGCTCCTCGAGCCGGGATAATCTTCGCGCCGAAAAATTGTCGCCCCCGAAGTTCATTAGCGGTGAAAAATACCCCGAAAGAACGCGCCAATTGAGGGACCATTACTCGCTCGATTCCATTTATTATAAAAGTACCGTGAGCCGTCATTAAAGGAAAATCCGCCAAGAAAATTTCTTGCTCTTTTTCTTGATTAAGCATTTTATTAATCAGCTTAACGCGAACACGAAGTGGAGCATCGAAGGTCAGTTTGTTCTCCTTGGCATAGTATTCGTCAAACTTAGGCTCATCAAGCTGAAAACCAGTGAAAGCTAGTTCAAATTTTTTCTCCGAATAATCTTTTATTGGGGAAAATTCCTCAAATAATTCTTTCAAGCCGTCTTTGATTAACCAATTGAAAGAGGCCACTTGGCTTTCGACCAAATTAGGCATTTCGACCAGTGGTTGTTTATAACGACCAAAATATTTTTGCTTCATTAAATCTTATTAAATTAAGCTTGCCCGCCTGTCGGCTGGGAATTAATAAAAACTAGCCGGAAAGGTAAGATATATCCTTACCTTAAAATACGAGAGACAAAAAACAACGCAACTAAACCCACCCAAGGTCCCTTTGCTTGGGCGAATCTTTAAAAAAGTGGAAGCAGAACAAGATAATCAACCATGACTCAATCTTGCTTTATTGCTAGGAGTATATAGCAAAAGGGAAAATAAGTCAAATTTTTAAGCTCCGACCTTTTTTGAATCTTGTGCTCAAGGTTAGGCTTTTCGGCATTTTTGTATTTAAAAGGTCGGACCTCGCTGGTACTCCAGAGAAGCCCGCCCGCAACGATTCGCTAGACTCATCTTGCGTATCGGGCGGGTCCGACCCTTCTGATCCCTATTCGTATCATTAGAATCGTGTCTTCGTATCATTCATCTCGAGTTGATTGCCTTTTCTTCTTCCACTCTTCTATCTTCTCATGATGTCCAGTTAAAAGGACTTTCGGCACTCGATATTTTTTCCCTTGATATTCATAAACCTCTGGTCGAGTATAGACTTCCCCGCTCGCTACCCGATTTTCCTCTGGGGAATCGCTATTTCCCAAAACACCAGGCCATTGACGGGCAAGGACATCGACCGTAATCATCGCTGGCAATTCTCCACCAGTCAAAACATACGGCCCAATCGAAACCTCTTCTGCTTTTAAAATTTTTTTTACTCGCGCATCTATCCCCTCATAGCGACCACAAATCAAAACAAATTCATTTGTTTTTTCTAACCATTTTCTCGCCAATTCATTTGTTAAAAGTTTTGCCCCGGGACGAAACAAAATTATTTTTGGCTTACGACGACCAGCAATCTTTTTAACCGCTCGGACAATTGGATCAACCGCCATCACCATTCCCGGACCTCCAGCATAAGGACGAAAGTCTGTTCGACCATGTTTATCAACCGTATGATCACGAAGCTGATAGCCCTTAATACTTAAAATCCCTGCTTCCTGCGCCCGACCCAAAATAGAAGAATCTAAATAGCCAGCCATTGATTCTGGAAAAAGGCTTAATATATGGAAACTTAAGGGTTTAGACTTTTTACTTTTTAAATTGTTATTTTTCTTCATCTTGATTATATCCTATCGCAAATCAGTACTCTTTTCCACTCTCTACAAAAAAGTCAGCCAAAAACAAAAAGACCGCCCAGTTATTAACCGGTCGGTCTTTTTGGTAAAAATTTACATTAGAACTTTAAGTCCTCAATCGCTTGGTCTACCGAACGAGCGGCGGAAGAAGGAGCTGGACGAGTCGAACCTTCTGGTTCATTAATCTTCAAATTTACTCGAGCATTATTCTTCATACCAACTACTCGCAAGAGAGTACGGATAGCCTTGGCAGTATTACCTTGGCGTCCAATAATCTTGCCCATATCGGCTGGGTTAACATCCAAAGTGATAAGCACACCCATTTCGTCAACCTTACGATCAACCTTTACGTCACTAGGATTATCGACCAACGCCTTAACAATAGTCTCGAGGAACATCTGGTCCTCATGAATCTCAGCCATAACAAATGTAGCTAAACTGTTAATACAAGTCTTTAAAAGACCTGCTCCCTCAATCTTACCCGATAATAAAAACCAAGGCAAGCCACGATAGACTTTTCCTCTCCCCTTATACACAAATCATAACGGTCGTTATGATTTGTGTATAAGAAAAAGCAAGTCCCTATACCAAAAAACCCGCTATTAAGCGGGTTTTTTGGTAATTATAAATATTCAATTTAGGCAACAGCTTCTTCTGGGACAGTCTCGGTAACTACTTCTTCCGAAGCAGTTTCCGCTACCGACTCTTCGGTGGCAACTTCTTCGGCTGGAGTCTCCTTGGCTTCAACGGCTGGTTTAGCTTCTTCTGGTTTAGCCTTAGGAGGTTTGACTGGGGAGATATTAATCTTTTTCCCGTCAATTATTTTTTTAGAAATGAGTAAGTTTTTTACAGTATCTGACATTTGAGCTCCTACTGAAAGCCAATACTTAATTCGCTCAGCTTTTAAAACTGGGGGCTGAGCTGTTTTACGAGCATTATAAGAACCAAGAACTTCTAAAAATTTACCGCTTTTAGCGGCATTTTTGGAATCAGTCACCACCACCCGAAAAGACGGATCGTTTTTGCGGCCAACTCGTTGTAAACGGATTATTAACATAACGGCTTAATGTTATCAAAAATTTAGAATAAGTCAATAAAATGTGGTAATGTGCACATAAGATGGATAAAAAAGGCCGAAGCGGCTGCTAAAAACCTACAACCCCAAAGCTGTCGATAAACATTCTAAATCAACTCGAACTCTCTAAACACCCGGGAAAAACGATCAATCACCGCCTTGGCCTCTCGTTTACTCAAAGCAAAATTAGCTTCATGGGCAATTTTATTTCTAATTTTATGAGCCTCCCAAGCATCCTCAATTGTATTAAAAGCCGCCGGCTCAACTAAACGCAATTTTTCCCCCAAGGTGTCCCCCGCAAGATTCATATTGTCTACCATCTTCTCTAGTATTTTATCCGCTTCCAAAATAGCCATCTTCCATTCGGCGGGATTATCTGATTCGATATGGCGGATTATATTTTCCCATTCGGGATTTTCTTCCTCTTCAGCACTCAAGCCATCTTGCCAAATCTGAAAAGCGCTTGCTCTTTCTTCTTGTCGCAAGCGTATTAATTTAACTAAAAAGAAAGAAATTCCGGTGATAAGCAAAAGAGAAACTAAAAGAGAAGCAATCCGAAAAATCAACCAATAAAACTGCCAGTCAGCACTTTCCCACCAAGCCGACTCTATCCCAGTCCCACCAAAAAACTGCCCAGTAATCAGGCGATAAAATTGATAGAAAAAATATTCAAGGTTAAGAAAATTTGGTTCAAAAGTTGGTATATTGTCCATAAGTTATTAAGCTAATTTTAGCACTCAGAACACAAATTGCCCACTTCCTAATCACCAAAAATCAAGTGTCCAATTGCAAAAAGCCAATTCTCGCGAAAATGTGGTGCCGCCAACTGGATTCCCAAAGGAAGGCCATCTTTAGTCGCGCCAGACGGAATAGAAATTGCCGGCACACCAGCCAAATTTACCGGCACAGTAAAAATATCTTCCAAATACATTTGTAATGGATCAGCAGTTTTTTCACCGATAGGAAAAGCAGGAGTTGGAGCAGTAGGAGTAGCAATAAAATGGACATCTTTAAAAGCGTTAAGATAATCTCGAGTGATCAATTCTCGCACTTCTACTGCCTTACCATAATAAGCATCATAATAGCCAGCCGAAAGAACATAGGTCCCAAGCATAATTCGTCGGCGAACCTCCCGTCCAAAACCTTTTCCTCGACTTTCCAAATAATCACCGAGCAAATCTTGGCCGGATTCTCGTACGCCATAGCGGACACCATCAAAACGAGCTAAATTGGTCGAAGCTTCCGCCGGCATTAAAACATAATAACAAGCAAGAGAATAGGGCAGGTTCGGCATCTCAATCGGCACAATTTCATGCCCAGCCATTTTTAATTTTTCCAAACTTTGATCAAAATTATTCAACACCGCCTCATCAACGCCTTTTTCCAAAAAAGATTTCGGCACTCCTATTCGCCATTTTGTCGGGATAGTTTTGTCATCAAGCGGATTCTCCAAACTTGTCGAATCATTTTCGTCACGACCGCTAATTATTTCAAAAAGAAATTCGGCGTCCTCAATATTTTTAGCAATCGGCCCAACCTGATCTAAAGATGAGGCCATTGCCATCACTCCAAATCTCGATACCATGCCATATGTCGGCTTCAGTCCTACAACCCCACAAAAAGAAGCTGGCTGACGAATCGAGCCCCCAGTATCTGTACCCAAAGAGGCCAAGGCCAAATCTCCTCCCACCACCGCCGCCGATCCACCCGACGATCCGCCGGGGACCCGTGTCGAATCATGAGGATTGCGAGTCGAACCAAAAGCCGAGTTTTCTGTCGACCCGCCCATCGCAAATTCATCCATATTTGTTCGTCCTAAAAATATCGCCCCCTCCGCCAACAATTTTTCAATTACTGTGGCATTATAAGTCGCTCGATAATTAGCTAAAATTTTCGAAGCCGAAGAAGCAATTCGCCCCTTGATCAAAATATTATCTTTGATCGCCAGCGGTATACCATTTAACCGTCCAAGCTTCTCACCACTAGCTCGTCGGCGATCCGCTTCATCAGCCTGATCCAAAGCATCAGAAAAAACTTCCAAATAAGCATTGAGCTCTGGATTTCG
Source organism: uncultured Candidatus Saccharibacteria bacterium (assembly GCA_964446245.1). Lineage (GTDB taxonomy): Bacteria > Patescibacteriota > Minisyncoccia > Phycocordibacterales > XYD1-FULL-46-19 > CAYUNI01. The sequence continues at coordinate 18,654 of CAYUNI010000009.1, forward strand.
TCTTTCAATCTCCGCTAAATATTTTTCCACTAAAACGCGCGCGCTTAATTCCCCGGCCTCCATTTGGGCAAGAGCTTTTTTAATGGTAAGTTTTTTTAAATCCAATTCGGGCATAATTTAAATATTAATTATCAGACTCTTCACTCCCGCCCAAAATTTTTTTAACTACAAAATAATCTTCTCGTCGCTCCGGCGCATTGGCTAAGATCTCCACCGAAAAACTACCGGCAGGATAAGGATGATCATCAGAGCGAACACGATTAAACTGCCAATAAGCAGGTTTATCAGCTGAGGGCAATTTCGGGGCTTTTGTCAGCTCAGAAATATAACCCAATATCGATTCTAGGTCTTTAGCTAATTTATCCTTTTCTCCATCATCCACGGCCAACCGAGCCAAAGCCGCTAAATTGTCCACATCTTTTCGTTCAATCATTAAAAACATCTTAACATAAAACCAATCCCCCTGCCAAAATTATCTCCCACAGGACTGCCCTATGGGAAATTACATTAGTCCGACTTATGTAAATTAAGTAAGTTTCGGAGAAACTACCCTAAAAGTTTTTTCAACCCAGCTTCATCAATAATCGCCACCCCCAATTCTAGCGCCTTGTCATACTTAGACCCCGGTTCAACCCCAGCCACAACATAATCAGTTTTTACTGAAACCGAACTAGAGATTTCTCCTCCCGCCAAACGAATCAAAGATTTAGCCTCTTCCCGGGCAAGCGTCGGCAAGGTCCCCGTCAAGACAAAAGTTTTACCAGCGAGTCTCCCATTCAATCGATGCTGACCCGCTTCTTCTACCTCAATCTCTTTCAATAATCTTTCTAATAATTTTTTATTACTCTCCGTTTTAAACCAATCATAAATCGAGTGCGCAACCACATTTCCCACGCCCGGGATTTTGGACAATTCCTCCTCTTTTGCCTCTCTTAATTTAGTCAAACTGCCAAAATGTTCCGCCAAATCGGCCGCTGTCTCCTCCCCCACATTATCAATCGAGATCGCTGTTAAAAATCTCGCTAATGAAATTTTTCGCTTCTTATCAATCGCTAAAAGCAATTTATCCGCCGACTTTTCGGCCAGACGAGGCAAGGCCAGCAAATCCCCTTTTTCTAAACGAAAAATATCCGCAAAGTCCGCGATTAGATTATTCTCAAATAATAAATCAATGATCTTTGGTCCCAAACCAGAAATATCAAAAGCCCCTTTCGAGCAAAAATGGGCCAAACGCCTCTTCTGCTGAACAAAAGAATTTTTATTTACACAACGATAAGCCGCTTGTCCGGGAATTCTTTCGATCGGCCCGCCACAAATATCCAAATTTTTAGGGAAAGAAAAGGGTTTAGCCCCTTGGGGACGAAGCTCCGACAAGACCGATACAATATCGGGGATAATATCTCCCGCTTTTTGAATGATAACAGTATCGCCAATCCGCACATCAAGTCTTTTAATCTCATCTTCATTGTGTAAAGTAGCGCGCGAAACAGTCGTACCAGCGACCACCACTGGACGCAAGACCGCGACCGGTGTAATCACTCCCGTCCGCCCTACTTGGAAAACAATATCCTCAACCACAGTTGTCACCTGCTCAGCCGGAAACTTCAAAGCAATTGCAAAGCGTGGCGCCTTGCCGGTATAACCAAGTTTTTCTTGATCAATCCGTTTAATCACCTTCAAAACTACTCCATCAATCCAATACGCCTCTGACTTTGCTTTTTTTTGCCACCTCTGCCAATAATTCATCACTTCCGACACCCCAGCAACTTTTTCAAAATTTTTATTCACCTTGAAACCAAGCTCTGACAGGAGCTTCAATTCGGCCAATTGGTCTTCGGGCAAAGGAAAATCTGCCTTGACCAGATCATAAACAAAACAATCCAAACGACGACTAGCCGCAACCCTCGGATCTAATTGACGAATAGTCCCCGCCGCGAGATTACGCGGATTGGCATACAGAGGCTCACCCGCTCTAGACCGTTCTTTGTTTATCCGATCTAATTCTTTTTTTGACAACCAAATTTCTCCTTCGACAATCACCGAAACCGACCGATTTAGTCGAAGTGGTATTGATTCAATCGTTCTTATATTGGCGGTCACATCTTCACCAATTTCACCATCACCCCGAGTCGCCGCTTGAACGAGCAGACCTTTATCATAAGTTAAGACAATCTTAAAACCATCAATTTTTAATTCACAAATATAAGCCGAAGCATGTCCAAGATTTTTCTTGACTCGCTCATCAAAGGCGCGAATATCAGCTTCCGAAAAAGCATCATCAAAAGACCATTGAGCTATTTCATGGCGAACTTTTTTGAAACCAGCCAGAGGCTTTCCGGCGACTCGCTGAGTCGGCGAGTCTGGCGTCACCAAATCAGGATATTCTTCCTCTAATTTTTTTAATTCATATTTGAGTGAATCAAGCGCCGCCTCGCTAATTTCTTGTCGATCTTCAACATGATAAAGACGGCGATGATAATTAATCGCCTCGCGCAATTTAGCTATTCGTTTGGCCACTTCCCCTTTATCCATTGGCCAGATTATAGCATAAAAAATCCTTATTCAGCGTAAATTAATATTTGTTCAGCCGTCCGAGCGCCTAAAGTTTGGCTGCTAAAACCATGAGAAACAATAAACACATGGCGTCCAGCCAGGGAGCTCTCTGACTGGACAGAAACATCGGGATCGATAACAACACTTACTTTAGCTTGAGTATTATTTAGCCTATCTTTAAAAGTGAATTTTTTAACCGTCGGATTTTGACCTAAGGTCACCCCTAATAATTGGAGGATAGCGCCGGGCTCTTCTCCACTGTCATTTTCAATAGAGCCTTCAGTTTGATTAGAGCAAGAAACCGTCATCCCATCAGTGCCCAAATCTTCAGCCCTCAAATAACTATTATTAACGGCATCATATAAACCAAAAGCTCCATTCGTATACCAATAATAAGCGCAATCTCGAGCGCCATCAGCGGCATAATAAGCGGCTTGCGCGCTCTTACCAATAGAAGACAAGACGATCTGTCTAGTGATAATATTAATCAAACTCATCCCGATCGCCAAAACAACACTTGCCACCAAAACAGCATATAATAAGACAAAACCTTGTCCTGTTTTAGCCCCAATTTTAAAGTTTTTATTTTTCATAATTAGTTAACCGGCAAATTAAAGATACTAGTGGTCAAAGTAATCTGCTGTTCTGGAGTACCAATTTTATTTTTCCACTTAACAATAGACACGACCCTAGCTCCAATCATTGTTCCATCGCTTGCTGTTACTGGGACAAAATAAACTTGCCGATAAAAAATAGATTGGCTCGGCTCGTTTGAAGAAAAAACTCCCGTATCTCCATTAAATTTTAATGGCCCACTTTCTGCTCCAGAACTTAAAGTCAGATTCCCACCAGGCTGAAAATCAAGGTTACAACGAATATTAACAGTACAGCTATTTATTAAAGTGGAAAAATAATCAGGATCCCCATTATTTCTGCTGACATCGCGCAAATTTATAGTCGCATCTAACGCTTCCTGTGCTAAATAATAAGCCGTGATTTGATTTTTAGCGAAATTGCCATCAGTAATAGCATTGGTCAAAAGAGTAAGTGGACCCAATACGGCAATCAAGAGTACCGAGATCGCCGCAAAGGCTTCGATAAGAGTAAAGCCCGTTTGCTGAGAAATTTTTCTTTTATTTTTTGAAATCTTACCAAGCATTTTTATTGTCTATTATTATTTCGTTGCGAAACTAAAGTCTCGACCGCAAAAACAGTATCTTTTGATTTTATGGTTATTTTGCCAGAAACATTTATTCTTATCGCCGGCGGGTTCGTATCTATTTTAGTAAAAGCTAAAGAGTTAATAGGGATCTCTGGTGAAGTAATAGAGACCGAGGCTCCACCGCCCTCTGTTTTTTCAATTGTTTTAGTCTCCTGATTGAAACTATAACTAACATTATTATTTTCGATATCCCTAAAACTCACCGAAATATTATTCGTAACCTGATAATCGGTCCCCTCTCGTAGATCAATAAGCATCGCTCCCAAAGCAAAATTTACATTATCGGTCACTAATCGAATCGCCTGCGCTTTCCGGTAAGCGTCCATCGCTGAAATAAAAGTGGTCGTCACAATAAAAGCCACAATCACAAAAATCGACACCGCCACCATCATCTCAATCAATGTAAAGCCTTTTTTATTCATAAATTATTTTTGTGTCCAAATCTGTCCACTCTTTCGCACTAAAATATAACGAAAAACCGATGAGTCTCGAGAAGAAACAAGTTTTACTCCGGCCGAGTCGCTCGGAACTTCCGCGCCATCATTTAGAAAGGTTACCTTACCATTTGGTCGAGTAAAATAAATAGCGAGTTTGTCTATACCACTACTACTACAAGACGGGCTTTCTCCTGAAAAATTATAACCAATGCATGGCTCAACAATTTTAAAGCCCCCTTTAATACCATACTCTGAGGCTATACCTTCGCTACCATTACTAAGAACCGGAATTATTTTAAAGCTTTGTTGGCTACTTGAATCAAAAGTAATTTTATATCCCTTTACTATACCTCCCGAACTATCAGCAATGGTGCTCATTGCGTATTGTTGAGCAGTTCTTATATTGATCGCCACTTCTTGCGCCACCAAATCAGCTGAACTTTTATCTCTCGTCGCTGGCATATTCATCAGCACCACTCCAGCGATAATCATGAAGATAGCAATCGCGACAATCATCTCGATCAACGAAAAACCCTTCTGCCAAGCAAAAAAATTTTCCCTTTTATTTTTTTCTTTAGAACAAAAAGACATTGAGATTAAATAAAAGATTAAGCAATAACCCAGCAATCAAAAATGGCGCAAACGGAACCTCGCTCTTCAAACCATAGCCTCCTTTCTTTCGACGACTTTGCCAGACCAAATAAATCCCGACCAGCGCTCCTAGCCAAAAAGCTAAAATTATAGCCGATAGTCCATTAGACAGCCCGAGCAAAAAGCCTATGCCTAGGGCCAATTTTGCGTCTCCTAGACCCATCCAGCGCCCTCGAGAAAAGTACCACAAAGCCCAGAAAAACAAGAACAAAATTCCACCACCTAAAAGCGAATCAAAAGCGCCATTACCCACCGAGAGCCAATCAGTCACTCCACCAAAAAGAGCGAGGAAACTAAAAGCGTAGACTAAATTATTGGGGATAATTTTGTGTCGCAAATCATAAACAAGAATTACGGTTAACAAAGAAAACAAAACCCAATAAAAAGTAGCCGAGAAAGCATCCCCGGCAAAACGATAAGCCAAAGCGACAAAGAGTAGGCCGGTAAACATTTCTACTACAAAGTACTGTCGAGAAATTTTTGCCGAACAAGAGCGACAACGCCCTTTCTGCCACAAGAAGCTTATTAGTGGGACAAGCTCAATCCAACCAAGTTGTTTCCCACAAGACAAACATTCCGATCGGCCTCTTATCCCCTTACCCGTATTGTAGCGATAAGCTAGGACATTCAAGAACGAGCCAACTATCGCCCCAAAAACAAAGATGATGAAAATAATCAAATAGGTCATT
>CAYUNI010000010.1:0-23586 GCA_964446245.1 uncultured Candidatus Saccharibacteria bacterium
CCAAAAACCGCGACAATGATTATTGCCAATAAGCCAAATTGTTTTATTTTTTGTTTTAAACCCAAAATCACAGTTTGTTTTTAGCGATTGATTAAGAAACTCTTACTACTTTCTCCGGAAGTGTTAGTACAAGTGATAATATAGCTTGCGCGACGACTGATAACGATTTCTTTTGTCCCTATTTTATACTCAATTAAGTATTTTTGGAATTCGGGATAAACATTAGAATTAGAATTTAAGCCAGTAATACTTTGTTGTAAGCCGTTGATTGCTTCAATGATTGAGTCACTAACTATTTTATAGCTAACAGTTTTGCCATTTAAAGATAAGCTAATAGTATCGTTTGTTTTTGGCACAATACCGCCGAGATTGAAAATCACTTGCTCGTTTAATTTTTGATTATCCTGTTTGACGGTGCTGTTAATAGGAATGCCAGAAATATTTAGAGCAACGCCCGTAGTAGGAATTGGAAAATCTATTATTTGTTGACCAGTAGCCTCGAGGGTATCACCAACTTTTTTTGTTGTCAGGAGGACCCCATTTGTTCCACGGCTATACCAGTCGGTTCCTGCTTTGCAGGAGGTGGCTCCGACACTACTCCAATCAAGGATAGCTGTGTTGGGTTGCTTACTCGCGACTTGGGTTAGAGTGGAGATCGACACTTTTGTGCTTATTGCTGGAGCAGTATTTGAGCTTAGAGGCGGAGTATTGGTGTTGGTATCAGTAGAGTTTGATCCGCCTCCACCTAGAATACCTCCTATGCCTCCCGCAGCTTGCATAAACATTTGGATTAAGGAACTAATGTTCAATCCCCCACCAAAGCCACCCCCTCCACCTTTGGAAGTAGGTTTGAAATTGGCTATCTCGGAAATGTTGGGGGCGTCCCCACTATTGTATTCTCCAGCTTCCCGAGCTTTTAAGACGACATCATCTCTCGCTTCCACGGCTCTAGTCCCAATATCGGCGTTGACTTTGGCTGGGGTGACAACAGAAGTCGTGCGACAATAAGGGCCGTCTTTTTCGGTACATTCCCGATTGGGAAGATATCCTTCGACAACTTGTTCGCGGGCGTTTTGTTCGGCTAGGGCCAAGCGTTTATCTAACTCATTTTTAGCGGCGCTATAAGAAGGGAGAAAACGATTATTTTCATTGAAGAACATTTCCCCAAATAATTCCATTCCTCTTTGTGGGTCTAGACTTTTAGGATTATTGAACAAAGCTTCTTTTTCTGATTCGCTAATTGTTGGTTTGAGAGCGTCGGCTAAGGTCTGACGACGCTCTTTTTCTAGGGTTGTGCGAATTTTGTCACTATAGGGGGAATCGATTTCCCTAAGGTCATTTAAGAATAAGCCGTATTCATTTTCTTTTTCCGCTTCGATATAGTCTTTATAATTAGTGACAAAGAGAGGCCCCTTACCGGCATTGGCGCCATAAGTTTCATAGCCTGATTTTAAGTAATTTACTTTATCCTCGGAAGCTTTGAGAATAGCGGCATTGGCTTGACGAAGGGCTTTGGGGTCATCGGAAAATTCTTTCTTTTCAATTTTTTTCTGGACTCTTTCGGTGGCTTTGACATGCATGCAGGTCTTGATTAAGTTTTTCTTAATTTCGATATTTTCATCTTTGATGTTGGTTGTTAGATCTATCAGATCTCCCGGTTGTTCGATTGAAGCTGTCGGTACCCTGAGATAAGTGTCTGGATTGGCGAGAGATGTGACTGTTCCTACGACCTTGTCTACCGCTCCGGTGATGGGTTTTGTTATCGCCGAAGTGATTTTTTTTGTAATATTTTTTATGGAGTCAGTAATTGGTTTGGTGATATTGTCAGTAATGTTTGTCTGAATGTCTTTAATTGAGTTAGTAATTGGTTCGGTGACGCTGTTTACAATTTGGTCAGTGACTCCAGAAATGGACTCAGTAATACTATTAGTAATCCCTCCTACCACTTCATTGATTGAGCCGGTGACGGTGGAGACGATGTCGTTTACCGAACCTTCAACCGCTTTAATAATCGGGTCGGTGACTCCTTCGATTAGACCGTCTAATTGTTTGCCGATTGGGTCGATTATTCGACCCAAGGATTGATCTAGGGTGCCAGTAATCGCATTTAGTGATTTGTCTAATGTGCCATCAATATAAGAATCAAATTTCCCTCCGAGAGAATCAAATTCGCCCGCGACACTGTCGCCGATACTGTCTAGATTCATTCCTAAACCGTTTTCATCAATTGAGCCCCCAATCGATGATCCTATTTCAGCCGCAAGTTGTTGGGCGATAGTGTCGGCTTGGCTTTCTAATAGCTTGCCGACCATTTTCATCATTTGGTTCATTATTATTCCTTGAGCCTCGGCGCTCGCGGCGGTGTTGCCAATAGGTGTACCACTGGCATTTTCGGTGTTGTTGATTGAAGTTCGAAGATTGTCGCCGATATTATTCTCGATTAAGGTTGGCATATTTTGGCTTAAACGAGAAAAATCATTTTTAAATGAGCCAATTATCAGATTGGGTAAATCTTTTTGTAAAGAAGAAGAAAGTGTTCCTGGCAGGCCACTTTTTATGGATTGTGAAGCGATTGCGGGGACGGCTTTTTTGACTAAGGTCGCTACATCACTGCTGATTTGCTGTTTTAATAATTCTTTGTCGACACTACCGTAATTTTCTATTTGATCCCGAATATTATTGTCGATAATCGTTGGGAGATTTTGTTTGATGATTTGGGTAAGCTGGGTTTTGAGGGCATTTTTGATTAAATTGGGGACTTCTTCTGTCACCTTATCTTTCACCAGGCCAGAAATTTGCTCTTTTATATTGCCGGTCACCTGATCTTTAAAACCATCAAAAATATTAGAAAAACCACCACTGATTGCTTGGTCTACTGAACCAAGGGAGAAAGCCCCTTGCAGGCCATTTTGTTTAATACATTCCTCCTCGTCTTTTTTTTGTTGTTCTTGGAGCTTTTGAGCTTCGCTTTGAGAGGCTTGGTTGTCTTTTTGCTGTCTTTCGGCGTAGCTTGGTTTTTTGTTGTCGGTAGCAGCTCCAAAACCGTTAGTTGATTCATAGACATCCATCAAATTAAACTCTTGGGCCAGTGCCGTATTAGGGGTGAAGAGCGGAGACAGGGGCGCTAAAGAGAAAGTGGCCACCAAGATGGCAACAAGGCTTTTTTTTGAGATTGATTTTGCGCGCGAGTTCATAGTATTAAACTAAAGGGTTAATTTATTATTTATTTCTTTAATTATTTCGAAGAAAAAGATTTGTTCTCGATTAAAAATTTCCCCAGCTTCTAAGGCTTCTAGTGATTGATTGCCAACATTGGACATTTTTTCCAAAAGATAGGTTAAGAGTTTAGTTTTGTTTTGTAATTTTAGGTGGCTAGTATAGAGGGCGTTTGGAATCTTGACCACCTGCAACGAAGCAGACATTTTTTGGTAATCGAGATAAATTTGCTTTAGCTGAGTAAGGGCAACAGCATCGTTTCCTTCATAAGCCTTGAGAAATATTGTGCCCTCCCCTCCTTTGTATTTTTGGATTGGGTCTAGGGCAATATTGACAGCTTTTAAGTAGGACTCGATATTGGTGATCGAATTGGTGGCGGTTTGCTCGGCCGGCAATTTCTTGATTGGTGTTGGAAGAGAAAGATTATCTAGACTTTCGAGAGTTCCATTATTTTGTTCGGCCTGTTGAATGAGGCGCTGCTCTAGCCGAGAAGCTTCTGAAATAATTGCCTGGTCTTTCATTCGAGAGATATTGGCTAGGCGCTCTTTTTCGCTCAAACTTTTTTGTCCGGTCAAGCTTAGATAAACAATTAAGCCGATGATGATAATCACCAAAATCGCTCCGGCCAACCAGAAGACCTTTTTAAGCAGAAACATAAACAAATTATACTAAAAAATTATTATAAATGTTATAATTAAAAGTGGATAAGATATAAAATAATGTTTCGATTTTTTCTAATTTTTTTTATTTTTTTCTTTTTTGGGCAAAACGCTGAAGCGGTGGATTTTTCGCGTGACTTGCGTTTTGGTGATCAAGGTTTTTCGGTTCGATTGCTTCAGGTAATTTTAAATCAAGATCCGGCAACTAAAGTGGCTGAGACGGGTCCGGGGTCAGTCGGTCAAGAGACAGAGTATTTTGGCCTAAAGACGAAGCAGGCGGTAATTCGTTTGCAGAATAAATATTTTTCAGAGTTGCTAGTTCCGCGTGGGAAAAAATGGGGTGATGGTTTGGTCGAAGTGCGAGTAAGGGCAAAACTATCGGAATTAAGCTTGAAAGATAAGGCTATTTTAGCTAAAGTTTCGACCACCACAACTATTTCTCAAGATAATAAAACGCCGATTAAAGATAGCGGGAGGCAGTCTTCTGAGCAAGCCTTTTTACAATCTTTCAGCCAAATAATTTCTGGTCAAAACCCTCAGGCCATGTCCTCTATTTGGAGTGGCTTTTCATTCCCAGTAGTAAAGCGTTCAAAAACGATGAATCTTTTTTCTTTAAGCAAGACACGAGTTTCAACAGGAGATCAGATGATCATTAAAGGCGAAGGTTTTTCCCCGGTAAATAATACTATTTATACAGGATATAGTATTATTAAAGGAGTTTCTTCTTCTGATAATAAAACTTTGTCATTTAACGTTGATTTTTCTTTTAACGAAAAGGAAGTTTGGTCTAGAATTCCAGCAGATAAAAAGATCTCTGCCTCTACAACAGCTGTTGGATCAAATTTATTTCAAATGGGGGTGACGGTGGAAAATGATACTGGAGTGAGCAATACTTTAATTTATGATTTTGTCACGACAAAATAATTATAAAAAATATGCTTAAATTAAAAGTTTTTTCGATTGGTTTAATGGTTGGAATTATTGGTTTGGGTGGATTTTTTTTGACTTTTTCTAATGCTCGAGCACAGATTCCTTGGCTTTTTGGTCCTTTTGGTGGGCGAGTAATTATGGCCGCGCCTTGTCTTTTTCCACCGGCAATGATTATTTTTATTACTCCAACAATCAATGCCGCAATGCCTCCAATGGTAATTTTCCAGCCCGGCTTTTCCCTGCCTTTTATGTATTATAACTACTATACGCCTGGGGTGGCGGTGTTGGGTCGAACGGCGGGGATGAGTGTCTGTCTTACTTATGTTCCACCCTTTGTGATTCCTGCCCCTCTTGTTCAGATGATCGGTTCTTCTTTATTGCCTGCTATTTAGAGTTTTAATTTTCTGGCCGATTTTTATCCCAAGCTTTTTTACCATTCCAGCCTTAATTTCCAAGACATATTGGGCTGGAGCTTGGGACGAAACAGTGTTGGGATAGGTTTCTGGGGCTAGATTTTCAGTTAAGTCGATAATTTCCCAGTTTTTATTTAGCCAGACAATATCAATTGGGAAATTCATTTCTTTCATCCAAAAGGGATAATAGCCAGAAGTATTGAAAACAAACAACATTCCTTGATTTTCGTTGAGATTGGATCGACCAGATAAACCTTGGGCGCGAGCCTGATCACTCATGACGAGCTCAGCTTGAATAAGCTTGCCATTAAGCCATAAATTGACTAATTCTCCATCTTGCCCAGTAATATTTACATTAGTTGTAATGTAAGAGGGGTTGTTGGAGCAGGTGCTAGAATTGGCAGGGCAACCGACCAAAAGATTCCAGCTTAAAATAGCGCTAGCGATAATTAAGATTGCGGTTAAGCCAATTTTTGTGCGAGTTGGAACCATTGATTTGTTGTAAGTTCTTCGGCGCGGATGTTGGTAGACAAGCCAAGATTATTTAGTTGTTCTTCGGTCAGGCTAAGATTGTTTTTTAATAATTTGCGTTTTTGAGCAAAGCCCCGACGAAGTATTTCAAAAAAGGCTTTTTCCTCTATTCTGTACTGCTGGAAATTATTTTTATCGATATTTTCTATTAAAAGAATGGCCGAATCGACTTTGGGTGCGGGGGTGAAATTTCCGGCGGGGATGGTTTTGATATATTTTGGATCGGCATAGGCTTTGACGGAAATGGAAAGCAAGCTTTCTTTATGATTGCTGGCGACGATTCTCCTTGCCACCTCTTTTTGAAGCATCAAGACCATTAATTTGGGTTGGTGTTTGGTTTCGAGAAAATAGCGAATGATTTGACCAGTTAAATAGTATGGGATATTGGCAATCAATTTGTAGGTTTCGAAGTCGGAAAAATCTAAATTTAAAATATCGTCATGGACTAAGGTCAATTGACCGGAAGCAATTTCTGGTGAAAATTTTTCTGTTAAGAAAGGGATTAATTCAGCATCTTTTTCGACGGCAAAGACTTTGGCACCGGCCTGAAGTAAGGCTTTCGTAAGGGCGCCTCGGCCGGGGCCGATTTCTAAGATAAGGTCTTCTTTGGCGACTTTACCGGTCTCAACAATCTTAGCGATGGCGCTTTGAGAATTTAGAAAGTTTTGGCCAAGAGATTTTTTAGCGAACATAATTCGCATTCTAGCATAAGAATTCTTTCATCGAAAATTTGTCCAAGATATCGATTGTGGTGCGTGAATTTAATCTAAATACACCATCCGCTCATTACTCTCGGTTTCGGCCTCGAGAAATTCTTCTTCGATATCAAAAATAAATTCTGAAGGAATATTGACTTGGCGTTGGCCAAAGATTGTCCGCATTTGGGCATAAGAGAGAAAAAGTTTTTGTCGGACGCGAGTGACGGCGACATAAAAGAGACGACGTTCCTCTTCCATATCTTTTTTGCCATCGGAAAAACCGCCGTGTGGGAAAAGATCTTGTTCCAATCCAACTATAAAGACATAGTCGAATTCCAGACCCTTGGCGGCATGAACGGTCATCAGCTTGACCCCATCTTTTTTTTGATTGAGAGAATCCTGATCTGAGGTGAGCGCCATTTCCGTCATAAAATCCATCACTCCTTCAGATGGCAGTCGATCGTCATATTTAGCAGCGATACTTACAAGCTCGCGTAAGTTTTCCAGACGCTCGACTCCTTCCTCCCCGTCTTCTTTTAAGGCTTGACCCAAACCAGCTCGTTCTAAAATAAATTTGATTACTTCCGAGCATTTTTTTGTTTCAGCGGTGGCTTTTATCTCTGCAAGAATTTTTCGGAAGCTAGCAAGTTTTTCTTTCATTTTGCTTGGCAAATTATTTTCTTCGCCAGCGATTATTTTATCCAAAGTCACCTTGCCGATTCCTCGTGCCGGCACATTGATTACTCGTTTAAAACTTTCAAAATCATTTTGATTTAGAGAGAGCCGCAAGAAAGCTAAAACATCTTTCACTTCTTTTCGCTCGAAGAAGCGAGTACCGAGGACTTGGTAAGCGACGGCTTCTTTCAGAAAAGCTTCTTCGAGGACTCGAGATTGGAAGTTTGCTCGATAGAGCACGGCGATTTCGGTCGCTTGGGCGCCCTGATTAATCAGCTCCCCTGCTTTTCGTGCGACGAATCCGGCCTCGCTATTTTCATCGAGTCCAGCGAAGAGACTAATTTTTTGTCCAGCTTTATTTTTCGTATAAAGAGTTTTGTCGTGACGCGCTTTATTTTTTTTGATAATAGAATTGGCCGCGCTTAGAATAGTCTGAGTCGAGCGGTAGTTTTCCTCCAAGAGGACAACTTTGGCTTCCGGAAAATCTTTTTCGAAGTGGAGAATATTGGTAAAGTCGGCGCCACGCCAACCGTAGATTGATTGATCCATATCGCCGACAACGCAGATATTTTTTTCCGGCCCGATTAAAAGTTGAGATAGTTCGTATTGAACTTGATTAGTGTCTTGGTATTCATCAATGTGGATGAAGCGCCATTTTTTTTGATAGTAGTCACGAATCTCCTGATGGGTCTTAAGGAGAGTGACAGTTTTTATCAAGAGGTCGTCAAAATCAAGCGAATGATCGCGAAGTAATATTTCTTCATAGTGACGCCAAACACTGCTGATTGTTTTGGGAAAATAGTCGCGAGCCTCACTTTCGTATTGGGCTAAAGATTGTCCATTGCCTTTGGCGCGTGAGATTGCTCCGAGAATTTTTCTTGGTTCGAATCTTTTTTCATCGACACCGGCTTTTTTCATTGCGGTTTTAATTTTGCTTATCGATTCGTCGCGGTCAAGTATTGTAAAAAATTTTGGCAGTCCCAGGGCGCTACCATGCCGACGCAAAATGAAAACTCCGAGAGAGTGGAAGGTGCTCATAAAGGGGTGACTTTTTTCAGAGGTTTTTTTCTCGGCGAGAAGATGCTCTACTCGCTCTCTCATTTCTGCAGCGGCTTTGTTGGTGAAAGTGATAGCTAAGATTGAGCTTGGCTCGACCCCGCTCTCGATTAAGTGAAAAATTCGATAAGTGATTGTGCGAGTCTTGCCGGCGCCAGCGCCCGCGACAATCAAAAGCGGTCCTGCTTGGTGAAGGACCGCTTCCTTTTGAGGAGTATTTAATTGATCAAGATAATTTGCGGACATTATTTTTGTTTTAATTTGTCGAGTGCTATTTCTAAAATTTGAATTTGGCGATCGATTTCAGCAATGATTGAATTGACTTCGATCAGTCTCTCCCTTAGTTTTTCTAACATCTCTATTACCTTTGTCGATGGCTCATAGTCGGGATCATCGCGTAGATAATTTTCTAAATTAGAAATTTTTTCTCCGATGGTATCGGCGCTGGCGAGAAATCCCACTTTTTCCGCGCCTAGATTTTCAATGTTGGCGATTAGGTTCCAGTCTGGTCTTTTATATATTTCTTGGCTCATGGCTCTTGATTAGATTATAATATAATTACTATTATTATTAGTTATTTTGATTATGGCAGAAAATTTTGGACAAAACAATTTAGAAGCAGAGATTGCTGAATTGTCCCGGCAATTAGAAATAAAGCGTCAAGAATTAGAAAGCGGTTTGGGTATTGAAGTGGATGATCGAGAAGCGGTCGCCGCCACTATCAATGAAAAGTTTCAAGCTGGATCTTTGCCGTCAGCTCCAACCCCAGTCACCTCCTCGTCGGGCTCTCGTTCAGTAGCTGTGAAAACTCATCTTGAAGCTGTCGATGATGAAACTTCGCTGGAGGTTAATCGTTTGATTAGTGGCCTACCTTCTGTTGGGCTCGATAAGACAATCAAAATAGCTATTGATACATTAGAGCCCTATGCTTTAGACGTGTTTCATGATTCATTGGTCGATTTATTATTTGAAGAATTAAAAAAGCACGGTTTTTTACCGGCTAAATAATTTTATGGCGATTGATCCGGTGAGCCTCATTTTTTATATCCTATTTGCCGTCTTGGGCTTGACGATTGTTGTCTTGGTCTGGCGTTTGTTCCGCCGTCGTAAAATGAAGGCTCTTGATTACAAGGTTTTGTTAATTAAAATAAATAAGCCCGATGCTAATGAGAAGTCAGATTTACTTAAAGAGATAAATTTGTCGGAACAACTGATTAACTCCCTTGCTTCTTTGGGAAAGCCATTTGTTTTTGAGGTAGCAGTGCCGAGCACTGGCCAGTCGATTCAGTTTTATTTGGCGGTTCCTCGCGAAGCTTTGGACTTTGCTACTCGTCAAATCCAAGGATTGTTTCTTGATGCTCAGGTGAGCGAAGCACCAGACTACACCGTTTTTTATTCTAAGGGCCATCAAGCGATCGGGAGCTTGAGATTGGACAATCATTTTCTTTTACCCCTCCGCTCTTATCGCGAATCAGAGACAGATACCTTTGCGCCAGTAGTCAGCACTTTATCAAAATTAAGCGAAGAATCTGAAGGAGGGGCTTTGCAATTTGTAATTCAACCAGCCGGCTCTTTTGTCCAAAAAGAAGCAGCCAAGGTTTTGGAGGAATTAAAGCGTGGCAAAAAATTTAAAGACATTACAAATCAGTCTTTGGTCAAAACAAAAGATATTGAAAAAATAATTTTTAATGATCAGAAAAAAGAGGAAGACAAAAAAGAAATTGTCGTCGATGAAGAGACCGTTAAAGCTATTCAGCAAAAAATTTCTAAGCCTCTTTACTACACTAATGTTCGAGTCGTCGCTGCTTCGAAAGAGCCCTATCGGGCGGATGATTTGTTTTTGGCAATGGCGGGCGCTTTTAATCAGTTTGCCGCGCCGAATCGCAATAGTTTTAAAATTGTTCGGCCAAAGAAAAATCGTCAACTGGTTTTTGACTTTGTTTTCCGAGAATTTGACCCAGACAGTGTCGTCACCTTAAACAGCGAAGAGCTTGCCAGTATTTTCCATTTACCGACTTTGAGTTCAGATGTGCCTCATGTTGTTTGGGCGCAGGCGAAAGAAATGCCACCGCCAGAAAATTTACCTACAGAGGGATTGATTTTGGGCGAGTCGGTTTTCCGTGGCGAAGTAAAACCGGTCCGGTTGACCGACGATGATCGTCGGCGACACTTGTATATGATTGGTCAGACTGGTACTGGTAAATCGAAGTTTATGCTTTCGCTGGTGAAGCAAGATATGGAAAACGGTCAGGGCCTGTGTGTTGTCGACCCGCATGGAGAATTGATTGATGATATTTTAGCAGTGGTCCCCTCTTCGCGAATAGATGATGTGATTGTTTTTAATCCCGGGGATCTCTCTCGCCCGCTCGGTCTCAATATGCTTGAATTTAATCCAGAAAGACCAGAAGAAAAAACTTTTATTGTAAATGAGATGCAGTCAATCTTTAATCAACTCTTCACTAAGGAGACGATGGGGCCAATGTTTGAGAAGTATATGCGTAATGCCCTTTTGCTTTTGATGGAAGATTCTAAAAATGAACCAGCCACTTTGATGGAGGTGCCGAGAGTTTTTACTGATGTCGAATTTCGTGAGCGAAAATTGGCGCGTTCGATCAATCCGACAGTTGTCGATTTTTGGACAAAAGAAGCTCCCAAGACAAGCGGAGAACAAGGTCTTGCCAACATGGCGCCGTATATTACTTCGAAATTTGATAACTTCATTTCGAATGATTATATTCGACCAATTATTGGTCAGACAAAATCCGCTTTTAATTTTCGACAAGTGATGGATGAAGGAAAAATTTTGTTAGTAAATTTGTCTAAGGGTCGGATTGGCGACATCAACTCTGGTTTAATCGGTATGGTGGTCGTTGGCCGGTTGCTCCTCGCGGCTTTGTCTCGAGAAAATTTGAGCGATAAGGATCGTCGCGATTTCTATCTTTACATTGATGAATTTCAAAATTATACGACTGATTCGATTGCGACGATTTTGTCTGAGGCGCGTAAGTATCGTTTGAACTTGGTGATCGCTCATCAATTCATTGCCCAGCTTAAGGAAAATATTCGTGAGGCAGTTTTTGGTAATGCTGGCAATCTTGTTTCTTTTCGGGTGGGGCCACAAGACGCTGAATTTTTGATTAAACATTTTGGTCCGCAATTTACCGAAAAAGATTTGATTAGTTTAGAGAATCAGCGAGTGATTTCTCGCCTCCTCGTTTCGGGTCAGCCAAGCAAACCTTTTGATTTTAAGATGCGTTGGGTTGAACGAGGCTCGGATGAGGTTCGAGAAAAATTAAAAGAACTATCGCGATTGACTTATGGTCGAGAATTGGGACAGATTGAAAATGAAATAGTTGGAAGATTGCGTGGGTGAGAGGTTTTAAAATAATACCCCCGAGGACGCAAGCGTCCTCGGGGGTATGTTTTTACTTTCCTATCCGCTTGCGGATAGATTCGGCTACTCTCTTCCTCGAATTTCTTGTTTCGAGCCTGAATAGACCAAGCTCGACGACGGGGAGCTTTTCCTGGATAAGTCTTGCCACTTGAGGGTGGCGACGTCTTATCTCTCTTATGGCAATGCCCCTTTCCCCTACCTCTAGAGCGGTAAGGACTCGAGCTGCTTCACTGGCCAGATCGGGGCAATGTTTGACCAGCGACCCTAAGAGGATCGAGGCTGTTTTGAGATCGAGAATGACCTCAAACATTTTCTCGCTGATATGGCCGATCTTTGGCTTGTATAGACCGGCTTCGGCCGCAATCTCTACTGCTTCTTCGAGACTGCCACTATTATTTATCTGGGCAATCTCGTGGGTAAAGGCCTCGCGTTCTTTTTGTTGGAGGATTGTCTGTCGTTCGTCCCACCTGCTCCATACAAAAAGACTGGCCACTACTATGGCCGATAAACCGAAAAGTCCAATTACAATAATCATTTTCAGTCTCCCGCTCCCAGTGAGCTTTTGTTGGTTTAAACTTGGACTGGCCAAGTTTGCCGAGACAGACTCGGCTCACCCTGTTTTCAAAAGGGATTTACCCCTACTTTTTTAATTAAACACTATTTTATGTCTAATGTCAATGGCTAATTTTGACAGAAATTATTATCCCCAGTTTAATTTGGCAAGTCCCTTCCCCCTTCTTTTTCTAGGGTATAATTATGATTAAGTAAAGGAAGGCTGATATTGTCGGAAATCGCCTGCTTAATAGTTAAAAAAAGCTTATTTTGTTTAATTGTTCACAAGACTTTTTTGATCATACTGATCAGAAGGATAATAAGTCGTTATTTTTTGGATCCAAGAGTAAAATTGGGGTTTGTTTTTTGTTGGTATTGTTGGGGGTTGTCATCGCTCAGCCAGCAGAAGCTGGTTTCTTGTCTAAAGTGGTGGATTTATTTTCTAGCTCCGAAGATAAAGATAAAGCTATCCCTAATTCACAAAATATGGCCTTGCTTCAGGCGGCTGTTAGCCTTGAGCCTAACCCCAACAAGGGAGGGTCTGATCCTGTTGTCGTGGGTGGGACGGCATTGATGGCCGAGACTGGTCCGATGGGAACTCAGGCGGATGTTGAGATGGCCTCCTCGACCACCAATCAATTGTCAGTTTATGTGATTCATGAAGGAGATACTTTGCCGGTGATTGCTAAAATGTACGGCGTTTCGCCAGAGACGATTGCTTGGGCAAACGATTTGAAGTCGAGCCAAAAATTGATTCCCGGTGAGCGATTGTTGATTTTGCCTGTCGATGGAGTTATTCATACTGTCAAAAAGGGAGATACGGTTAAAAGTATTGCTAAAAAATACAAAGTCGAACCAGAAGATATTTTGTCTTACAACGACTTACCGGCTGAAGGTGACCTGGCGGTTGGTGATACTTTGATTGTCCCAGAGGGAGAGATTACCCCTACTCCATCTTCTACGACAAAGAAAAAGACGACAACTAAAAAAGCTCCTAGCGCTTACCGTGGACCTGATTTGGGAGGGTATTTCTTGAGACCCGTCGGAACAGCTGGCCGTAAGTCTCAAGGATTGCATGGGCATAATGGTATAGATATTGCGGCTCCAGCCGGGACACCTATCTATGCGGCGGCGAGCGGAAGAGTGATCTTAGCACGGTCGGGAGGTTGGAATGGTGGTTATGGTAATTATGTGATTATTCAACACAGCAATGGCACGAAGACCTTATATGCTCATATGACTTCAGTCTATGCTCAGACCGGCCAGACAGTATCTCGAGGTCAAGCAATTGGATCAGTGGGTAATACTGGACGCTCAACTGGCAATCACCTTCACTTTGAAGTATATGGAGCAGTGAATCCTTTCTAGGCTAATACGGACTCTGCCGGCATTAGCTAAATATTTGTTTTGGTCGATATTGCAAGGCTTCTAAAATATGCTTTTCCTCTATCTGATCGGCACTGTCTAGATCGGCGATAGTACGCGCGAGTTTTATCACTCGATGAAAAGCGCGCGCTGATAATCGTAAGCGATCAGCCGAATCGGTAAGTAATTTTTCTACCTTTGGGGAGAGGGGCGCAAATTGTTTCAAATCTTTGGCACTGAGATCGCTGTTGGTTTTTATTTTTTTCGAGTGTTGAGCATAACGATTATTTTGAAGTCTTCTAGCGCTCAGAACTTTTTCACGAATTTTTTCTGACCCGTCTCCGCTTTTAGCGCCCGTCGCTAATTCTTTAGTGGAGATAGCGGGAACTTCTAGCCAAAGATCAATTCGGTCGACAATCGGACCGGACATTTTCCGTTCATATTTTTGAAGGACTCCGGGCGGACAAATACATTCACGCTGTCGACTGCCTCGGAAACCACAAGGGCAAGGGTTCATTGTGGCGATTAGAATAAAATTAGCGGGAAAAGTAATACTTCCTTTTGATCGAGAAATTGTGATTACCCTATCTTCTAGTGGTTGGCGTAATGATTCGATTACTCGTTTGTCGAACTCGGGAAACTCATCGAGGAACAAGACTCCGCGGTGAGCTAGGGTAATTTCTCCCGGTTTAGGAAATGCCCCTCCGCCAACAAGAGAAACATAGCTTGCGGTGTGATGTGGTAAGCGCAAGGGTGGACGAGTAATTAAATTTTCTCCAACTAGTCCAGCAGCCGAATGAATACTGGTGGTTTCGATGATATCGTCTCGAGAAAGTGGTGGTAGGATGCTGGCAAAAGCTCGGGCAAGCATTGTTTTCCCCGTGCCCGGCGGACCATACATTGCTAAATTGTGACCGCCGGCGGCGGCGATCATTAATCCCCGCTTAGCGGTTTCTTGCCCATAAATATCTTGGAAATCAAAATCTGTCGAGGGGTGATAAATTTCTATTGGGTCAAAGGGGCTTTGGGTCGAGAGAGGAGAAAATTTAATTTTATTACCTGTTTTTTCTTTGGCTTTTTGAGCCCAGCTCGGATAAAGATGGACAACCAGATCTCGAAGATGGTGACAAGGGTAGATGGATAAGCCGTGAACTAAACTTGCCTCTTTGGCATTTTCTGCTGGGAGGTAAATTTCGCTAAAGCCAGATTCTTGGGCCTTTTTGGCGATAGGGAGAGCTCCTTTGATTGGGCGAATCTGTCCGTCAAGAGAAAGCTCGCCTAAAAATAGTTTTCCCAGCGGATTGAATATAATTTCTTTTTGAGCGATAAGGGTTGCCAGAGCAATTGGTAAATCAAAAACCGAACCCTCCTTTTTTAAATCAGCGGGAGCAAGCGAAATAATTACTTTTCGATTCCCTTTTTGGGGATTTTCAAAACCGCTATTTTTTAGCGCGGCGCTGATTCGGTCCTTGGCTTCACTTACTGCTTTGTCCCCTAAACCAACAATCGAAAAAGAGTGAAGGCCTTTAGAAATATCCACCTCCACCTCTATTAGATGAGCGTCTAACCCAACAAGCTGAGCTGAATAGACTTTCGCCGACATATCGGCAAAGAAAAAATTAATTTAATAATTCTGATTCTTGTTCGAGATGTGATTTGCAAGTGCGAGCAGAAGGGTTGGCATCCAAACGGGCTTCTTCGATTGCTTCGTTGCAGATTTCACATCGACCATAAATTCCTTGTTCGATTTTGTCTAGAGCGCGATTGATATCAGATAAATCTTTTTCGAGTGAAACTTCGGCGGCCTTTCGTTCATCCATTTCTTCTAGGCGGTCGGCGATTTCGTCTCGGAAGGCCGCTTGCTCTAAGTCTGGTGAAACAACATCCCAGTCGTTAGGATTGTCAGTTCGGCGTTTGCCGATTGCGGAGAGCTCATTTTCGAGTCGAACTTTCTCCTCTTCTAAACGATTTTTATAAGTAGCTATTTCCATAAATAAATTGTAGCACCGGTATTATTTTGACGCAAATTTCCCATTACCCTTGTTCTATGTTGGCAATGGAATGAAACTAGTTAACCGTGCGTGTTTGCCCTGTGCGATAGGCATCGATTAGGCGCGAAAGAGTTTCTTCGCTAGTTGTTATTAGCAAAGTATTTGAGTCGATAAAAGAATAGAGAGCGAGAATTTCGTCTTTGTCGTTGCGGATAATTCGTTCGTCGATATTTTTTATCGAGCGATCGCGAAAGTTTCCAAAACGGATTAGCCGGACTTGATTAGGATCGGCGATAAAAGGGCTAAGCAAAGAAGAGAGGAAATTGCCTTCATTGCTGGAAACCTCTGCTCGTAGATATTCTGGGGCTGAACTGCGAAAAACAAAAAATAGAGTATTGTTTACTTTATCTAGACCGATCATTTGCGCTAAATCTAAAAAGCGGGTTTGGTTTTCCGGTAAAGCAATTCCTAGTGATTGGAAAATTTGGCTAGAGTTTAGTGGGATATTGGTAATGACCCCTTTTGTGCTGGTGCTTTGGACAAAATAAAAATTAATTATACCTTCAGATGAGCTAGCGAAGCGGAATTTGTTGATTTCTTTTATTAAATCATTAGGTCGTTTATTGGTCGTGTCGATCAGAATTGTTTGATCCGCAAAGATTAAAGAACTTACCTTAACTGTCGGGGTCGTGACGGGGGCAGTTTTTTGTCCTTGCCACAAGAAGAGGCCCATGAGAATACTAGCTCCTGCAAGGAAAAAGATACTGATTAAAATGACCGGGAGTTTGGTTTTTGAAGGCGCTTCTTGGGGGGTAATGGTCGGAGCTCCACGGCGTTTGTCTTCAGCGATGGCGATCTTTGCCGAAGAGAGACCTTCTTTCTGAGACAATTTAGCCAAATCGCTTTTAAGAGTACGAAGGGGGGGGAGGGATTCTTCGGATTCTTTTTTGATTGCCTCGATCACATTTTGTGATTGGCGAATCATTTGTTCTCGTTTGGCGTGCTCTTTGGCTTCTGCTTCCGCTTGCTCCTTTTTTCTTTTCTCTTCCTGTTCTTGTTTGATTCGCTCAGCTTCTTTTTTTTGCATCATTGTCTCTTCGATTTTTCTTTTTTCCAGCTCTTGTTCTTTGGCGGTTTTTTCCAGCTCTTCACGCTTGGCGCGACGCAAAGAACCTTCCATTGCTCGCCTTGCTTCTTCGCGAGCCTTGGCACGCTCTTCTTGTCGCGCGGCAAATTTCTGACGGTATTCTTCCCCCATCATTGCCTCGCGAGCTTTAGCGCGTAATTCTTTTAAATTGTCGTCAGCCATAATTAAGAGCAGGTCTAGATTAATTGTTGATCCAAATCTTCGATTTTATTGTTAAGCTGTTCTTCTTCGTCTAAGAGAGTTTGATATTTAGTGGTATTGACTTTAATTTCGTCCTCGATTTTCCAAAGAGATTCTTCGTAGCTCCATTTTTCTTTTTCTACGGCTTGGCGCTTGGTTTCGATTTCGGCGCGCTTTTTCTCGTAGGCTTGTTTGTCGCGTTCGGATAAGGTGTGGGCTTCGGTTTCTTCTAGTTTGGCCTCTTCTGTTTCAATTAACTTTTCTTTTTCTAGAATTGGGTTGATTACCCCTTTTAAGCCGGCGCGCTTTTGGTCCATATCGATCCAGGCGATTTCTAATTTTTCTTTTTCTTTATCGATTTCGGCGAGGCGTGATTGTAATTTATTTTTTTCAGCAATGATTTCTTTTTCCTTTTCTCCTTTTTCGCGTTTGGCGGTGCGCTCTGGACCCTCCATCGCCAATTTAGCTAGACGGATTTTTTCTTCTAGCTCATTGAGAGCTGGTTCGGATAATCCGTTGTCGACTGTTGCCTGAGGATTAGTCATCGCGCTCGCCGCTTTAGCGAGATCAGGAGTAGAGGCCGAACCGATACTTGCCGAGAGAGAAGCTTCTTTTTGGGGCGCTTCTTCTGGCTGGGGTTTGCCGGTGACGACAGCGGTAGGAGCTGATTTGTCGTTTGCAGTAGATGGGGCGGGAGGAATGGAAGATACTGGTGCTGTCGCGCTAGTTGGAGGCGGAGTGTTGGTTAATTTTTCTAAATCAGCAATCATTGCTTGTGGGTCAAAACCTTTATCATCAGCTTGATTATTAGACAGATTGTTTGAAGGAGAAATTGGTTCCATAGTGAATTAATTATACAAAATTCTAAATTGGTAAGCTAGGGAAATAAGAGAAAGTTTAAAATTATTTTACTTAAGTCCGACTTAGGTAAAATAATAATACCCGATCTTAGGCTTCCAAGAGTCGGGTATTATTTTATTATCGATTGTGACTTATTTATTTTTGCTTGATGAATTCTGGGTCGGCGCGTTTGATTGAGAGATTAATTCTCCCCTTGTCATCGATTTCTTTAATAATGACTGGCACTTGATCGCCAACATTGACCACATCACTTACTTTTTCGACTCGGAAATTAGCGAGTTCAGAAATATGGACCAATCCCTCGGTGTCTTTGGCGATTTTGACAAAGGCGCCAAAGTCCATGAGGCGAGTGACGACTCCTTCGAAGCGCTCTCCCGCTTTGTATTCGTGGGTAGTTTCTTCGATTGATTTTTTGGCTTCATTTACACCATCGACCTTACCGGTGATGTAGACTGTCCCGTCATCTTCGATTTCGATTTGGGTGGCAGTTTCTTCACATAATTTTTGAATATTTTTTCCGCCGGGGCCAATTACTGCGCCGATTTTATCAACCGGAATTGTAATTTTGGCAATCCGTGGTGCTGAAGGTGAAATATCGGTGCGAGGAGTTGGGATCGCTTCGCGAATTTTAGCAATAATTTGCAAGCGCGCTTTTTTGGCGGCTTCCATCGCTTCGGCCAAAATTTTTGGAGCAACTCCATCGACTTTGATATCGAGCTGGATACCGGTAATGCCATTTTCTGTTCCTGCCACCTTGAAATCCATATCACCATAATGATCTTCTGGGCCTTGGATGTCGGTGAGGATTTTGTAATCACCTGTTTGCGGGTCAGATAGAAGTCCCATCGCGATTCCAGCGACCGGTGCTTTGATTGGCACTCCACCATCCATCAGTGCCAGACAAGATCCACAGACCGAACCCATCGAGCTTGAGCCATTAGACGCCATTACCTCTGAGACAAGGCGAATTGTGTAAGGAAAAACTTCGCGGTCAGGAATGATAGCACGTAAAGATTTTTCAGCGAGAGCGCCATGGCCGATCGAACGACGATTCATCCCGCCGACCCGACCAGTTTCTCCCACCGAGAAAGGTGGAAAATTGTAATGATGCATGAAATATTTTTTTTCTTGCACCTCCATCCCTTCTAGTATTTGTGAATCCTTTGGTCCACCCAAGGTGAGGACTGACAGGACGTGTGTCCCTCCGCGGAAAAAGATGCCGCTACCATGGACGACACTAGAGAGACCGCCGGCTTGAGTGAAGAGAGGACGGACTTCATCAAAAGCTCGACCATCAGCTCGACGATTATTCTTGATCCCCTCTTGGTGGAGGAGGTCGTCAACAGTTTCTTCAAAAAGACGGATTAGCTCAGCTTTGGTGGCCGACAATTCTTTTTCGGCTACTAATTTCACCCAAACATCTCGAAGCTCATAAGCGCGATCAGCGCCTGGCGCGCCAAAGACGGCATCATTTAATTTTGGTTTGATTTCTGCTTCAAATAAAGTTTTGATTTCTGGCGATAGCTCTGGTTTGGCAATTTCTATTTTTGTTTTTCCAATCTCAGCAATAATTTTCTTTTGCCAGTTTTCGATTTCGGTAATTTGCGCAACAGCCTCGGCGAAAGCCTTAGTCATTAATTCTTCGCTGATTTCTTTAGCTTCGGATTCTATCATATTGATCTGACCACCTTTACCGCAGACCAAAAGATCGAAATGAGCGGCGTCGCGTTCGGTATAGGTTGGGTTGATGATAAAGCTGGTGTCGCCGTTTTGTTTTAGGCCTAGGCGAATCGCTCCAACTGGGCCATTCCAAGGAATATTGGAAGTGCCGAGCGCTAGCGAGGCGGCGATGACTGCTAGGACATCAGGATCATTATCTTCATCGATAGAGAGGACAGTGACAACAACCTGAACCTCATTGCGAATATAATCGGCAAATAGCGGACGGATGGTGCGATCGACAATACGGCCTGAAAGTACTGCCTCGTCGCTTGGTCGCCCTTCGCGTTTGACGAAACGGCCACCGAGAATTTTTCCTGCGGCGTAAAATTTTTCCTCATATTCTACTGTGAGCGGGAAGTAGTCGATTTCTTCGCGCTTGTTTTTCCCCATGACCGCGGTGGCGAGGACAATTGTCTGACCCATGCGGGCCATTACCGAACCATTGGCCTGATCAGCCAAATTGGAAAAAGTGGCGGTCAGAGTTTTTCCGCCAATTTCCAAAGTAAATTCTTTTGGATTCATAAAATATTAATTAATTAGTCAGCGAATTTTAGACTTGAAACCAGAGACCTCGACTGGCCAGTTTCAAACCTACTTATCCGCCGACTAGGGGTGATAATGGTTAATTTATAGCATGTATTTTATGAATCGCCAAATTGTTGGCCAACGCCGATTGCCCGCCGATTATTGCAGAAAAGATTTTAATTTGGACAAAATTTTATTACCGACTGTGTGCCTCCGTAGCCAGATGGCGAAGGGGTAGCCGAGGAGTTAATATAAGGTTTAACTTATGTGTAAGCTTGCGTTCTTAGATATCATCTCCAGTGCTGTTGATTTCCGATTCAAAATCATCTTTAGTTGATCGGTTGCGGGCTGGCTGGCGTCGGCCAGAAGCGTAATTGATT
Organism: uncultured Candidatus Saccharibacteria bacterium; assembly: GCA_964446245.1. Lineage (GTDB taxonomy): Bacteria > Patescibacteriota > Minisyncoccia > Phycocordibacterales > XYD1-FULL-46-19 > CAYUNI01. The sequence goes on from CAYUNI010000010.1 coordinate 20,296, forward strand.
AGATATTTTCGCGGGTTGTCGCAGAGGTCGAAAAAGTCATCAGCAACCTCTTTCAATTTACTAGAAGTGCTTTTGCCAAAGGAGATTATTTCTACTTGGACTCCCATATTTTCTTGAAGATATTGAACGAGCGGAATAAAATCTCCGTCTCCTGAGACGATTATTACCGCGTCTAATTTAGGAGCCAATTTGATCGTATCGACAGCCAAGCCTACATCCCAGTCGGCTTTTTTGGCTCCGCCAGCAAAGACTTGCAGATCTTTGGTCTTCACCTCAATGCCGATTTTGTGGAGAGCTTCTAAAAAGGCTTTCTCTTCCCCGCTCTCGGTGGTCACCATATAGGCGCGAGCGCGAATTAGACTTCGCCCCGCGATAGCGTCTTTCATGATTGCGCCGAAATTAACTCGTGAATGGTAGAGATTTTTTGCGCTGTGGTAAAGATTTTGTGTATCGATAAAAATACCCACGCGCTGTTCTTTGTGTTTGATTATTGCCATAAAAAAATATTTATAAAAAAGGATCGAACTTAATTTGCTTATTAAAAAATAAACTTAAATATAGAAAGCTAGCTTAATTCTAACTAATTATTGATTTAATAACAAACCCCGTCAGAGGCGGGGTTTGTCGTATTAGGCGGTGGCTTCAGCTTTTTTCTTTTTGCCGTCGATGTATTTCTGATGAGAACGGCGTTTGGCTACTAACTTTAATAATCCGCGACGAGAGTGATTATCTTTTTTGTTTTTCTTTAGATGGTCGGTAAGCTCGTTGATTCTTTCAGTTAAAATAGCCACTTGGACGACCGAAGAACCAGTGTCGGTATCATGAACACGGGCTTTTTTGATAATCTTTTGTTTTTTGGCTGTGGTAATCATATTAGGTATATTAGCATAAAAGGCTGAAAAATGCAAGCCCACGCAATGTTTCAACGGCTTGGAACCATTCTAACTTTAGGTTTATTGATTTTAAAGTTGGTGTGATGGCCAGATTTAATGTAGACAAATTTCGCGATCGCGAAATTTGTCTACATTGGCGGATCGGGTTTAGGGTTTTGCTTAGGGAAATCAACCATTTGAGTTTTGCGGATGAGGTTTGATTTACCCTGTCTTTTTGTAATACCTCGTCTAATTAGAGGTTCTTTGCTCCCCTCTAGTTTTGCCTTTGTGACAAAAAAGAAAACCGCCCGACAGAGAGCCGGGCGGTTTTTGGGTGGGCTAGGGGTTGAGGGTGTATCCCTGTTCGTGATAGAGACACCTCTTATTTTCCCCTACTCGTGGACAGGTCTCATTTTTGTGGAGAAGGCCAGTTTTTGGGTCGACTTTGGTGCAACCTATTAATCGGCCGGTTTCTGAATCTAGGTTCACATGATGGGCTCGAAAATGTTGACATTGTTCCCTGTTTGCTCTTTTTAGCATATTTTCTTTTCTCCTTGTTGAGTCCCCCTTGGGGCAGTTTTTAAAGGTTCTTTTTTGAAACCAAACAATCTCCTTGTGGAGGTTCGACTTGGTTTTAGGTCGTCTTTATCTTTCCAGCAATCAATTTACCGACCCTTCTTGGGGAGGTAAAAAATAATGTCTGTTGTCGTCTTGAATGATAGACGTTACTAATTGTAATTTAACAAAAAATATCTGAAGATACAATTTTTGGAGTAAATTGTTGTGTTTTTATAAATATTTTACGACATTATGCTATAATTTTTGTATGGATTTAAATACTCTCAAGCAGGAATTTTTAGAATATTTAGAAATTGAAAAGGGTCGAAGTTTGAAAACTGTTGAGAATTATGACCGTTATTTAAAGCGATTTTTGACACAAACTGGGATTAAAAAAGCTTCTGATATCACCGATGAAGTTGTTCGTCAGTATCGTCTTTGGCTCAATCGTCAGCTTGGACAGCGTGATCCGCGTGGTACCAGCAACCTTAAACGCAATACCCAAAATTATCATCTGATCGCCTTGCGAGTATTTTTGAAGTATTTGGCAAGACGAGCTGTCCCCTCTTTGGCGCCTGAGCGGATAGAGTTGGCCAAGACTGGCGGGCGTCAATTAGATTTGATTACCAGTGAAGAATTAGGACGACTCCTAGATTCAGCCAAAGGAAACGACCTCTCGTCATTACGAGATAAGGCTTTTCTGGAGCTACTTTTTTCGACTGGTCTGCGCGTGTCGGAATTGTGTGGACTTGATCGAGACTCTATCAATCTAGCTCGAGATGAGTTTTCGGTAAGAGGAAAGGGAGAAAAAGTTCGCTTGGTTTTTTTGTCGGCAGAGGCTAAAAAGGCTTTAAAAAATTATCTCGATAAACGTGGCGACGCGGAACCAGCAATGTTTATCAACCTTTCACCCAATCGACCAAAGAAAGAAGTCGCCAGATTGACTCCCCGCAGTGTCGAAAGAATAATCCGACATTATGCGGTAAAGGCGGGCATTGGTCGGAAGGTGACCCCACATACTATTAGACACAGCTTTGCTACCGATCTCTTGGAAAATGGTGCTGATATTCGTTCAGTACAAATGATGCTTGGTCATGCCAACGTTGCCACGACACAAATCTATACTCATGTCACAGACAAACATCTAAAAGAGATCCACCAAAAGTTCCATAAAAAAGCTATTAATTAAGCCATTTTTTAAGTTTATCCACTATGACCTTGACCGATATGCCATAAAGGACTATAATTAAAGACAGTCTTTTAGGTCTCCTTGTGGCATGGATCAGACCCCGCTTGTCGGGGGTACAAAAGGAGGTATCTATGCTCACAATCGTTTGTTGTGTTTGCGGAATAGAGATGGGAACAACGCTTGCTTCTAATAGCGGTGTGTCCCACTCATACTGTCCGGAGTGTGCCGCTCGGTTTCGAGCCCAACTGGCATCACTTCGTCGGCAGAAAGCCGCTGCCTGATTTTTGTTTCTCGCCCCGAGCGCTCCTCCGCGCTTGGGGCTTTCCTTCTTAGGTAGAAATTCAAGAATAATATATTTTAATTTTACGAAATAAAAATGAGGCGAAGAAAATTTTAAGCTAAAGAGTTATCCACAGATTGAGTCTTGTCCTTTATTCTTGTCCGATATACAATCATATCAGACATTGATTAGGTCCTCATATCGGTCAAGCAGGCTCGCCTTAGAACAATTTTTTATTCTTCATTTGTTCTGGCGTTATTTTTAAACTCCATCCTGCTTCCGCAACCCCACCCCAGTATACCGGGTGGGTGTTTTGTTTCTAATGCTGCCTCCGCCATCCGCCTCCGCCAGCTGGCGGAGGCGGACAAAGACCGCGAAATATAATATTAGGG
>CAYUNI010000011.1:0-23141 GCA_964446245.1 uncultured Candidatus Saccharibacteria bacterium
CGAGCCAACTATCGCCCCAAAAACAAAGATGATGAAAATAATCAAATAGGTCATTGGACTTTTTACTGCGCCGAAACTGGGTCAGAATACATTAAGTTAAGGTAGAAACTACCCTCTCTAGTGACGGTGCTTTGACTTTCGCCTTCACCAACAGTCACTTGCTGAGTCGCCTTAAACTTAATTTGATTCAACCAAGTTCCGTTAAATATTGGTTTTCCGCTACCATTATAATAACCTGGGCTATTATAAAAGCTGAGATAAACCTCCACACCTGCCCGCAATTCTGAGCCAGACAAACTAAAACTACAAGCTGAAAGATTGTCACAGGTCTGATTTCCTACATGAAGAACCGGATTACCAAGAAGAGCCGGAAAACTACCTTTTTCTAACGCAAAATTAACACTTCCATTGCCCGCATTACCAGATCTGACTGTCAATTTTTCTGATTTTACAGAATTACTACCGGTAAATTGCGGTTTTACAACGCGGATTAAATGATTATTTCCAATACCACCAGTAAGCTCAAAGTCTATTGTGCTACCACAATTACCAAAATAAGCATAGAGGGTTACGGGTTGACTTGGCGATGTACAAGAAATACTATTAGTACTTCCATCTACGGGGCAAGAAGCACCATCTGTGCTTACCCATCTACAAAATTTATCTTGTGGAGTAGCAACCAGTCTAGTACTTCCAGAACTTAAAACAAAATTCTGTCCACAAAAATTATCATTTCCTCCATCTTTAGAGACAAACATTGTTATAGGATTCTCGGGATCAGGAGAGGAATTTTGACAAATAATATCAATTTTAGATTCGCCTGTTGTCCCTGTCCCGCACACTCTCACTTTTGGATCACAACCGCCATTTCCATTACAAGTATTATTTGCTTCACAAGTGCCCCCCAAAGGATCCGTAGGATTACAACTTGGCTCTGTACATCCAGCCAAAGTCACTTTTGGCGCCAAATCCACCCAGCCGACATTCAACCCACCCCAAGCAAAACCTCCAAATCGTCCTGTCTGAGAATCATATTTAGCGTTATGCATTTTGATCCAGCCGTCCCAACTCCCTCGCTCACTATCATCCCTCAAATCCCCCGAACATCCAGTCTTAAAAACACTACACGCCCGGAACCAACCGTTTACCGAATTGCCTGAAATAGATACCCCCGAACCACCATCAGGCCCAGACAAACTTGGCGAAAACTGAATCCAGCCAATATTCGGACTCCAAGCATAGCCTCTAAGACTACCGCCCTCCATAAATACCTTATCAAATCCAATCCAACCAATATTTGAGCTCCAAGCATAGCCAGTAAGTTGCTGGCCACTTTCTGCTTTTGAAGTCGGCACAGGCGCCAACCACCCGACCAGCAGCAAAATCCCCGCGACCGACAAAACAAATGAGAGATATTTTTTCATATAAAAATAACGACGAGATGATTAAAAATTAAGTTAAAATTTTACTAATTAAATAATACCACAAAAGAGTTAGACAAGCTCCAATTTGTTGTCCACAGTCTCCATAATCTACATTTAAGGTCAGATCTTTCTGCATTTTAAAGTCCGACCTTTTTTGAATTTTGCATCTAAGGTCGGACTTTTCTGCATTTAAAAGGTCGGGCCTCGCTGGTACTCCAGAGAAGCCCGACCTTTGTGCTCCCTATTTATAAAATTAAAGTCGGACTTTCTTGCATTAAGGTCTGGCCTTTAGGGAGTCTAAGGCCAGACCTTTCTGCCCCCCATTCGCATTCATTCGCATATTCGTATCATTCGATTAAAGGCCTGCCCTTAAGTGAGTCCAAGGGCAGGCCTTTCTGCTTCCTGTTTCCGTCTTCATTCGTAGATTCGTATCGAGTTATCCGCGTTTTATCCGTTTTAATCTGCGCCTTATCCGCCCTCGCCTCGCCGTAGCTTTCTTTGACCTTTCGTAGCTTTACGCGAAGGAGGTAGCGTAGACAGTATTTATCAGCGTCTAATCCGTGTAGATCTGCGTTCAGTCCGCGTCTAGTCCGCATTTAGCGACACTTAGTCCCCACAAAATCAGCCACATCACTACTGCCACCCGTCAAATCGACAATACTCACTTCTCCCGCCTTTCCCGCAAAATCAAGACAATACGCTTGACCAGGATTATTTTTTAAGCCTACCGCTACCGCCCAAGCCCCGAAGCCAGCATTACACGCGCCACCTGCCCCCGAAGCCAGCGCTCGATTAAAATAGTCTTGGATCTCCGGATCATCACACATTGTCCCCCCGCCGTTTTTAACAAAATCACCATGATTAGAAAAATAGATTTCCGATTTGACTTTAATCTGGTTCAAATTACTCCGCACTTCATTGTCTAGGGTCTGCTGTTGCGCCTTAGTCAAAGTCAGATAAATCAAATATCCCCCCGCGCTAAATATCAAAATCGCTAGAGAAACAAACAATATCGAAAACCCTTTTTGATAATTCATATTTTCCTAAGTTTAATTAAGGTGCGATACTACTACAAGGGTATGGCAAAGTATTTAAATCAATACTATTACTAACTAGCTCTCCGCTAAAATTGGTGTTATCAATACAGTAATATTTATTATTTGCGCTCTTAAGTTTTACTATGGCTATCCAGCCGTCACTAGCGTCTAGGCAACTTCCAGCTTGACCATTTCGCACCGCTTCATCAAATTGTGTCTTAGGCTTTTCACTTGCACAGACTCCATCATATTTCCAATCATTATTAGAAGCAAACAATTCCACTTGTGTCCGCATATTAACCAAATTAGTTTTTACATTAGCATCAAAACTTTTATTGCGCGCTCCAGTCAAAAAGGTTAATGAGATTCCGGCTAGCAAAGCAATAATAGCAATCGTTATGAGTAATTCTACCAAAGTAAAACCCCGAGAAATTTTTTCTTTTTTCATTGTTCTTAATTATATAACATCTCCTCTCACACAAAAAGCCCCAATTGGGGCTTTTTATATTTTGCAAAACAATTTTTATTTATGATTTATTTACAGGCCACACTTGGTGCCACAGGCAAAGCAGAGAGGGCCATTTTTTGTGAATTACCAACGCTGTCAACACACCAAATCTGCGCCGTATCAGAAGGCAAGGTCGCGTAAGCACGATAAGCAGACGCAGGTAAGGTGCTAACAGTTAAAGTGCCGCCTTGAGCAGTAATATCCGCGCTCAAAGAAGCTGCCGCTGAATTAAAATCAGCATAAGAGCCATTCTCATAATTCTGCTCAGCAATACTCCTAATTTGTGCCACAGAAGCTTCCACTCGAGCATCTTTCGCCTTATTCCTCGCACTATTCAACGAAGTCAAAACCACACCCGACAAAATACCAATAATCGCAATCACGACCAAGAGTTCAATCAAAGTGAAACCTTGGTTAAAAGTCTTTTTCATATAAACTTTTTAAACTATTAATTTCTAAAACCTTAATAAATATCGGCCGATGAGGCCAAGTCGACTTATTTTAAACCTATCCTTAATTATAAGCCCAAACCCTTTTATCTACCAACTTTTTTCCCCTCCACCTGTGGATATCCCCCATCAAGCATCAAGAGTAAGTAAGGTACGACCTTACGATTACGTAAGGTCGTACCTTACTTGCTTTGATTTTTTACCTGAATATCATAAAATTATTTTATGGAAAGAAAATCTCCTTTTTGTTCAGGCGAAATTTATCATCTTTATAATCGAGGAGTAAATAAAAGCCCGATTTTTTTAGACGACCATGATCGATGGCGTTTTATAATTCTGCTTTACCTCTGCAATGGAAGTCTAGATGTTAGACTCTGCGATCTCAAAGGAATGCCTTTGTCAGATTATTTTAAACTAAATAGAGGGCAACCTTTAGTGGAGATATTTTCCTATTGCTTAATGCCCAATCATTTTCATCTGCTTTTGAAGGGTCTTACCGATAAAGGTTTATCAAAATTTATGCAAAAAATTTCAACTGGCTATGGAATGTATTTTAATATCAAACACCAGCGAACCGGCCCAATTTTTGAAGGGCGCTTTAAATCAAAACATGTGGACAATGACGCTTATCTAGAATATCTATTAGCTTATATTCATTTAAATCCTGTTAAAATTAAAGACGAAGACAGTTGGTCTGGAAAAACAATAAAAAACAAAAAAGAAGCATCAAAAATAATAAAGTCTTATCGTTTCTCTAGTTATCAATATTTTTTAGGACAAAAACGCCCCGAAGACATTTTATTAGACACTGATTTACTGCCAATTGACAGTAAATACTTAAAAGATTTTGATTCTTTAGCTGAAATTTGGACAAATTCAGAATTTGCATAAAAGTAAGGTACGACCTTACGTAATCGTAAGGTCGTACCTTACTTTTTTAAATCCCCGAAGCGATATTATAGATAGGGACGAGGACTGAGGTAAGGAGAATACCGACACCGACACCAAGAACAACGATCATCACCGGCTCAATCAAGCCGACAAGTGTATTGACTTCATTATCTACTTCGCGTTGATAGAATTTAGCCATCGTCTCCAAGACAAACCCGAGCTTACCCGACTCTTCACCGACACGCATCATCTGGACCATCACTCCGGGAATCTCATCCGGATAGCCACCCATAATATCTGAGAGGGATTGTCCGGCTTTCACCCCCTCAATCGATTTTTTGAGAATATTTTGATAGATGTAATTATCCACTACATCAGCCGTAATCTCCAAAGCGCGAACCATCGAAATACCGCTCGTAAGCATTGTGTAGAGATTATCAGCAATACGCGAAAGATAGAGCTTTTGATATAAAACACCGACATAAGGAACCGCGAGTTTAAATTTGGCCAAAGCGTCCATGCCAGCGGTCGTCTTGGTATAACGATAAAGGAAAATCCCCAAGATAATCAAAAGTATTAAAACAAACAGACCATAGTCAACAAAAAATTGACTCAATCCCATCACCGCTTGAGTATAAATCGGCAAGGTTTGTCCAGTCTCTTTCAAGATTGTCGATAATTTAGGAATCACAAACATTAACATTAAAATCATCACCACCACAAAAGAAACCACCACAAACGCCGGATAAATCAAAGCATTTCTCGCTCGTGAAGTAAGCTCATAACTGCGATCCAGATAGCTCGCTAAATAATTAAAAGTCTCCGAGAGCTTACCTGATTCTTCGCCCGACTTGACCATACTGACAAAAAAGGGAGAGAAGATGTCATTGTGACGATTCATTGCGCTTGAGATAGGCGCACCGCCCTTCACATCGTCGGTAATCTGGAGAAGCGCTTCTCGCAATCTCGGGTGTTCGGCTTCCTCCGCCATAAGCTGAAAGGTCGACAAAACAGAAACTTTAGCCTCAAACAAAGTCGCAATCTGTCGAGACATAATCACAATTTCCCGCTGACTCACTCGATTCAAAAAAGAAAATCGGCTCAAGATTTTAGATTTTTTCTCGGCTGGATTGATTGAAATGACAATCAAACCTCGTCGTTGAAGCGAAGCAATCGCCAAGTCTAGGCTGGGCGCATCGATACTGCCAGTCTGTGTCTGCCCTTCTTTATTGGCTGTTTGATAATTAAATAACATAGAAAGAAAAGATTAAAGTAGGCGTGACAGACCATTTGGATTGACTGAGTAGCGATAAGCATTTTCAGCCGTAATTTCACCCCGACGGACCAAGTCAGTCAAAGAATGATTCAAGTCAAGCATCCCGTCTTCCGAACCAGTCTCAATCACCACATCAATCTCCGCCGTCCGACCTTCACGAATCAGGTTAGCAACAGCGTTGTTGTTGATCAGAAGCTCATAAGCTGGAATCAGACCACCCGCCAAACGCGGAATCAAACGCTGAGAAAAGATTCCCAAGAGAGAACCTGCCAACTGCATGCGAATCTGCCTCTGTTGATTGCCGGGGAAAGCGTCGATAATACGGTCGATTGTCTGAGAAGCGCTATTGGTATGCAAAGTTGAAAAAATCAAGTGACCAGTTTCCGCCGCCGTCACCGCGGTCGCGATTGTCTCTGGGGTACGCATTTCACCAATCATACCGACATTGACATCTTGACGAAACATCGAACGAAGCGCGCTAGCAAAATCATCTGTATCAAATCGAACCTCACGCTGGTCAATAATCGAACGATCACTTTGGAAAAGATATTCGACGGGATCTTCGATAGTGATAATATGCTCCGCTCGCTCGTGGTTAATCTTATCAATCATCGCCGCCAATGTGGTCGACTTACCTTGTCCGACTGGACCAACCACTAAAAAGAAGCCCTGTTTTTTGTTAGTAAAATCGAGCAATCGCAAAGGAATATTTAATTCTTCGATTGTTTTAATCTTAGAAGGAATCAGACGGAAAGCCATACCAACAACGCCTCGCTGATAGAAAGCATTGCCTCGGAAACGGACACTAGCATCAGGGCTATAAGAAAAATCAATATCTTTAGTTTCAAGAAAAAGTTTGCGATTTTCTTCATTCAGTACCTCCATCGCCAACCCCATAGCATCTTCGGGTGTCAAAATTGGCTTTTTAACAATTGGGATCAAATCCCCCGAGACACGAATCGTCGGATGACGGCCGACAGTCAAATGCAAATCCGAAGCCCCTTCTTGGGTTAAGATCACGATCAAATCTTCAAGCTCTTTTTTGTAATCAGTCATAGATTAGCGTTTTTTGTTACTGACAATTTCAAAAACTTTATTGACCACCTCACTTGGAGTAGCGCTCGCCTTGACGATATAGCCATCAGCGCCGAGATTCAAACCTCGTTCGATATCTTCTTTTTGTCCAAGATTAGACAAAATAATCAAAGTACAAGTCTTGTAGACATCCATCTGGCGAATTTTTTCCACCAGCTGAAAGCCATCCATATTTGGCATTACAATATCTACCAAAAAAATATCTGGCTTCAATCCTTTGTTTAAAATATCTATCGCCTCCTGTCCACTGCCAGCAACTGCCGTCTCGAAATTTTCTTTAGAAAACTTGGCGGCATACATATTCTGTAAAAATTTGTCGTCATCGACAATCAGAATACTAGTTTTTTTGTTTGTTTCTTCTGCCATATTTATTTTTTAAAATTACTTGTCTTCAATTATACACCAAGCGCCAGAAGAGAGCTATAATTTATTCACCTCTTCAAAAGCAATCACACCCTTAAACGCTTTATCGATAGCGTCCTCTTTCAAAGTCCGGAAACCTCGATTACGCGCATAGCGATAAATTTCAGTCTCGGTCGGCGCCTTCAAAATCACCCGCTCTAATTCATGATCCATCTCCATAAATTCGAACACTCCGACTCTCCCCTTGGTCCCGCTAGGGCAAGAGGCGGTCTTTTCTGCTTGGTAAACTGTCTCAGGAATTTTAATCTGCGTTCGATACTGCTCAGGCAAATCAGCATACTCTTTTTCAAGCATCACTTTCATGCTCGGCTCAAGCGGAACAGCTTTTTTCGATTCTGGGCATAGAGTTGGCACAAGACGCTGACCAATCACTAGGACCAAAGTCGGTGGGATAAGATAAGGATCTACTCCCATATCGATCAAGCGCGGGATTACACCGATTGAAGTATTGGTATGCAAGGTAGAAAAAACCAAGTGGCCAGTCAAAGACGCTTGAATCGCCAACTTGGCAGTCTCTTTATCGCGGATTTCACCTACCATAATAATATCGGGGTCTTGGCGAAGAATACTACGCAAGCCGTTAGCAAAAGTATATCTAATCTCGGGCTGAACCTGAGACTGGCTCACTCCGGGAATATCATATTCGATTGGATCTTCCAAGGAGACGACATTGTATTTTTCTTTATCCACCTCACCAAGCATCGAATAGAGGGTGGTAGTCTTACCAGAGCCAGTCGGACCAGTGAGCAAGATTAATCCATAGGGTCGATTGATCGCGCGTTTAACAATTTCAATTTGCTCTGGAGAAAAGCCGATCGACTCCAAACTGATTAATTTTCGTTCGGGATCCAAAATACGAAGCACCACCTTCTCACCAAAGTAGGTCGGAAAAGTTGAAACACGAAAATCAATCTTACGATTTTCGATCTTAGCAGAAAAACGACCGTCCTGAGGCTTGCGCTTTTCATCAAGCTTCATGTTGGTCAAAATTTTAATTCGCGCCACGACCGCATCATGGACAGAGATTGGTAAGAACAAGCTAGTATACAAAATACCGTCCACACGAAAACGGACCTTCACCTTACCAGCCGATGGCTCGATATGAATATCTGAAGCTCCACCAGAAGTCGCATGCTGAAGTATGACCGCCACAATCTTGGTCACAGGCGCTTCTTCTACCAGATTAGCCTGTGGCGCATTTGATGCTTGTTTAATGAAATTAGCAGCGGTCGCTTCGGCAGCCTTGATATCGGTCTCCAAATCGCCCAACGCTTTATCTACTTGCCCAGACAACCCCTCATAACTCTTCACCCCCGCTTCAAAATCATCTTTAGAAATCAAGAAAATTTTAAACGGCAAATTGCTTTTGGTGGCGATAAATTGTAAGGCGTCTTTTGCTTCAGTGCTTTCTGGGTCTACCATTCCCACCTCCAAAACCCCGTCTGAAACACCAAGGGGTAAAATTTGATAATATTCCGCCGAGTCATGCGGGATAAACTTTAAAACATCAAGTGAGATTTTCTTCCCACCCAAAACTCGGCTTGGGATTTCTGTCAAATCGTCATTCATCTTTTTATTGTCCTAAATCAATCAACGGATCAGCGCCGAAATCAATCACTTCATTTGCGCTTGGCTCGGTTAAAGCAGGCGCTGGAGCCACTTTGGCACTAGCTTTAGGGGCGGTAGTCTTAACAGTAGACTTCTTGGTGCTAGTCGCTGTCGAAGTACTCATCTCGATTGTTGCCACATTGCCAGCCGAAGCAGTATTGGACATATTGCCTAAGCCAATAGTGTCGAAAGGGTTGTAGCGTCCAAGCGCTCGCTCTGGTAAAGGTCGAGAAAAATTCTTTAATTTGGCCAAAAAAGGATCATCTAAAAAGGTGGTGTCAAATTTTGCCGGCAACTGATTGAGAAGAGTTAAAAATTTATCAGCTTCAGTATCCACCAAAGCCGCTCCCGGGCCCGAGGTGACTGTCACCCCTACCTCTTCACTAGAATCACTCTTAAAAAAATAACGATAGGCTAAAAATAAAGCTACCAAGGCGACCAGAGCGATAAACAAATTCATTGGTTTTTTGAAATCAGGCATGGTAATTATTTGAGCCAATAAGTTTTAATCTCGACATTGTAAGTGTAGAAATTCTTCTCATCAGAACTAAAGCTGATCATACTCACATCGACCAAACGCAAACTCTGCGCCAAAGAATCCATAAAATTAAGGAAGGATTCATAAGGGCCAGAGACCGAAAAAGCTAGCTTGATGGTGTTGATTGGATTAGAGCTTGAAGCCGCGGCTACCGAAATGCGATTCGCTGATTTGTTCTCATCGCCTGTTTGTAATTTGATATTTTTAATTATCATTCCTTGATTAGAAGCAATATTGTTGATATCGATAATCAATTGAACATTATCGACATTGTCTGGCAAAAAATTATTCAAACGGTCGCGTTGGTCGACAGGAATCGCATTGAGCTTACCCAAAAGATCGTCTCGTCTTTTAGCTAGCTCAGAGGCATTTTCTAGTCCACGATTGAGCTCAGATCGTTCGGCCCAAAGCTCTTTTATCCCCTTATAATGCTCTGGTTCGGCGGTATTTTCTTTCATCATTAAAGCTTTAGCCAGCCATGGTGTACCGGTGCCATTGATTACCGAATTAGTCAGACCAAAAAATATCCCGAGGGCAAAGATGAGGACAATAATTGTAGGCAATAGTCGCATAGATTAAAAACCGGATTGCTCCTTAAACTTTAAAATAGTAGGGTCGACCGTTAACGCTAACTTAAAAACAACATTCCCTTTCTGATCTAAATCTAGATCAGAAAAAATAAAATTGCGGATTTTTTCTTTATTTTCTTCTGAAGCAAAAATCCGTGACTGGACAGCGACATCCTCATACCCACGAGCAATACCTTCAATCTTGACTCCCTCTGGTCCAAATTCAAACTTACGATACTGAATAGACTGGACCGTCAACTTGCTCAAAAGGTCGAACAATGGTCGAACAGAGGTGTGATTATTGAGAAGAGTTTGACCATTGCGAATCTTTAAATCAAGATTTTTAATTTGCTGAAGAGAATTGGGATCCAAGCTTTCACGATTCAAGGCGAGGGTCTTTTTCAGACCACACTTCCCAGCTGAACCACTATCGCAATCGCGATAAATATTATCAAACAAAAAGTAGCGCACTCCAATCGACAAAGCCAATCCTAATATAGACAAAACCAAAATCACCATAGAAATCGTAAACAAGAGATTGCCCGGATCGCGACGCGGACGATCGCCAGCAAGCGATTGTTTAGGGATAAAAGATGTTTGAATTGGAGTGTCCATAGAAATATATTAAAGTTGGGTGAAAATTTTAGTTTTCTTCGAGCGCCCGTAAGGCTAGGCCAATAGCAACAGCAAACGATGGGCCAGATTCTGTCAAAATATTAGTCAGAAAAGCTGGGGCTTCGACTTTATCAAACGGCGTGCCGACAGTGACTGGTATCTCGATACTTTTCTTGGCAATATCGGTGAGACCCTTCATCAAGGCCCCTCCACCAAGCAAGACAACCTTACTTACCGAACGCTTGAATCGTTTTTCGTAGTTGATCATTACGCGATTAACCTCAGCAAAGATATATTCAATAATCGGGCTGACAGAATTTTCCAGATCCTCCATCCCGACTCGTCCGGTTAAGCCAACTTGTCGCTTAATCTCTTCAGCCTTAGCAAACGACAGACCCATGCTACGAGAGATCGCCATTGTGATATCTTGTGAGCCTTTGTTAATCGTATGCGAAACCCGTACGATACCATAGTCGACAATCGTCATTTTGCTTGTACCAGCGCCAATATCTAAAATTACCGTTGGCGACAAATCATTGCGCAATGTCGAACGAATTTCACTAAAAGTTTCAATTTCAAAAAACGACGGCTTCACACTAATCATACCACTAATCTCAGTGTATTGCTGTATGGTATCCCTGTGGATAGCGGCGACCAACACTTCGATCATTTTATTTTGCGAACCAGCGCCGATAGCAATCTTTTCTACTGATTCAGTATTGAATTGTTTAGGCACAACCCACCAGTCAAGCATCACTTCAGTAATCGGCACCGGCACATATTTTCGAGCTTCAATCGGCACCATCTCCGCTAAGCGCGCCTTTCCTAAATCCGGCACTTCTATCGTCATAATCAAACTTGATCGTAAAGGAATAGCAATTGCTCCAATCGTCGCTGTCACACTCGCCTCTCGCATCAAATCCTTAAGCATTTCAGCCGTTTTTTCGATAGAAAGATTCGTCGCTTGGCCGACTGCAAGACCACCATAGGGACCAGTCGCCAGCTCACCATAAGTCTCAAGGACCACTCGTCCTCGATCATTTCGCAACTGCACAACTTTGGCAGATGAAAAACCAAGATCCAAAGCAAAAACACTCTTGGACTTTGGAGTTAGTTCGCCAACCAAATTGCCAAATATTTTTTTGAACGGATTATCCATTTAAGAATTCTCTGGTACTTATTAGAATTATATCACAATTATAGAAAAACAATCAGTGACTGTATATAATTTAATTATCTTTTCAAATGCCATTTTCTTTTCTAGTTAATTTTTTCTTTCCCCGACGCTGTCTTATTTGTCAGAAAGCGGGACTTTATCTCTGTGATAATTGTGCTAGCAATCTCCCATCCGCTCCTTCGCCAGAATTTAATTTTATTTATCCTGCTTTCGACTATCATGACCAACAAGTCCGACGCCTGATCTGGTTTTTAAAATATCGCAAACTCCACAACTTAAGTGTCGAGCTAGGAACACTATTATATGATTTTGCTTTAGAAAAACTAGCTGATATTTCCAGCTGGCAAAGAAAAGAGCAACTTTTTTTGGTCATTCCCGTACCCCTATCTGCCAAACGGTTTCGCGAGCGAGGCTTTAATCAAGCTGAGCTTCTTGCCAAAAATTTTTGTCTCCAAACACCGCAAAATTTCATTTTAAAAACCAACTTGGTGAAAAAAATAAAAGACACGCCAGCACAAGCCAGCTTACGCCGACGCGACCGACTTAAAAATTTGCACGGCGTCTTCGAGCTCTCATCCCAAGCGCCAAAAATTATTTCTAAGAAAAATATTATTTTGATTGACGATGTGACAACTACTGGCGCTACCTTAAAAGAACTTCACCAAATTTTTAAAAAAGCTGGCGCTCGGCAAGTGATCGCCTTTACCCTTGCTCATGGTTAAAACAAAAAGAGCCCGACATTTCGCAATGTAAGGCTCACCAATAGGCAAAGGGGTCCTTCCAGTCGGGAGCACAACGCTCAAGCCATCTTAAAGCGTATCCCCTTGCCCGCTCAACAACCATGGATCTTTTCGGCTCATCGTCAGGCAGGGCCAAACGACGAAAATACCGATTATTGACCCCACAAGCGTCCTCTATTCTCGAACGAGCATACCAACTCGCCTCAGAGGAACCTGAGGGGACAATTTCATCAATCACCGAAAATCGAGGCTCCACTTTCAAACGATGATTGACCTGAGTCATGATCTTGGCTCGACGATGATCATAACGATCGATAAGCCAAGATTCCAGAGGCGATCGAGCTAAAAGTCGCCAACCGCTTGAGTACTCGACGAGCCAATAGCCACGAAAAGGCCCGGTCCCTTCACCAAAAAATCTCATCCCCGCTCGACTAAACAACGCCCGCACCCCCTCCGTATCAGGCTCTAATCGTTTAGGGATCAAATCGTGGCCAATCTTTTGTCGCGCTAGATCATTCAGCTCGACAAAACTGCCATTAATCGACATAAATCTCACCTCCCTTCAAACCCTTGTTTTTTCTCTCTTTTTTAAGGCCAACTACTCTATTTATAATTATAACATAAAACAAACAAAAAAACAATACCACTACATTAGTCCGACTTATGTACAGCCCCATTCTTTTACATTAAAAGACGAGCAATCCTGATTTCTTCAAACGAAAAGTCGTCCCCTAAGACCGCCTTAGCTGGCGAAAGTCGATATTGCCCACCCTCCATTCCAACCCGCGACAAAGCTTGGATAATCTTTTTTAATCTAGTAGCCGACAATTCTTTCCGCAAATTAGCCAGATCAGCCCGCGGATCTTTTTCTTTAATCTTTTCCAAATGGCCGATGATTGTCCCCTCCGTCAAACCTCGCTCTTTAGCGATCGCCTTTAGCGATTTGCCCGCTTTCAATAATTGCTTTGTAATTTCGGCTGTCTCTATTTTCTTCGCCTTTTTCCGACCACCTTCTGGCGCCACTTTAGCCAAAAATTCTTTTTGCATTTTAGTCAGCTCCGAAAGAGAGAACTTTCGCCATTTACCTGCCTGCTTTGCTGAAGCTTCTTTGAACTCTTCATCTTTTGCCAACACCTCTTCTGAAACCTGCAAGGCTAAATCATTGAGACCTTTAAGCGATAGCCCGGCTAATGATCGAACTCGCGAAAGTGCTACATAACCCATACCTCTTTCAAATGATTGCGACAAGTCCACCTCAGCGGCATCTAAACTTAGGCCTTGGCTCTTGTGGACAGTGATCGCCCAAGCCAATCGCAAAGGTAATTGTTTTATCTCCGCCTTAGTCACTCCCCCTTCTTCAATAAGCCACGGCGCTGATTTCACTTCTACGACTTTGCCATTACCTAATCTCACCCGGACCGAATCATAAGCACACCCGACCACTGTCCCCAGAGTGCCATTAGCGTAACCTTCTTCAAAATTATTTTTAACAAACATCACCAAAGCGCCGAGCTTCAAACGCAAGACTTCCGGCGCCAAACAGCTTTTCTTTAGAATTGCCGAAAGGTTCGGATTACCTCGCTCTGTCATATAGTATTGGAAAATTTCTCCCGAGAGTTTGTCCAACTCCCGCTCATTCTCAGCGTCAACATCAACATTATGCGAGTAAAGTTTAGTCGGAATAGACGCTGTACTTGGCTTCTGATTAAAGCGCGAACCCAGCAAAGATAATTCCCGCTCACTTATCGCGTTCCGCCTGATGGCATTAAGCACCGAAAGGTACGACTCATCTGACTGACGATACGATTCCTCCAAATAACAAATTTGCAAATCCAAATTTTGCCAAGTTGGCGAATGATAGACAAAGCGGGCAAGAGCTTCACCAGTGCGTGAGACTGGCGGAAGTTGAAAAAAATCACCACACAAGATCACTTGCATCCCCCCGAAAGGTAATTCATTTTGTTTAAAATAACGCGCGAGCATTTCGATGAGATCCAAGCGAAAATGATGCAACATTGAAATCTCGTCAATAATCAAGACTTGCGCTTCCTGAAAACGCTTCCACAAATGTCTTTTTTCTCCCAAATCTTCAAGCTGATGTCGAGACAAACTATCTTTTATTCCAAGCCCCGACCAAGCATGAATCGTCATCCCGCCCATATGAGTCGCCGCAATACCGGTCGAAGCGGTAATCCCTAACCCGACATTATTATCGCGCAAATATTTAATGTACTGGTTAAGCAAGTGAGTCTTACCACTACCAGCGGCACCAGTGATAAAAGCGCTTCGCCCCGTTTTAAGAATTGCCAAAGCTTCTTTCTGAGTCATTTAAATTTTTTTCTTTCACTATTTAGAATCTAACCATTGGCTCTTGCCCATTCCCGTACAAAAAGTTTTATTCAACTCTATGATCGAACTATCAGCCGGTTTGTCGCCATTAGAATAAAGCCAAGAGATCATTTCCATTTCTGTCCCCATCATCGCTCGGCAACCACCCACCCGAGCTTCAGTCGGACAAGCATTATTAGAAATCACCGCTCCTTGATTACCACAAACGGTCTTGATTCGACTGGCAGAAAAAGCCGATCCCAAATAATCAATACATTGACTATCGGCCTTGATATAACAACTACCTCGAACACCACCCACCGAAGAGGCGGCGGGCGCCTGTTTGTTGTCTTCGACTAAGTTGCCAGAAGCCGGATCAGAAGAAGTAGCAGAAACTTCATCTTGAACTGAAGTCGTTTCTGGATCAATCGCCTTTTCTCGACCAGAAAAAGTCCAGATTCCGGTCGCAATAACCGCCAACAAAACAACCCCCACGATCAAATAATTTTTTGTCATAATTTTAAATTGTTATAAACATAAGCTCAATAATGTTAAAATGATAGCATAATTTTAAGTTATTAAAAATATGCCTAAAAATATAAAAATCATCGTCGGGGCGGGGTTAGTAGTTATCGTCGCAATGATTGTCGGTCGACTAATCTTTCGTTCCGACTTCTCGGCAACTTCCCAAAAACTCGCTTCCAATCTTGGACAAATCAAAGATCCGGAAAACAAGACCATCTTGTCTCGGCTTAAAATTCCGACAGCCAAAGACAAGAAACCATTAAGCTCTATCGACAAGCTTGATCTAGCTTGGCAAGAGGGAAAAATAAAACTAGAAGATTATATCGTCCTACAATTACGCGCCCTCTATGGTGGGAATAAATTACCAAGTGAATACCAAGGTGGGCCCGATCGAGAAAAAGACCAAGCTTACATTTTTGCTTTAATCAGCGAGAATTGGTCCTCACTATCCAAAGAAACTCAAGACGCTATTTTGCCCTACCTCTTACCGGCGACCAACCCTAAAAGCTATTTTCATCCAGCAATATCAGCATTTGATTTGTTAAGCTGTGTAAATTTTTTAGTATAATTCTCCATATTTTATTTCATAAATTTGACTCATCGGCCAACAGAATCAGTATACCTTTTCTCTTCTCTAATCGCAAAATACGCGACGAAAAAAAGCAAAAAAGCCTTTCGAACCTCTCGTAAGCCAAGCGGTTGGCTTACTCCTCTCCCCTAAACAAAATTAGCTCAATAGAGGTAATTTTAAGAGTTAAAACGAAGTGTGTAGGCCACTCTCTCTTTTATTCCTTCTCAACAATCTTAGTTCTTTCCCAATCGGTCGGGATAATTGAGACAATCTTCTTCTTTTCAACATCAATCTCAAACACCATGTCTTTCAGTTTCCACCCCCGAACAACCCCCGCCTCGTCGAATCGAGCTTTCAATTCATTCATCTTTTGTTCTGCTTCTGCCGTGAGGGCTGTGATATCTTCATTGGAATACCCTTTCTCCTTGAGATTAAGACTGACTCTTTCTGACCAGCGAAGTCCTGGGATACGTTCCATGACAATTATGTGGGTTCCCGATTGTTCTACTTTAGCAATAGGCTTTGCGGCAGGAAGCCCCATTCGAGCAAGCTGTTCAAGAATCTTATACTCGTAAAAAGGGTCTCCTGATTCCCCTACAACTCCTTTAGAAATATTAACGCGTCTTCCAACGGTCTGAATTTCTCCGCCTTCTTCATTTTTCCAAACGGGCAAATCTTTCACGGCAGTTGGGTCTTCGCGAACAATACCTGCTTCGTTATACTTAATTTCTCCCGTCTTTATATTCTTTCCTTCTCTTTCAAAATATCCTACTGGGTCATCAAGAAACTCTTGTGGCACAAAAGTGGCAAATTCAGGTCTTACTTCCACTCTAGGTTTAGGAACATCATCCTGAGGGCTATTTTGTGGTATTGGAAATTTTTCCATATTTTTGAGACATTCAAATCATATCAATACTTTATTTTTCTGTCACCTGCGCAATCCCACTCCACACCACAGGTGCGCTACGACGAAACGAAATGGTACTTACCCCATTTAGTAGACACTTCTAGATCCTAGAACATGGTCTAGCCAAAAAATGTTTTCTATACTCAATTGGCGTCATCTTGTCCACTTTATGGGGTACAGATCACAGGCGGAGAGGGTGGGATTCGAACCCACGGGCCTTTTTACGGGCCACCTCGTTAGCAGTGAGGCGCTTTCGACCACTCAGCCACCTCTCCGTGTATATTTAATTTTCAGAGCAACTCGCCCAGCCTCCGCCCGAGACGGAACCGCCTCGGGCGGAGGCTCTCTGTTGATTATTATAACTGACCCTAAAAATCTACCATAAACCGATATTATTTTCCACTACATTTTGTTATAATATGGCTAATTAATAATTCATATTTTTATGTTCTACTTTGCCTACGGAGCCAATATGGATCTCAAGCGAATCGAGGATATGGAGCTCCGACTTAAAAGCATCACCTATGGTTATTTGCCGGGCTGGAAATTAGTTTTCAATGTCATCGACAACAAAAACAATGGGACTGGCTACGCCAACATTTTACCCGACCAAAATTCTCATGTTGAAGGACTTATCTACGAACTCGACGAGGCTTCCTTAAAAATCTTAGATTATTATGAAGACTATCCCGAAGAATACAATCGACAGACAGTGACTGTCACCAATGATGACGGGCTAGAAAGAGAGTGTCTGGTTTACATCGCCAATCCAGCGGTCACCAAAGACGGCCTTAAACCACACAAATTATATCTACAAAATCTTCTCAACGGAAAACTTTTCCTTAGTCCAGACTATCTTGAAAAATTAAAGAAAACAGAAACGGTAAATTAAAGAATCCCCCGTCCTGCCCTAGAGCAGAACGGGGGATTTTCAGCCAAGATAGCACAAGCGGTCCTGTGCTTCTTGCTCTTCCTTGGTCAAGCCAAGAGGAAGAACGATCGGTTCATGACCAAATACTCCGACATCGCCCGTAGTGTCATCGCTGTTCTCATCTTCAGGCCCCATAATCACCTCCCTTTGTTTTCTCCTCGACCATTTTCTCATTTAGCTTTAATTTGTCAATCAGCCTTTTATCATCTACCATAGAGAAAATGAATTTAACAGACCCCATTGATCAACATTGGCGGATCAATCCGCTCCAAAAAATTGCTCTAAATCGCCTAAAACTAAAAACTTTGCGCGACCTACTTTTCTATCTCCCTAGTCGCTACGCCCAAGCAGGCCAATTCAAAAAAATCAGCGAGCTGGTCGCCGGCGAGACGGCCATGATTTATGGTCAAGTTTTAAAAACCGAAACCAAAAAAGCGCATTTTAAAAAAATACCCATGGGTGAAGCAGTGATTGCTGATGAATCAGGAAAGATCAGCGCAATCTGGTTCCACCAACCATATTTAGCTAAAAAATTAACCGAGGGACAATACACTCAATTTGCCGGAAAAGTAAGTGAACGCAATGGTAGATTATATTTAACCAACCCTCAGATAGGAGACGAGAGCACTATCTTCGACAAAGACCGCTCTCTTTTTTCAAACGATTCCCAAAATTTATCTTCTTCACTCGGGCCACTGGTGACTATTTATCCCGAGACCAAAGGTCTCAGCTCGGGCTGGTTTCAATATCACATTAGTCAATTATTAAAAAATAATCTGATGGAACAAATTGTCGATCCTCTTCCGGCCGATATTATTTCTCGCTATCACCTACCCTCTCTCAAAACAGCCCTCGTCTGGATCCATCAACCCCAAAAAGAAGCTGACGCAACTGCCGCCCGCAAACGCTTTGCTTTCGACGAAGTTTTCTTTATTCAGCTTTCTCGCCTAAAAAATAAACTTGACTACCAATCCAACCCCAGCTACCAACTGAAATTATCAGCCAAAGATCTAAATGATTTTCTTAAGCGCTTTCCTTTTAAGCCAACCTATGCTCAGCAAAAAGCCGTTAAAGACATCTTGTTTGATTTTGAAAAAAACAAACCAATGACCAGACTTCTGGAAGGCGATGTCGGCTCAGGCAAGACTGCCGTCGCTGCCGCCACCGCTTATGCTGTAGTCAAAGCTGGCTTCGAAGTCGCCTACATGGCTCCAACCGAAATTTTGGCCAAACAACATTTTAATTCTTTTATCGAAAATTTTCGTGGCCTTGGGGTCCAAATCGGCCTTTTGACCGGGGGCGAATGTCTCAAGTTTCCGTCAAAAATTAACCCCAACAAAGCAACTCATATTTCAAAATCCCAACTTCTAAAATGGGTTGCTGGTGGACAAATCCCGATCTTGATTGGCACCCATGCCCTAATTCAAAAAAAGGTAAAATTTCGCAATTTAGCTTATACAATAATTGACGAGCAACACCGCTTCGGAGTAATGCAACGAGCGAAGCTAGTCCGCCGATTTGACGCGGATAAAACGCCGATAAAAACTGATGAAAAACTATTATACAAAGATCTTTCCTATGAAATTAGAGGAGTAATTTTTACCGTAGCTAACACTCTTGGTCTGGGTCATAAAGAGATAATTTACCAAAAATCACTAGAGGAGGAATTCAAGAAAAAAAGAATACCATTTAGTAAAGAAAAACAAATACCTATATTTTATGCAGACAAAAAAGTAGGTGTTTATGTACCAAATTTCGTTATTGATGACAAAATAATTGTTGAATTAAAGGCAGTTCCCTTTTTGGGCTTAAACGAAAAAAAACAAGTCTGGAATTACTTGCGAGGTTCAAGTTGCAAACTAGCGCTATTGGTCAATTTTAGCCCAACAAAGATTGAGATTGAAAGAATAATTTACGATACGGCTAAATTTTCATCTGCGTCTTATTCGCAAAAATCTGCGTCTTTGTCGGCGACTGTCCCCCATCTTCTATCGATGACCGCTACTCCCATCCCTCGCACTCTTGCACTCACTATCTATGGCGACTTAGATTTATCAATTCTCGACCAATTACCAGTTGGTCGAAAAGCGATAATCACCGAAATTATTCCGCCAAATAAACGGGACGATGCCTATGATCATATCCGAAAAGAACTTGTTGCTGGTCGGCAAGCTTATGTCATCTGCCCGCGAATCGAAAACGCGGACTTAACGCCGACTAACGCCGGAAAAATATCGCCACCCAAAAATCTGGAATTAAAATCAGCTAAGTCAGAAGCCGTCCGCTTGCAAAAAGATATTTTTCCGGAATTTAATATTGGTCTACTTCACAGCAAGCTCAACCCGAAAACTAAAGATCAGACAATGGCTGATTTTACTGCCGGCAAAATTGATATTTTAGTCGCCACCTCTGTTGTCGAAGTCGGAGTCAATGTCCCCAATGCCACGATAATTATTATCGAAGGCGCCGAACGCTTTGGCTTGGCCCAATTACATCAATTACGAGGTCGGGTAATGCGAAGTAGCCACCAAGCTTATTGCTATATTTTCAGTGAGACCAAAAGCTCTAATAGTTTAAAGCGTCTGCAAGCTCTGAAACAAGCTAAAAGTGGCTTCGAATTAGCTGAGATTGACCTCGCCCTCCGAGGAGCCGGTCTCTTATCAGGAGAAAAACAATGGGGAATTTCCGATCTTGGGATGGAGGCTCTGCGTAATTTAAAAATGGTCGAAGCCGCCCGCAATGAAGCCGAAAGGCTAATTACTGAAGATCGAGAATTAGAAAATCACCCAGAGATTGCCTCCCGACTCGCAAAACTCAAACAAGAAATCCATTTTGAGTAATCACCAAAAAGTAAAGGTCGGACTGCAAACAGTCCGACCTTTTCTCATCACTCTTCCGCCGGCGGTTCATCTTCTCCACCATCAACCCAGCGTTTGCTAGTACAAAAGACAGCGAGCAAGACGATCGCCAAGACAAAACCAAAGCGCCCATCAACCCCATCGGAATAGCTAATGAATTTCAAAATAGTCGCCCCCGCCAATAGGCAACTCAAGGCCAACCAATTACGCTTCCAGCACGAAGGGATTTCCCTACGCGACAAGCTCAGAATAAGCCAGGAAGCCAAAAGCAGTCCTCCGACAAAAATAAATGTGACAATCGACCATCCTAAGACAATATTTGTCGCAAGTGGCCAAGATTGATACCATAGACCCAAAACAACCGCCCCCGCAAAAACAAGCCCCGTAAGTCTAACAATATCGATCTTGAGAACGACTGTCGTCTTAGATGAACCAGTCTCATTCTTCTCTCCGAGAATCTCCATCGATCTGTCCTCCCTCTCCCTATTTAAGACCTTTTCTTCTCTCTTTATAATACGACAAAAGAAAAACCGCAAGCCAGCCAAAGCCTGCGGCTCACCCCCTAGATCATTCGCGAGGCTAATTTAGCGATAACCGCGCGAATAAAATCCGACGCCTCATCGATTTCGATTGGTCTTGATCGAGGATCGACCGGATCATGGATTGTGTCAATCGCCAGCTCTGGACAAAGCTCAAGCAATTGACCAACACCTTCCAAATTATGCTGATTTAACCCCCCAGAAATCCCTATTGTCGTCTGATAGGAGCTTCCTGCCAAAAGTCTGGCCAATTGCTCGACCAAAATCTTGCAAAAGCACGAATCAAACGGCAAACTACTTTGTCGGCCGTCAATCATCACGGCATCAACAACAGGCAAATAGCTTTCCAGCCGATTGAAAATTTGAGGACAAGCAAAACTTTCTTCTTCAGATGCTTGATAGTTTAGGCTAACCATCAAACGACAATCCAAAGTTTTTTTTGCTTGCCTCAAAGCCGACAAATCTGGCCAGGGAAAATCAAGCCAAAGAACCTGGCACAACCCCCCAGCATGATGTCTCAAGAGCACCAGCTCATTGAAAAGATCGTCTCCCGCTGGTCCACGATACCTCACCATATTAAGACAGTCCTCGGAGAAAAAGACTTGCCCTAAATGGTGAAGATTCCGAAAATAAATTGGCCGATTGCCTAGCCGAGAAGCACCAAATGCTGTCTGGTGATCAGTCACTGAAACGATCGCCAACTGACGGTCAAATGTACTCGCTAATCCCGTAAGACGAGCGAGCATGGACGCCGACTGCCATCGGATTAACCCAGATAAACCAATAAATGGGTTTAGCATTAGACACCTCCTTTCTATGGGGGGTTATTAAACAGTCAAAGACCCAATCTACCTACTCTAAGGGTAGTCCTCTCAATTTTTTTGTCAAAGGGTAAAAATTTCTATATTCTTTTAGAAAAAATGTGCACGCGCCTGGACTCGAACCAGGGACCGCGGAGGTATAAGCTCCGTGCTCTAACCAACTGAGCTACGCGTGCAATCCTGTATTAATTTATATCATAAAATTTGAAAAAAGACAGGAAATAGGCTATTCTTTTATTGCTTGTACTGTTCTTTGAATTTTTTGGCACAAGCGAGTATAGCTCAGTTGGTTAGAGCGCACCGTTCACATCGGTGAGGTCTCAGGTTCAAATCCTGATACTCGCACAATTCAACAAAACACCTACGTCACCTTTTCTTCTTCCGGCTTCATCTTTGGCTGAATGCCATTTACAATCAAAAGTTTATCGAATTCTTCTCTCTCTAAAGTCTCTGCCCTAATCAGCTCTTCAGACATCTTATCTAACACTAATCGATAATCGGTTAAAATTTTCACCGCTTGTTCATAAGCGTCGTTCATCAAACGAGATACCTCTCGATCAACTTCTGCCGCTGTCGCTTGTGAAATCGCCCCTTCGGTCATCGAACCAGACCAAGTAAATTTCGTCTGGGCTTCCATCGCGACCGGTCCAAGTTTATCACTCATCCCATACTTAGTGACCATCGCACGCGCCAAATCAGTTGAAACCTGAATATCATTTGACGCGCCAGTAGTCATATCGCCAAAAACTAATTTCTCAGCGGCATAACCGCCAAGCGACATCGCCAAGTCAGCCAAAAATTCTTGCCGCGACTGCAATTTACGATCTTCAAACGGTAATTTCAAAGTATAACCAGCGGCATGGCCACGAGAAATAATCGACACCTTGTGGATCGGATCCGCCTGAGGCAAGACCGAAGCGACCAAAGCATGGCCCATCTCGTGATAAGCGGTAATCTTCTTTTCTTTAGTTGAGAGAATATGACTTCGTCGTTCTGGCCCGAGCATTACCTTCTCAACCGAACGAATCAAATCATACTGGCTGATCTCTTGCCGATTTTCTCGCGCGGCAAGAATCGCCGCCTCATTCATCAAATTCATCAAATCTGCGCCAGAAAAACCCGGGGTGCGTTCGGCGATTACCCGTAAATTAACATCTGGACCCATTGGTTTCTTGCGCGCATGAATCCCCAAAATTTCTTCTCGATCTTTAATATCCGGTGCATCAAGGACTACTCGTCGATCAAAACGCCCCGGACGCAATAAAGCAGGATCCAAAACATCCGGCCGATTAGTCGCCGCCATTACAATCA
>CAYUNI010000012.1:0-19517 GCA_964446245.1 uncultured Candidatus Saccharibacteria bacterium
TCCAACTGATGGCGATTCCAGAATTGGGTTTTTATGGAGGAAAATTTGATGAGCGGATTTATGATAAGGTGGCGAGGTTGCGAGCGGAAAAGCCAGAAATTATAATTTCCGTTGATGGAGGGATAAATTCCTCTGAACAAGTAAAGAGATTATTAGACGCTGGAGCAAATAATTTGGTTATTGGCTCGGCAATTTGGGAGAGTGGTGATATTATTGAAACAATAAAAAAATTTCAAAAAGAATTAGTAGCTTGAAGTAAGGTGGGAAAGAATCTTAAAATATTGTTTTGAGTTTTGCACTTGGCATTTGGAGAGAATGAGTTTTTTTGTGTTAAAATATAAGTAAGCTTTTCTCTATTTTATTTTGATGACACTTACAGATGAGAAAATTAAATATCTAGAAATTACCGCTAATAGAATTCGCCAGTCGATTGTTTCGATGTTGGTGGAGGCACGCTCGGGGCATACGGCAGGGCCTCTTGGTATGGCGGATATTTTTACTTTACTTTATTTCCATATTTTAAAACATGATCCAAAGAAGCCAGATTGGTCGGAGCGAGATCGGGTAATACTATCCAATGGCCACATTTGTCCGGTTCTCTATGCCACCATGGCTGAGGCGGGCTATTTTCCTAAAGAAGAATTAAAAACCTTGCGCCGTTTTGGCTCGCGTCTCCAGGGGCATCCCCATCGAGAGTTTTTGCCCGGGGTGGAGACATCGTCGGGGCCACTTGGTTCGGGTTTAGCTCAAGCGGTGGGTATGGCTTTGGCTGATCGAATTGATCACGGGCGGACATCTAGTCGCTATTTTTATTGTTTGATGAGTGACGGTGAATTGCAGTGCGGAGCTACTTATGAAGCAATGATGCTTGCTGGCAAGGAAGGGTTCCATAATTTGATCGCCATTATTGATCGCAATAATATCCAGATTGATGGTTATACCGAAAATGTAATGCCCCTGGAGCCACTAAGAGCAAAATGGGAGTCTTTTAATTGGCAAGTGATAGAGGCTGATGGTCATGATTTTGCTGATTTGGCAGAGGCAATTGGTCAAGCGCAAGCGGTGTTTGGTCGGCCGACAGTAATCATTGCGCACACTATTCCAGGCAAGGGGGTGACTAAATTCGAGCGACATTATGAATGGCATGGCAAACCACCAAGTGAGCTTGATGGTAAAAATGCTTTATCGGAATTGCGTACTTTGGGTGGTTTAATCGAAAAAGACAATTAATCTTATGCTTAATCCTGATCAAAAATTAAACTCGAAACTTTTTGCGCTTGATATTGAACAGGAGTCTTTGCGGGCTGGTTTTGGACAAGGGCTGGTTTTAGCGGGAGAAAAAGATTCTCGGATTGTTGCCTTGTGCGCCGACTTGACTGAATCGACCAAGATGGAAGGATTCGCTCAGAAATTTCCCGAACGCTTTGTCGAGGTGGGGGTGGCTGAGCAAAACTTAGCCGGTGTTGCTTCTGGCATGGCGTCGATGGGGAAAATCCCTTTCATCGCATCTTATGCAGTTTTTTCTCCTGGACGAAATTGGGAGCAGATTAGAACTTTGATTTGCTATAATAATCAGCCTGTAAAAATAGTTGGTTCGCATGCTGGGGTTTCTGTCGGGCCGGACGGCGGTTCACATCAAGCTCTTGAAGATATTGCTTTAATGCGAGTTTTACCTCAGATGACAGTCGTTTGCCCGTGCGATGTCCTTGAAGCCAAGAAAGCAACTTTGGCGATTGCCGAGACCAACTTTCCTGCTTATTTGCGTTTGGCGCGAGAAAAGGCGCCAGTTATAACGACCGAAGAAACTCCATTTGAAATCGGGCGAGCAAATATCTTATGGAGAGATGAAAAACCAGAGGTGGCAATAATCGCTTGCGGACAATCTGTTTACCATGCTCTTCGTGCGGCAAAGAAATTATCGTCAGAAGGGTTGGGGGTGGTGGTGGTTAATAATCATACAATCAAACCTTTTGACGAAGTGACTCTTCTGGCGACGGTTAAAGAAGTGGGGGCGGTGGTTACGGTTGAGGAACATCAACAAGCCGGAGGATTGGGCGGAATAGTAGCAGAAGTATTGGCGAAAAATTTTCCGATACCAATGGAGTTTGTCGGCGTGGCTGATAAATTTGGTCAATCGGGGACGGCGACAGAACTGGTGGAAAGATATGATTTGGGAGTCGAGGCGATTATTTTGGCAGTAAAGAAAGCAGAAGGAAGAAAATAATTTTTAAAACTTTATATTTGATATTTTGTTAAGAAAAAAGACCCTTCCCATTGGTCTTGTTTTGGGAGGGGGATTAACATGTCGTGGGGAAAGTGCTGTCCTCTGGGGGATGGTTAGCGCCCTTATTCTATAATATATCTATTATGTGGCTAATTTTTTGTTAAGGAATAGTTAGTTATCTATATATAAGGTGACGAATTTTAAAGATATAATAAGAAAAGTCCCTCTGAGAGAGAGGGACTTGTTGTCGGCGGTGCGGCTCATTGCATGTTGGCCGGCCTCAAGTGATTGAGACCAAACAATGAGCCACCCGGTAGAGGTCTGCTGGTACCCTGAGTTCCCAGCCGCCCCATCTTTTTAGAGTATAGCATATTGGTTAGCTATAGTCAAGAGGGTAAAAATATCAAGGGCGTGCCTTGATATGGGGGTTAAAATGGGGTGACGCGGTAGCTACTGGGGGCGGTGGCGAGGATTTGAAGGAGTTTTTCTTTGTTTAATAACCCAGCTTGAGCGCCAATTTTTTGAATTACTGACATTGAATTGATTGGTCCCCAAGTGAGAGCCTCGAGAAGACTTAAATTGTAATGAAAGAGTCCGGCGGTGACCGTAGCGGAGAAGCTATCGCCCGCACCAGTTCGTTCGAGAGGAGGATTTTGGTCGGGGAATACTGGTACTTGCCAATAGTGTCCGTCTTCATCTTGAGCGTAAGCTCCTTTGCGTCCGTCGGTCAAGATTACTATCTTAGGGCCGAGATTTTTTATGGCCAGCAATAATACTTTAGGATTGGTTTCGTCCGTCTTGAGTATTCGTCGGGCCTCGTCAAGATTAGCAAAAAAAAGATCTGCCCGAGAATAGACAGGCCGTAGAGCTTCGACTCCGGCTTTTATTTGATAAGTTCCTGGTTGAAAAACTAATTTAGTTTCGGGGGATTTTTTGAGTCGCTTAACTATTTCTAATTGATAGTCTAAAGTGTCTGCGCCGAGAGATGATAGGTAAAGAATTTTTGGTAGAGGGAAATTGGGCAGTTTGTAAGGATATGGCTCGTGTTTTATTAGAATGGTTCGATCGTCGCCATACCATAGTACTAAGTGATGGTTAGTTTTTTGCCGACGATGGACACTAGCCCGACTTATGTCGATACCCTCTTTTTTTAATTGAGATAAAGCAAGCTTGCCTTGTTCATCGTCGCCAAGATTAGTAATCAGGCTTGTTTTTAAACCGAGGCGTGAGGCGCAGACGGAGGCGTTGGGGCTGTTGCCGACAGCCGGTATTAAAGTAATAGAGTCGTAAGGGATTTTGTCAGCGAAACGAAGACAGAGCTCACATTTTTGGTCAGAGGAATTACAGACGACTTTTGCCTCAGATAAATGGACAAATTCATCATTGACAATATCGCCGATTGCTAGAAAATCGCTTGAGCGATTAAGGGTCCGCAAGTTAAACATAATTTTGTGTTATACTTTTTAAATAGGTTTGATTAAAAATTGTTAATTTAATTATAACAAAAATGATAACTCTTCGGGAAGCAATAAAAGAGGCAAAATCAGCCAAGCGAGCTATTGGACATTTTAATATTTCAGATTCGGTTGGCTTTTGGGCTGTTGTGCGTGGGGCGCAGAAGACTGGTTTGCCGGTAATTATTGGCGTCTCAGAAGGGGAAAGAGATTTTATTGGTTTAAAGGCCTTGCGAGCTTTGGTGGATAGTGTTAATCAAGACAGCGCTGTCCCCATCTTCTTGAATGCCGATCATACTTACAGTTTCGAGCGAGCAAAAGAGGTAATCGATGCTGGTTATGATGGAATTGTTTTTGATGGAAGCAAGTTGTCTTTGGCGGAGAATATTGAAGCGACAAAGAAAGTGGTTGATTATGCTCGAACTAATCGAAAAGAAATGGTTATTGAAGGTGAGCTTGGTTATATTGGTCAGTCCTCAAAGCTTTTGGACAAATTGCCAGATGGGGTGGCGGTGGGGGAAAATTCCTTAACTACTATTGAGGAGGCGAAGCAATTGGTCGAAGCCGCCGAGGTTGATTTGTTGGCACCAGCGGTCGGCAATATCCACGGCATGCTCAAAAATATGCCTAATCCAAGGCTTAATATTGCTCGAATTGCCGATCTGTCTCAAGCGATACCGGCTCCGCTGGTCTTGCACGGCGGGTCTGGTTTGCCAGATGAAGACTTTGTCTCTGCTATTCAAAATGGTGTGACAATAATCCATATCAATACGGAATTACGAGTAGCTTATCGACAGGCAATAAATCAGGCGCTGGAAGCTTTTCCGGAAGAGATTGCTCCTTATCGTTTTCTTTTGCCGGCGAGTGAAGCAATGGAGAAAATTATTTTCAATCGCTTAAATCTTTTTGCCGGTAAAATTTAATTTTGTTAGAGAAGTCTTGTCTATTCTAAAAATTTTATAAAATTTTGAAAAAAGTTTTTTGGTTTAATTAAAGGAAAGCGAAAAAGTTAAACTAGAAAGCTTGTGGTTGCTGGCTTTTTGACGCTCGATATTGTCGCTTTAAAATTTTTGTTGCGTTTTACTTTTTTTCGTAGTTATCAACAGGTCAAGAAGTAAAAAATTTCGTAGAATTGAAGGGAAAGTTTTTTTGTTCCATTATAAGTTTGCGTAACATAAAAAAATATGAGCAAGGCCCAAAAGAAAGCCTCAAGGGGTGCTTTTGTCATCAAAAAAATAAAAAAGCGTGACGGTACCCTCGTTGATTTTAATTTAGAGAAAATTGTTCAAGCCGTCGCTAAGGCGATGAAAGCTAGCGGTGAAGGAGATGAGAAAGGGGCTTTGCGAGTGGCTAAGGCGGTTTCGGTAGAATTAATTAAAAGGACCAAAAAACAGGGCCCAGCTTATTTGCCATCGGTCGAAGAAATTCAAGATTTGGTTGAAAAAGAGCTTGTTTTGCAACAATTTCCAGCAGTGGCTAAGGCTTATATTCTTTATCGAGAACGGCGTTCAGAATTGCGTCGCGAAAAAGGCGAGGTTCCGCGCGAGGTTCGAGAATTGGTTAAAGAGAGCAAGAAAAATTTTCGCAATCAATTGTCCGAATTTGTCTATTATACAACTTACTCTCGTTGGTTGCCTGAATTAAATCGTCGTGAGACTTGGGTGGAGACAGTCCGTCGCTACAATGATTTTATGAAAGGTAAGCTGGGGAATAAGCTCACCAAGGCGGAGTACGATGAAATTTATAATTACATGGTCTCG
Organism: uncultured Candidatus Saccharibacteria bacterium; assembly: GCA_964446245.1. GTDB lineage: Bacteria > Patescibacteriota > Minisyncoccia > Phycocordibacterales > XYD1-FULL-46-19 > CAYUNI01. The sequence continues at coordinate 5,439 of CAYUNI010000012.1, forward strand.
ATGAAGACAATGGGCTCGATGCGTCTATTGTGGGCAGCGGGGCAAGCGGCGACTAAGACAAATGTTTGCGCTTATAACTGTTCTTATGTTGCTCCGACGGCTTGGCAAGATTTTGGTGAAATTATGTATGTTTTAATGTGTGGGACTGGTATGGGATATTCGGTCGAGCGTCAAAGTGTTGAACAATTGCCGATTATTAAGCGCCAAACAGGAGAAAAATTACCAACCCATATTGTCGAAGACAGTAAGGAGGGCTGGGCCGATGCTTATGTCTTGGGTTTGAAGACATGGTCTGAAGGTAAAGATATCGCCTTTGATTATTCTAAAGTTCGCCCGCAAGGGTCGCGCTTGCAGACAATGGGAGGACGGGCTTCTGGTCCTGAACCATTGCGAAATTTACTTGATTTTTCCCGTAATCGAATGTTGGAGCGACAAGGTCGTCGTCTTACTACTCTCGATGTCCATGATATTATTTGTAAAACCGGTGAAGTGGTAGTGATGGGCGGTGTTCGTCGAAGTGCTTTAATATCGATGTCTGATTTGGACGATAAAGACATGAAAGAGGCTAAAAATGGCCAATTTTATTTGACTCATCCAGAACGCAGTATGGCGAATAATTCTGTTGCCTATAATGAGAAGCCGACAATGGAGCAGTTTATCGATGAGTGGTTTAACCTTATTAAGGCGGGCTCCGGCGAACGAGGAATTTTTAACCGCGGGGGATTAGAAAAGCAAATGCCTGCTCGTCGTTGGCCAGTTTTTAAGAAAGATGCGGAAACCTCCGGCCTTAATCCTTGCGGAGAGATTATTTTGAAATCTAAACAATTTTGCAATTTATCAGAAGTAGTTGCTCGGGCTGATGATACTGTTGCTGATCTGGAAAATAAAGTGCGAGTGGCGACTATTTTAGGGACTTACCAATCGACTCTGACAGATTTTAATTATCTTTCAAAAGAGTGGAAGAAAAATTGTGAAGAAGAAAGATTGCTTGGAGTCTCGATCACTGGTCATTGGGATTGCCCCGCTCTGCGTAAGCCGGAAGTGTTTGAGCGTTTGAAAAAAGTGGCAGTAGAGACCAATAAAAAATATGCCAAACGTTTTGGGATCAATCAGTCAACAGCGGTCACTTGTGTAAAACCGTCGGGTAATGGCTCCCAGCTCTTTGATTCTTCTTCTGGTTGCCATCCTCGTCATGCCAAATATTATATTCGTCGAGTTCGAATAGAGAGCCACAGCCCAATCTTTATGATGCTTAAAGATATGGGGGTACCTTATCATCCAGAGGTAGGGTATACCGAAAATACCGCCACCACTTTTGTGGTAGAGTTTCCAGTTAAGGCTCCGACAGGAGCGATTACTAAAGCTGATATAGGGGCGATAGAGCATCTTGAATATTGGAAGATGGTTAAACAGCATTATACTGAGCACAATCCGTCTGTCACCATTTCTGTTGCTTCTGATGAATGGCTAAAGGTTGGTACTTGGGTCTATGACAATTGGGATATGGTTGGTGGTCTGTCTTTCCTTCCTAAATCTGATCATGTTTATCAATTAGCTCCCTATGAAGAGATTACCAAAGAACGTTACGAGCAGATGGCAAAGAATTTCCCCGAGATTGATTTTTCTAAAATTGTCCTTTATGAGTATGACGATCGGACTACTGGTTCAAAAGAATTGGCTTGTTCGGCGGGGACTTGTGAGATTGATTTTCCAATGACGGCCTCGGATAAGACCAGCGACAAAAAAGACGAAAAAGATAAATAGTTTTTTAAAGAGAATCATCTTAAGCGCAAAAAATCGGCAATTTTAAGCCGATTTTTTGTATGGTGGAAAAAGAGATAGACAGGCTTTTGTTAAGTGCTAGAATAAAGTTAAGAGAAGCCTATTTTCCATGTTGTTTTATCGTAAAATTTTATTTGGTTGTTTTCTGGTTAGCCTGTTGGCTGGCGCTCCTTTGATTGGTCAAGCCGCGACGATCGCTGAATTGCAAGCGAAGGTCGCTAGTCTTTTGGCTGAGATTGCTCAACTTACTTCAGTCAAAGCGAAGAATTCCTCGGCGACAATTTCCGGAGGTTTGAAATTAAAATCTTCTCTACATTTAGGTTCAACTGATGGAAAAACAGCAGGACAAGTATCTTTACTTCAGCAGTTTTTAAAAGAACAAGGGCTTTATACAGGGCCAGTTGGTGGAACAGTTGGCCCCAATACTGAAAAAGCAATTAAAGAATTTCAAAAACGAAACGGTATTGTTTATTTTGGAAATTATTTGACGACTGGTTATGGGGCGACTGGGCCCAAGACTCGAGCTAAGATTTTAGAGGTTAGTCGTTTGAATAAAAATGTTTCTTTAGAATCATCACCAGCGGCATCTGTTTCGGCAGGCGGTGGGGGTGGCTCTGGTGGGGGATCTGGGAGGACTACTACTTTACAAGATCAGCCAGCAAGTCTTTCTGGGGTGCCAGTAGCAACGAGTTATTCTGGTCCCCCGACCCAAATTAGTGAGATCGATTCTGCGCCAATATCTAATACTACTCCGCCAGAATCTTCTCAGGTAGAAGTCGGACAAACTATTAACAATTTGACCGCAGCAATCAGTATTTCAGCAGGAGCATCTTGGAAAAATTTGAGCAAGAGTACTTATTTCCCGACAAGTGCCACTACTCAAAAAACAACAGGGGTAAGTTATACAACAAACTATCGAGGCTATGCTCCACTCCCAGTCTTTTTTGAAGCTTGGCAGTCTTCGCCGAAAGAAAAAATCGCCGAATATGAATGGACTTTTAATGATCCTAATTCTTATGGTCAAAATCCAAATATTTTTCGGGGGATGAATAGTGCTCATGTTTTTGAGAAGCCAGGGACTTATAATGTCACTTTGCGAGTGAGAGATCAGGCGGGGAATTATTCAGCGCCTGTCACTGAGCGAGTAGTTGTCTTACCTCGAGATGGGGCAGAATATTGGGTTGATGCTGTATCGGGCAGTGATCAAAATTCTGGTTCTAAAAATGCTCCGTGGAAGACCTTCGATCGGGTTTTGGATTATGTGGCGGCCAATCGTTTTTCACCGGGAGATACGGTTTATTTTAAACGGGGACAGATTTTTTCTGTCACTAAAAGTATCGGCGCTCAAGGGCAATTAAAAAATGTTTTGTTCACCGCCGAGCCGGGGTCTGGTACCAAGCCACTCATTCAGTTTTCTGGTCAAGGCATTGTCCCGCATTTTCTTCGTCGAACGGGAGCGGGATTGGGCTATGTTGCGTTTACTGATTTAGATTTTAGTTTTGTCAGTCCGAATGGGTCGCCATTTGTTAATCAGACTGGTGGCGGTGAGGGTGAAGGGTTGATTGGACTCTATGGAGATAATGCCCGAGCGCAGAATATTTTACTTTTGCGAGTAAAGGCCTACAATCCAAAACAAAGTGTTCTATTGTTTTCTACAGCGGTTCCTTACGCTTCAGATATTTTTATTGTTGATTCTTTTATCGGTGATCTTTCAATCAAAGATTATGGGGATACTCGAATCTTTGGCTCGATGTCGCGTCTAGCTGTTTTAAATAGTGATTTTGATTTGTCGGGTAATCATGTCTTTTATCTTCAGTCAGTAGATAAGGCGGTGTTTAGTGGAAATCATTTTTCGCGAGTTGCTTTTGGGCGGACCGCTTTGCGTATCACTGGTTTTAACCCACCATATCCGGCCAATAATATTTTAGTTGCAAATAATATATTTGACGGCTGGATTGATCCGCGGACTAACAACGATGACCATAATAATGGCCGAGAAGTCTTTAATGGCGGTGGCAATAGTTTTAATTATCTTTTAGTGGAATTTGCCGCTAATGCTCCAGATAAAGATAAATTAATTAATAATTTAGTTTTTGAACGGAATATTATTCGTAATGCCCAGCAGTGCCTTTCTTTGGCTGATATCCAGGGTGGCATTATCCGTAATAATTTATTTATTAATTGCGATCAGGCTCTTAGTATTGGGATGTTTAGACAGTGGGATCGGTTTCCCTCGCGCGACATAGTAATTAATAATAATTCTTTTCTTAGTGCCAAAGGGACTCCTTTTAAAATCTATTCTTTTGCTGGTAGCGCGACTTATCCAGCGACTCAATACCAACACCAAAATATTTCCCTTTTCAATAATCTTTTTTATCAAGAAAAATTTGGCTCGACTGATCGCTGGCTTTTTATCCCTGATCGACCACTTATCTTAAATACTTTTAAATCAGATAATAATATTTTTTATTCTCCTGTCTCGGTTCGACCATTTTTAATTGGCTCTCGTCCTGTTTTGGATTGGGCGGCTTGGCAAAAGATGGGTTTTGATCTTTCAGGGACAACCACCAACCCTAAATTGGCTGGCGGTTTCCCGCGATTAGGGGGATATTCTTCCGGCCATCCGACTCTCACTGAGGGGGCTTCTGAAATAAGTAGTTTAATTTCAGGATTGCGACCGAGTGCCGGTAGCCCAGCAATAGATGGCGGACGGAATATCGGCACGGCCTTTGGTTTAAACGATTATTCTGGACAAAATCGAATTCAGAGTCGACAAGTGGATATCGGTGCTTTGGAATCTTCTTTTTCTCGAGCTGAAATTAGTCAACCAGCCATGAATCAAGATGGTAATTTGAGTGTGGCGACAACATCTTCTTCTGGTAATGCCGCAACCACAAACAATAATCAGACTACGGGAGGGACTACTGGCAATACAGCCTCGGTGCCGACGACGGTGGATTTAAGCGCCGGATTAGTTGTCTATTATAGTTTTGATAATTTTTCTGGACAAGGGGTAGGAGATACTGTCAGCGGGAAGATTGCTTCTTGTGGATCAGTTTGTCCCTCTTCTCTTGGAGGGATGGTCGGCCAAGCACTTTCTTTTAATGGGACAAGTACTTATCTAAAAATAGATAACGACACTTCATTAAATCCAGTTAAGAATTTTTCAATAAGTTTATGGCTTAAAGCTGATAATTGGTCTGGTGGAAATAGGCGGATTATTCAAAAGGGGGCAACCGATAATCAGTATCGATTGACCGAACAAAGCGGATCATTATTGTTTGAATTAAAAGGGGTGTCGAGCGTGACGGCCCCGCTACCATCGACTGGTTCGTGGCATCATTTGGTGGCTGTTTATGATGGTGTAAATATAAAAATTTATCAGGATGGTGTTTTGGTAAATAAGCGTGGAGCGAGTGGTAATCCTTTAGTTTCTGGTGATCCACTCTATATTGGGACTAAGACTAGCGCTTCACCAGCCGGAGATTATTTTTCTGGTCAATTAGATGAGATTAGATTATATAATCGCGCCCTAACAGAAAATGAGATTCGGACATTGGCAGGCAAGCCTATTTTGGGTGGTTTTATCAGCAATCAAGCAGCGGCGACCAGAGATGTTTTACTTAAAATAATCAAGGAAATTAAGGATTTTTTCGCGCAGTAAAGTTTTATCCCTTCCTTTTTTCTCAAAAATATGATATAATTATAGAGGTTGTTGGTGGGTAGCTGTCGCTATTCCTTTTGGAGTAGCGAAGGAAAGTCCGAACACTCATTTAATATTTTTGAATATTAAATAAGATGATAGCGGGTAACGCCCGTCCACCGCAAGGTGCGAGGTGCGAGCAGAGACGCCTTGATTTGAAAAGATCAGGGTAGCCGTCAGAGATGAAAGTTTTTGACGGTTAAGTTCAATAGCAATATTGAAAGTGAAACGGCTAAATCCTTATCAGAGTGCAAGGCCGTGCCCCTCCCCAGTCTGGGAAAATTTTTTCCAAACTGGGGAGGGGAGTGCCGCTTGAGCCAGCCAGTAATGTCTGGCCTAGATAAATAGCTACACACTGCCTAAGGCAGGGACAGAATTCGGCTTATAACCAGCAACCACCAAAAAATCCCCTCTGGGGGATTTTTTGGTGGTTGCTAGGCTGTGAGTTTAGCTCGTGGTTTTTTGAGGGGATTATTTTTGATAAATTTTTGCAGATCATTGATATCATATAGACGGTAATGATTTTGAGGGCAGAGGGAAGCTTTTAGCCGTCCGCAACGGTCCCAGTGGCGCAATGTTTCTGGGCTTACTCCGATTATTTCAGCAGCGATATTTATGGTCACTAATTTTTTGGAAGAATTTGTAAACATATTTTTGTTTGCTGGTTGTCTGTGCTTGTATTATACTAAGAGGAATTAGAAAGTCTAATTTTATTTTTGTTATGCCACGAACTTGGTCTTTAAAGCAAAATTTTTCTTTAGAAAAAGCCACTTGGGTTATTTTAGCTGGTGTTTTTGGCTTGACCCCAATTTTCTTTTTGCCAATTTCTTGGCTATCTCTTTTGGGCTCTAAAGAGCTGTGGCTTTTGATTGGCGCGTTTATTATTTTTATTTTACTTTGGGTTAAATTTTTTCAAGCGGGACAAGTGGTCTGGCCTAAAAATCATCTTTTGACTGCTGGCGGGGTTTTATTTTTAATTTTTGTTTTGAGTGGGATATTTTCTTTGACGAACCGATCGTGGATAAGTGATTTTAACATTCTTAATTCCGTCGCGGTTTGGGGTTTTTTGCTTTTCTTCTTTGTTGCTTCAATGTTTTTGGCAAATAAAAAAGATCGTATTTGGACGCTGTTTATTTTGTGGGGTCTTTCGACCGTCGTAATGGTGGTTTTCCAACTGATTCGCTTTTTCACTGGCTGGTCTTTCGGTGGCTGGTTTCCCCTGCTTTCTTTTACGACAATTGGCTCGTGGTATGGTAGCGGGGTTTTCTTAGGGGGCCTACTGGTGACATCTGTTGCTTGGCTAGAATTTTTACCACAAGGAAGTCGGGCTAAAATTTGGGCGTGGGCTTTTGCTTTTATTGGTCTGGTGGGAGTAGTTTTAGCTGGGACAATTTGGCTTTGGTTAATGCTTCTTGTTTTTGGAATTTTAATTTTATGCTATCGTCTGATTGCTAGTGACAAAGGGGAAGAAAGTAATTCTTTTAGTATTAGACGACCTTCTTTGTTATTAATTTTTATTGCTTTGCTTTTGGTGATTTTAGGTTGGTCCAACAATGGCTGGTTAAGATCAAATTTAGATAATTTTTTGCAATCTAATAATCTGGCTGCTTTAGACGTTAAGCCGGGGATTAGTATTTCTTCAAAAATATTATGGGAAACATGGAAGACAAGGCCTGTTTTAGGGACGGGGCCGGGAACTTATGATTTAGTTTGGCAAAAGAGTAAACCAAGCGAAATTTTGCCGACACAGTTTTGGTCTGCTTCTTTCCCTTATGCTTTTAATTTTCCTTTTACGCTTGCTGTTGAGCTAGGGATCCTTGGTCTTTTGGCGTGGCTTGTATTCAGCTTAATCTTTTTTGGCACAGGAATAGTTTTTCTTGCTTCCAAAAAAACCAATTTAGAAAATGGCTTTCCGGTGGCGATTGTTTTCTCGGCCGCACTTTATTTTTGGATTCAATCTCTGTTTAACAATTTAGACTTAACAAGCTGGCTTTACTTTTTTGTTTTCGCGGGAGCGATGCTTGGTTTGATTGTTGCTCAGTGGGGGAAGACTGGCTGGTGGATTTTAGACTTTAAGAAAAAGCAAAAGTGGCAATTACCAATTTTGTTTTCCTTTATTTTTTCTGGGGTAGTTGTCTTGGCGGCAGGTATTTATTTATCGGTTCAGTTTGGGGCTAATTATCTTTTGTCCAAAGCGGCAAGTGCTTTCAATCGAGGAGATTTTGTTAAGAGTGAAGAATTTTTGATCCAGGCGATGCGCCTCAAGCAGAATGATAATTTTTATCGGTCATTGGTTGAGTTAAAAATAGCTGAATTGAATAGTATTTTACCTTTGGCTGAAAGTGATAAAGCTAAGTTTCAAGAGCAAGCCAAGATTCTTTTAGATTCGGCTATTTTTGCTGGTCAAAAAATGGTTGAATTAGAGCCAGCGGATTATCATAATTGGCTCTATCTAGCTAATTTTTATGGTTCATTAAGCGCCCCGCCATTATCGATACCTGGTTCTTACGACAAGAGCCAAGAATATTTTGCGGAGGCCTTAAAACGAGCGCCCAATCAGCCAGATATTTTTGTCACTCAAGCTAAAATTGAGATTTCTTCTAATCGTTTGGAATCAGCCGAGAAATTATTTAAAAAAGCTTTGGAGTTAAAAAATAATTATGCTGAGGCATATTTAGGGTTGGCACAAATTTTTGAGCTGGCTGGAAAAAAAGATAAAGTCTTAGAATATTTAGGTTTAGCTTTTAATGCTGATCCTAGCAACCAAGATATCGCCTTTCAGTTCGGGTATTATCTTTATCAGGCTGGAAAGTTTACAGATTCAGCTAAATTGTTAGGGAGCTTGGTCGCTGTGGCTCCGGGTAATGCCAATGCTCGGTACTTCTTAGCATTATCTTTGTCTAAGATTGGTCAGCAAGAAACAGCCTTGGCGCACTTTGAGCAATTAGCTAAAGATAATCCAACCAATCAAGAATTATCTAAAATAATTGCAAACTTGCGCGCTGGTCGTGAGCCACTGGCTACTCCTAAAGTTTCCGTTCCCCCTAAAACAAAGACGGGGGTTAAAAAATAGATTATAATGGTTAGTCGTTTTCTTCATTTAGTTCGGCGAGAAATTGGAGGCTTGCACGCTGCTGCTTTGATTTTGGGTTTGTCGTCACTTACTTCGCAGATTTTGGCATTATTTAGGGATCGATTGTTAGCGGGACAATTTGGTGCCAGTATTAATTTGGATATTTATTATGCGGCCTTTCGTTTGCCGGATTTGCTTTATGTGACGGTCGCTTCTTTTGTTTCGGTGACGGTAATTATCCCTTTTTTGATAAATCATCTGCGTGATGAGGATAAGACGGTGGCGAGTGAATTTCTAGATTCGGTTGCTACAGTTTTTTTGGGTGTGATGTTGATTGTAGGAGTTGTTCTTTTTATTCTTATGCCGTTGATTGCTCCGTTGATTGCTCCCGGCTTTGATCAAGGTTCGTTAGATTTTTTGACTAAATTGTCGCGAATACTTCTTTTGTCACCGATTCTTTTGGGTTTGTCTAATTTGGTAGGAGCGGTCACTCAAGCATACAAGAAGTTTTTTGCTTATGCTTTAAGTCCGGTATTTTATAATCTCGGTATTATTATTGGAGTCGTTTTGTTCTTTCCTCTTTGGGGATTGTCTGGTCTGGCTTGGGGAGTAGTCTTGGGAGCGGTTTTTCATTTATTGGTCCAGTGGCCTGTCTTGCGGGAATTAAAACTTTTTCCCGGTCTTACAAGCAAGATTGCTTGGCGAGAAGTGGGTAATTTGATTTTGGTTTCTGTTCCGCGGACTTTGGCTTTGGCGACGCAACAAATTTCTCTTTTGGTTTTAGTTTCGTTGGCTTCATTGATGGGGAAAGGCTCAATTTCGGTTTTTAATCTTGCTTCTAATTTGCAATCCGTTCCATTGTCTTTAATCGGGATAAGTTATTCCGTTGCGGCTTTCCCTGTTTTGGCGGCCCATTTTTCTGGCGGGCGAAAAGAAGAATTCATGCAACAAATTGTCGAAGCCGCTCGGCACATAATCTTTTGGTCAATGCCCGCGGTCGTCCTCTTTATTGTCTTGCGGGCGCAAATTGTCCGAACGATTTTAGGTTATGGATCCTTTGATTGGGGGGCGACCAAATTGACGGCTGCGGCTTTGGCGATCTTTGTTGTTTCTATGGCCGCTCAGGCTCTGATTCTGCTTTTGGTGCGAGGGTTTTATGCCGCTGGTCGAACGAAGATCCCGCTTATTGCTAATGTTTCCTCAGCAATAGTAATAATTGTTTCTGCTCTCGGTTTAAGATTTTTATTTGAGCAATCAGAATTATTCCGCTTTTTCTTGGAAGGACTTTTGCGAGTAGAAAATGTCCAAGGGGTGGAGATGCTTGTTTTGCCACTAGGCTTTTCTTTGGGCGTTTTTGTTAATTTATTTGGATTGTGGTTTTTGTTTGAAAGAGAATTTGGCGCAATCTTCAAATCAATTTGGCGAGCTTTGCGTCAATCTTTTTCGGCGGCAGTGATTGCTGGCTTTGTCGCTTATCAAAATCTTTTTTTCTGGGGTGGTTTTCTTAATTTAAATAAAGTAAGTGGTATTTTCTTGCAGGGTTTTTTGGCAGGGATAGTGGGTGTGGTCGTCTTTTTGGTAATCTTGGCAATGCTTGATAACGCCGAGTTGCGGGAGCTCACCACTGCTCTTCATCGTCGTTTTTGGCGCGCTCGCCCAATTTTGCCTGATCAGGGGGAGTTGTAGATATTTTAATGTTTTTGCCTACAATGATTTTAACCCTTTTCGGGTGGATTTTATTGTCAAAATATGTTAAAAATTAACTACCTTTATGGATTTATCTCATATTCGTAATTTTTCGATTATTGCCCATATTGATCACGGCAAGTCTACTTTGGCTGATCGGCTTTTGGAGGTGACAGCAACAATAGAAAAACGCAAAATGCGCGAACAAGTTCTTGATAGTATGGAGCTTGAGCGTGAGCGGGGAATTACCATCAAAATGCAACCAGTCCAAATGGGCTATCAATCTAAAGGAATAAAATACGAATTAAACTTAATCGATACTCCAGGACATATAGATTTTTCTTATGAGGTTTCGCGGTCGTTAAAAGCGGTGGAAGGGGTTTTGCTTTTGGTTGATGCCACTCAGGGAGTACAGGCCCAAACTTTTTCTGTCTTGGCGATGGCCCAAGAATTAGGTTTAAAAATTATTCCCGTTTTGAATAAAATCGATTTGCCGATTGCTCGAGTCGAGGAGGTAAGAGAAGAGGTGATGAGTCTATTAAATTGTCGTGAAGAAGAAATTATGGCTGTCTCGGGTAAAACGGGAGAAGGGGTGGCGGAATTATTAGAAGCGATTATTGAGCGGATTCCGCCACCGACCGCTACCTCCTTGGCTCCAGAAAAAGCTTTGGTATTTGATTTTGAATATTCCACTCACAAAGGAGTGGTGGTCTATGTTCGAGTTTTAGATGGTGAATTTAAAGCGGGGCAAGAATCTTGTTTTATTGCTTCGGGTGAAAAGTTTAGTGTTTTGGAGGTGGGGATATTTCGACCAGAGAAAAAAGTGGTAAATTGCCTGTCGGCTGGTGAAATCGGTTATTTGGTGACGGGAATCAAAAAGCCGGGTAATGCCAAGGTCGGCGATACTATTACTTCAGCTTTTCGTCCCGGAACGGCTGTCCCCGGCTATCGTGAGCCGAAGCCGGTTGTCTGGGCATCAGTTTACCCTGAAAGCCAGGATGATTTTCCTTTACTGAAACAGGCTTTGGAAAGATTACATTTACAAGACGCTTCTTTGTCTTTTGAAGAGGAAACTTCTGGCGCTTTGGGAAGAGGATTTCGCTGTGGTTTTCTTGGAATGCTCCACCTAGAAATTATTACCGAGCGTCTTAAGCGTGAATTTTCTCTAACCTTAATCGTCACCACCCCTAGTATTAGCTATGATTTGATCAATGAAAAAAGCGGGGAAAGAGAGACGATTTATTCGCCGCATCTTTTTCCGGCTGATACAAAAGGCTATCAGATTTTAGAAACATGGGTAGAAATAAAGATAATCACTCCAAGTGATTATCTTAGCCCAATTATTCAATTACTTTATGATCATGAAGCGGAGGTGACAACCATGGACAGTTTTGGGCACAATCGAACGGCGCTTTCGGTGATGATGCCTTTGCGTGAATTAATGCGAAACTTTTTTGACGAGATGAAGAGCGCCACATCTGGCTTCGCTTCTTTTTCTTATGAGCTTGTTGGCATGCGTCCAGCTGATGTTGCTAGGCTAGATCTTTTAATCAATGGAGAATTAATCCCCGCTTTTTCTCGGGTTGTTTCCCGCCGTCGAATTCAGCGAGAGGCGGAAGATGCCGCCGAAAAATTAAAAAATTTAATGCCTCGACAATTGATTGTTTTAAAGATCCAGGCTCAGGGTTTGGGACGCATTTTAGCCGCCCGAGCAATTTCGGCAATGAGAAAAGATGTCACCGATTACTTGTATGGAGGGGATATTACCCGTAAAATGAAGTTAAGGGAAAAACAAAAAAAGGGAAAGAAGAAAATGCAAAAAATGGGGAAAGTTAATATCCCACAAGAGGTGTTTTTGAAAATGATGAAAGGGGGAGAAAATTAGCGGTAAAGAAAAGCTAGGGAATACATCGCGATCATGGATACAATTACCAAGACGCCGACGACTGCCGAGACAATACGCAACGCTTTCTTGTGTTTAGGATTGATGAACATAATGCAACCATCATAAAATGAAAGAAGAAAAAAATCAACCAGACAAGATAAGGTCTAAAAGGTCTAAACGACGAAAGGTGCGTTGGGGATTTTTATTTTTGCTTCTGTTTATGGCTTTGGTGATTTTTGTCTTGGGACGAGCGGTGTGGAGATTGTGGGAAAAAAATGTTTACGCTCGAGAAAGTTTCTTGGAGACGAAAAACAAGTTAAATGATTTAGAGCTTCGGCAAAGATTTTTGCTTGAAAAGTTATCTTTATTGCAAACTGAGCGGGGGGTGGAGGAGGAGATTAGGGCTAATCTGCCAGTGGCTAAACCGGGCGAAAAATTAGTCAATATTGTCGAAGATCGACGGCAAATAGCTTCGAGTACCGATGGTGAGTCAAAAGTTGATCAGGGGGCTTTTTGGCGCTTCTGGCGGTGGTTAACCGGTAGATAATGTTGGCACTGAAGCCGATTTTGACTTTTGGTATTAAAATTGGCAAAATAGGCAAGTAAAAGCGGGTATGGTTTAGTGGTAGAATGCGACCTTCCCAAGGTTGAGACGCGAGTTCGATTCTCGCTACCCGCACTGAACGACTTTTAGTCGTGAGGTCGGGTAGAGCTAGCCATTTGTTTGGCTAGCGTCGAGAATCGAAAGACGGAGCATATTCGCCCTACAGGCGAATGCGAGTCGGGGTCGAGAGTTCTTATGACGGAAAATTGCGAAGCAATTTGAGGAAGTTAGAAACTCGTGACCGATTCTCGCTACCCGCACTGAACGACTTTTAGTCGTGAGGTCGGGTGGTGTATAATTAATTTCAAAATGACCTTAAAATTTAGGCGAAAAGTTGAAGATTTTGTTTGCGAGTATTGTGGACAAGAGGTTAAAGGCAACGGCTACACCAATCATTGCCCCAAATGTCTCTGGTGTAAGCATGTTGATATTTTTCCGGGAGATCGGAATAATTCTTGTTTGGGTTTAATGGAGCCGGTTGGCCTAGAGTTGGAGCGGGGAATTTATCAGATTATCCATCGATGTAAGCGTTGTGGAGAGGATAAGAAAACCAAAGCGGTGGCAGAAGATGATATTTCTAGCTACTTGACGAGTATGCTACAATAAAAGTATTAGTAATAATTCCGCTTCGAGCGGTTTTTAGAGAATTATGAATAAAATAATTATTTATTCCACACCAACCTGTACTTATTGTAAATTGGCGAAAGATTATTTCAATCAAAAGGGTATTGCTTTTGAGGAGCATGATGTCTTGGCTGACATGGATAAGCGCAAAGAAATGGTTGATCGTTCTGGGCAATTGGGTGTGCCAGTGATTTTGATTGGCGATGAGGTGATTGTTGGCTTTGACAAAGAAAGAATCGAGGCTCTTTTAAGCAAATAACTTGTTTTAGTTTTATAAAGCCTTAGCAACAGACCCTCGCTCGATAAATGATTGGGCGAGGGTCTGTTGTTTTGTTTAATAGATCCCCTTGGTAGGAATCGAACCTACATCTATCCCTTAGGACGGGACTGTTCTATCCATTGAACTACAAGGGGGCAATTGATTACAAATTACCAATTATTAAGGATAAAAGCAATTTTTTGTTTGCTCTATTTTTAATAAATTGCTAAAATTTAATTAATGAATAGTGAACAAAACTCTCTGGAAGAAATTCTCGAAATTACTCGGGAAAATAATCGTCTATTAAAAAAATTACACCGCGCACAAATCTGGTCTAGCGTCTTTTCTTTTTTGAAATGGGGAATAATTATTGGCTCAACTGTTGGTATCTATTATTATTTTCAGCCAGTTTTAGAAAAGACTTGGCAGACATACAGCCAGCTTTTTGAGACAATGGGCGATT
>CAYUNI010000013.1:0-18969 GCA_964446245.1 uncultured Candidatus Saccharibacteria bacterium
GTCTTTCGATCACGATTGTGACTACTGCTAAAAATAAAGAACAAGCCAGAGCTTTCTTTAAGGCGATTGGATTTCCGTTTAAGAAAAACTAACGCGGACTGAACGCGGGCCTAATGCCGATTGAACGCGGACTCCGCCTTCGCTACTTCCTCCATGTAAAGCTACGGCGAGGCAAAGGCGGATAAAACGCGGACAATTTGATGTGAATGATATGGATGGGGATATTCCTCCAGACGTCGAACGTCTGGAGACTTTTTTATTTTGAAGTGTGTTGTCGTGGTAATGTAATTGGAATTGTGTCGCATGGACTAAGAAAGAACTCAAAAGGGGGAGGTGGGAGATGGACAAGAGGTTTGTGTTTGGATTGGTCTTGTTTGTGGTTGGGTGTAAGTTATTTTGTTTTATCGCTTTCAGACACATCGATACTGAGTCCATGGGCTCCCTTGAGGCCTGGTTGTTGCATACGGGGTTTATTTTGATTATGTCTGGGGCACCCATGGCGGTAGTCAGTTATTTAGTACTTGGCGGAGGAGGAAGAGAATAAGTTAATTTAGACATTATAACTAAGCCCAGAAGGGCGGGCTTCTCTGGAGTGCCAGCGAGACCCGCCCTTCTGAAGCTTTCAGCCTCTCCAAACGTCGAACGTCTGGAGACTTTTTGTTTCCTATTCGTATCATTCGCATTATTTCGTATTATGAAAGTCCGCGTTCCGCCAGCTGGCGGAGTCTGTATTAGTCAGCGTTCAGTCCGCCGGCGGTGGAATCCGCGTTTAATTTGCGTAGATCAGCGTCTAATCTGCCTTTGCCTCGCCGTAGCTTTCTTTGACCTTTCGTAGCTTTACGCGAAGGAGGTAGCGTAGGCAGGATAGTCCGCATTTGTTGTTGACACCCCGTCCTTATTTTGCTAGGATAGCAATGGCTCTTAGAGCCTATATTTTTGTCTTATGGCTAAAAAATCTGTAATCGCTCGTGCTCAAAAAACGCCGAAATTTTCTTCTCGTGTTGTTCGGCGCTGTTTCCGTTGTGGGCGTAAACACGCTTTTATGCGAGATTTTGATTTGTGTCGAATTTGTTTTCGTGAATTAGCAAATGAGGGTAAAATCCCTGGTATTAAAAAATCTTCATGGTAACCGATCCTATTTCCAATATGTTAGTTCAGTTGAAGAACGCTGCTAAGGTTGGCAAGACCGAAGTTGTTTTTCCATGTTCAAATTTAAAATTTGAGATTGCCAAAGTTTTGGAGAAAGCGGGTTATGTTAAGGATGTTGTTAAGAAGGGTAAGAAAGTTAAGAAGTTTATTGCTTGTGATATCGTTTATGGTGCTGATGGCCGACAAGCTAAACTGAAAGATATTAAAAGAATTTCTAAGCCGTCCTGTCGAGTTTATTGTTCGGTCGCCGATCTCAAGCCATCGAGAAACGGTTTTGGGCTGAAGGTTTTGTCTACTCCTAAAGGTCTTTTGACTGACAGGGAAGCAAAAGCGGAAAAAGTCGGCGGAGAATTAATGTTTGAAATTTGGTAATTTACATATTATGTCACGCATAGGAAAACAACCGATAATTCTCCCAGAAAAAGTGACTGCCAGTCAAGATGGCGAGAAGATTACAATTACTGGTCCTCTCGGTTCTTTGCAACGAGATTTTTTACCGGTGATTGAGATAAAAATTGCCGATAAAGAAATCATCCTTGCTCCTAAAAAGGAAGATTCTAACTCGCGAGCTTTGTGGGGGACTTATGCTTCTCATTTGTCCAACATGGTAGAAGGGGTCACTAAAGGTTTTGAAAAGAAACTTATGATTGAAGGTGTCGGTTATAAAATGAATATTGTTGGCAATAAGGTTGTCCTCAATGTTGGGTTTTCTCATCCGGTAGAACTTGAGATTCCTGCTGGCCTTAAGGTCGTCACCGAAAAAAATCAAATGACCATTAGCGGGTTTGACAAAGAATTGGTCGGTGGCTTTTCTGCCAAGGTTCGCTCGTATAAGAAGGTTGAGCCTTACAAGGGTAAGGGGATTCGCTATATTGATGAAAAAGTCCGTCGTAAGCAAGGTAAAAAATCAACCTAATTTTAATTAAAGTTTTATTATGCCTACCATCAAGTCAAAAACTGAAAAGAGGGAGCGACGACATCGACGAGTTCGAGCGCGAATTTTTGGCACAGCTTCTTGCCCAAGATTGTCTATTTTTCGATCGAATCGTTTTATTTATGCTCAATTGATTGATGATGAGGCTGGGCGCACTTTAGCTGAAGCTAATGATTCAAAAATCAAGCCGTCTAAAAAATCTGATAAGGGTTTTGCTAAGGTTGATCGCTCTGTATCTGTTGGTCAAGAATTAGCCAAGAAAGCCAAGGCTCTTGGTTTGATCAAGGTAGTTTTTGATCGAGGGGGTTATCAGTACACTGGTCGAGTAAAGGCGATCGCTGAGGGGGCTCGTGAAGGAGGTTTAGAGTTTTAAAATTTATATATGGAGAACAAGCCAAACAATAATCGAAATAACAATGACCGCCGATCAGGTGGAGCTGATAATCGACGAGGTGGTGCGCCAAGACGTGGCCGAGGGAACGACCGTCGAGGAGGAGAGCGCGTTAAACCAGAATTTGACCATAAAGTAATCGCTGTCCGTCGAGTCGCTCGTGTGGTGGCCGGTGGTCGCCGTTTCAATTTTTCTGTTGTCTTGGTGGCTGGTAATCGCAAAGGGAAGGTTGGTGTTGGTATAGGTAAGGCAGGAGACACCTCTTTGGCGATTGCTAAAGCGATGAATGATGCTCAGAAAAACATGCTTACTTTGGCTCTAACAAAAAATAATTCAATTGCTCATCCGGTCGAGGCTAAATACAATTCTTCCGTGGTCATTTTGAAGCCAGCGCCGGCCCGAGGATTGGTGGCTGGTAGTGCTGTCCGGAACATTTTAGAATTAGCTGGTGTCCACGATGTAAATTCTAAAGTTTTATCACGAAGTAAAAATAAGCTTAACATTGCTCGTGCTACTATTGTCGCTTTGAGCCAACTTAAGACCAAGTAATTTTACGCCTATGCAAATCCATGAATTAAAACGAAAAAACCCGCTTAAGAAAAAGAAGCTAATTGGTCGTGGCGGTAAGCGTGGTAAGACTTCTGGTAAGGGGACAAAAGGACAGCTTGCTCGAGCTGGTCGTAAATTGCGTCCAGAACTTCGCGATATCATCAAAAAGATTCCTAAACTTCGCGGTTATCGAGTGGGGACAATTTCCCCTAAGATGGTGCCAGTTAATTTAACAGTCTTAGACAAGACCTTTTCTTCTGGTGAGATAGTATCTAGGGAGTCTCTAGCTTCAAAGAAAATTGTTTCTAAAGTGGCAAGTCGTTTCCCGTTAGTCAAAATTTTGGCGACTGGTGTTATCACAAAGGCGTTGACGATTAAAGATTGCTCAGTTTCGGCTGCCGCTAAGGAGAAGATTGAAAAAGCTGGCGGAAAGGTTATTTAAGATTGCCTTAAGCCCCGTGATGGGGGCTTTTGCTAAATAAGTTAACAAAAAAATATGCTAGATAAATTTTTCACTAAAGTAAGACTGGTCTTGGAAGATGCTTCTTTGCGTCGCCGAGTATTTTTTGTTTTGGCAATCTTAGCTCTTTCTCGATTAGGGACGACCATACCAATTCCCGGCGTTGATGTGATTCAGCTGGAAAGATTTTTAAGTGATAGCCAATTTTTTGGCATGCTTAATATTTTCTCCGGTGGTGGATTGTCTAATCTTTCAATAATGATGTTGGGTGTCGGGCCTTTTATTACGGCGTCGATTATCATGCAGTTGCTGACTCTTATTTTCCCTGCAATGAAGCAGATGTATCATGAAGATGGAGAAGCAGGGAGACGTAAGGTAGCTCAGTATTCCAGATTGCTTTCAGTGCCTTTAGCCGCTTTTCAAGGTATGGGTTTGTTGGTCATCTTGGAGCGCCAGGGGATTTTCCAGAGCCTAACAATGTTTGATCGTTTGACTAATATCCTCGTGGTGGTGGCGGGGTCTGTCCTTTTGATGTGGTTGGGAGAATTGATTTCTGAATATGGTATTGGGAACGGAGTTTCGTTGATTATTTTCTCTGGTATCGTCTCTCGTATTCCTAGTTTGGTAAGTCAATCTTGGGCAACTTTTGATATTAGCCAAGTCCCAGTCTATCTTTTATTTGCTGTAGTGGCGATTGCGGCTTTAGCGGCGGTAGTTTTTATGACCGAAGCAGAGAGACCGATTCCGGTGACTTATGCCAAACGGGTTAGAGGATCTAAGGTATATGGGGGTATGTCGACTTATTTGCCGATTCGGGTTAATAATGCGGGAGTAATGCCGATTATTTTTGCTATTTCTATTTTGCTTTTTCCGCAAATGATTGCCAACTTTTTAATGGCGTCTGGCAACTCTTTTGTTCAGGGATTTGCTCAGTTTTTGACTAGTTTTTTGAACAATACTTGGCTTTACGGCGCAACCTACTTTATCTTGGTGGTCGTCTTTACTTATTTTTATTCTGCCGTCACTTTTGACCCAGAAGCAATCTCAGAAAATTTACAGAAAAGCGGGGCCTTTATTCCAGGGGTTAGGCCGGGACACTCGACATCTCTTCATTTGGCTAAGATTTTAACTCGTCTTACTTTGGTTGGTTCTGTTTTTCTGGGTTTGGTGGCTTTGTTGCCAATCGCGCTTCAAGGGATTACTGGAATCGGAGCTCTGGCTATTGGTGGTACTAGCTTGTTGATTGTTGTATCAGTGGCGCTTGATTTTGTAAAACAATTGGACGCTCAGGTCTCGATGCGAGAATACTAGTAGACGCGGACTCCGCCAGCTGGCGGAACGCTGATCTCGCAGATTAAACGCGGACTCCGCCGCCGGCTGGCGGAATGCTGGTTTGACTCTACCATGTCTTTATTATAGTGCTTGATTCCTTTTATTTTTTAAACCAGCCCTAAGGGGTTGGTTTTTGTATTTGAGCGAAAATATCTTTGCATTTCGACGCTCCCTATGCCATCATAGAAAGATGAATAATCAACAAGCTTTTATTTTTATCGGGCGGTCAGGATGTGGTAAGGGGACTCAAGCTAGTCTTTTGCGGGATTATTTGAATGCTAAAGGCATTGTCTCGTCCGAACATCCGCTCTTTTATGTTGAGACAGGAGATAAGTTCCGAGAATTTATTACTGGCACTAGTCACTCTAGTCGTCTCTCTAAAGAAATTATGGATCAAGCCGAGCGCCAGCCAGATTTTTTGGCAATTTGGAATTGGTCTCGATTGTTAGTGGAAAATTTAATGGGAGATGAGCATTTGCTTTTTGATGGTACCCCCCGTTCTTTGAATGAGGCGAAAACTTTAGCTACCGCTTTGAAATTTTATTGTTATGATAAGCCAGTAGTTATTAATTTGGATGTCTCTGTCGATTGGGCGACCACTCGCTTGACCGAACGCGGACGAGGCGATGACAAAGCTTCCGGTGATATCGCTCGGCGCTTGGCTTGGTATGAGAGTGATGTTGTCCCAGCGCTTGAGTATTATCAAAATGATTCTTACCATCGTTTCCTGCGGATAAATGGCGAGCAGGCGGTTGAGGCTGTCCATCAGGAGATAGTTAATCAATTGGGAATATAAGATAAATGATTAGATTAAAGACCGAAGAAGAGATAAAAATTTTACGAGCCGGCGGTAGACGCTTGGCGGCGATTTTAGCAAAGGTGAGCGAAGCGGTTCGCCCGGGAATCACTACCGGCGAATTAGACGACCTTGCTTATGCTCTTATTCGGAAAGGTGGTGATCAGCCAGCTTTTTTAAATTATCGACCTGCTGGTACAATAATTTCTTATCCGGCTTCTTTGTGCGTTTCTGTTAATGAAGAAATTGTTCATGGAATCCCTAATGATCGAAAATTAGTTGAAGGCGATATTGTGGGGTTAGATTTAGGATTGGAGCATCAAGGTTTTTTTACTGATATGGCGGTCACAGTGCCGGTAGGCAAGATCGATAAAGAATCGGAAAAACTTTTGCGAGTGACGAAAGAGGCTTTGATGGCGGGGATAATGGCAGTGAAAGCGGGAGCGCGACTTGGCGATGTCGGCTTTGCGATTGAGCAAACAGTGAAGCCTTTTAAGTTTGGTGTAATAAAAGATTTAAGCGGTCATGGAGTGGGTTATTCCCCACATGAAGAGCCCTATATCCCTAATTTTGGTCGACCGGGCAAGGGAGAGCTTTTGAAGCCGGGAATGGTCTTAGCTTTAGAGCCGATGATTACTTTAAAGGGCGAGAAAACTGTTTTGAAAAAGGATGGTTGGACTTTTGCCACGGCTGATGGTAGTCGTTCTGCCCACTTTGAACATACGATTGCCGTCACTGATGGTGAGCCAATAATTTTAACTGAATTTTAATCATTAATAGATATTTTTATGGCAATAGAACTTAAAAAAGAAAAAACTTTGGTGGTGATTAAGCCAGATGGTGTGGCGAGAAATTTAGTCGGAGAAGTTATTCGTCGTTTTGAAAATGTTGGTTTGGAATTGGTTGGCTTGAAAATGCTTCATGTCGATGAGAGCATGGCTTTTGCGCACTATGGCCAAACTGAAGAATGGTTTGAAAAAATAGGAGAAAAAATTCGCGCTTTTTATGAACAGAATGGTTTTGACCCCGGGGAAGAATTCAGTCGATTGTCTAATCGACAAATGGGTGAGTTGGTCCAAAAATGGAATGTCGATTATTTGACTGAAGGTCGGGTCGTCGCAATGGTCTGGAAAGGATTTGACGCCGTTAAGATCGTCCGCAAGATGGTGGGAGCAACTTATCCAATCGATTCTATCCCGGGGACTATTCGGGGTGATTTTTCTACTGATTCTCCTCTTAGCTCAAATGCGGACGGGCGTTCGGTTCGCAATATTATTCATGCGTCAGGGACTCCCAGTGAAGCCGAAAAAGAAATTGAAATGTGGTTTAAGGAGGGGGAAATTTTTTAAATAGCCAACGACTTCCTATTTTGGTCTAGTTGTTTTTTATTTTGTGAAAATTATAATTTAAGAAGGGTTGCTGGGGTATTATCTAGATCAAAAAATACTTTCAGGGAAGCTCTATATTGATACTGGCCGTGGCCTGTAATCTGCGGGCACCCACCTAGATTTACTTCTAGGGTAGTATCTCCGGTGACCCGACTAAAAAAGGCAAACGATAATCTCGTTTGGCTTTTTTAGTTAAGGTAAGTTTGTTATAATATTTCTAAGTTTAATAAAACAAATAAAGTTGTGGCAACCGAAAAATTAAAATTAACTTTTTGCAGTGGCGCAGGGACAGTGACGGGCTCTAATTTTTTAGTCGAGCGAATCGGGCATTCTGATCAGTCATTTTTGGTTGATTGTGGTTTGGTCCAAGGGACAAGAGAGCAAGAGAAAATGAATCTTGACCCCTTTCCTTATGATCCAAAGGAGATTGGGGCTTTGTTTATTACCCATGCTCACCTTGATCATATCGGGAGGATCCCTCGTCTGGTCAAGCAAGGTTTTCGGGGAAAAATTTATTCGACACCACCGACTCGTGATATTGCCGAGGTTTCGCTTAAAGGTAGGCTCCAAGTCCTGGAAAAGGGTTTAGCGGGATTTACTGGTGAGGAGCCCTTTTACACTGAAGAAGATATCTCTGAGGCAATGGCTTTATGGCAGGCGGTTGATTATCATGAGCCGATAAATTACGGCGATTACAATATTATCCTCCGAGATTCCGGTCATATTTTAGGTTCGGCGATGATTGAAGTAAATTGGCGCAATAAAAAATTAGTTTTTACTGGTGATTTGGGTAATTCTCCAGCCCCTCTTTTGAAAGATACTGAAAAAATTTCCGATGCTAATTATTTAGTGATGGAGAGTGTCTACGGCGATCGCAACCATGAAGACCGAAGCGCTCGTCGAGAAAAGCTAGAAAAGGTGATTGAGGATACTGTCCGTAGTGGTGGTACATTGATGATTCCGGCTTTTTCGATTGAGCGAACACAAGAACTTTTGTTTGAAATCGAGAATATGATGGAAAATTCTCGGATTCCTTTGGTGCCGGTTTTTTTGGATTCTCCTTTGGCGATTGCTGTGACCGAGGTTTATAAAAAATATGTGAATTATTTCAATAAAGAGGCTACTAATATTCGCCTAAATGGTGACGGTTTATTCAAATTTCCCCAACTGCATTTTACCGAATCGACAGAAGACTCTAAACGCATTTTTAATTCTTCGCCAAGTAAAATAATTTTAGCTGGCTCGGGAATGTCTAATGGTGGTCGCATTATCCACCATGAAAAAAATTATTTGCCAGATTCTAAGAGTACCCTACTTTTAGCTGGCTACCAATCGGTCGGCAGTCTCGGTCGAATTTTGCAAGATGGTGCCAAGCTTGTCCGGATTTTGGGCGAGGAGGTACCTGTACGCGCCAAGGTCGTTGGGATTAGCGGTTATTCCGCGCATAAGGATTCAGAACATTTACTAGAGTTTGTTCAAAACAGTATCGATCATTTAGACAAGGTTTTTGTTTGTATGGGCGAACCAAAAGCCTCTCTTTTCCTTGTTCAAAGAATTAGAGATTATTTGGGAGTGGGGGCGCTTGCACCACAGGCAGGAGCTAGTTATGAGTTAAATTTTTAAAAATATGTCACCAGAAGAAATAAAAAACGAACAACGTAATCAACATTTGAAAGTTAAAATTTGTGTCTCTGGTACGGCCGATACCGGATTTTTTAGTGATAATGTTTTAGAGATTGCTGAAGATCTAGGTCGAGAGATAGCTCGGCAGGGGGCGGTGATAGTCACTGGAGCGACTACGGGCTTCCCTTTGTGGTCTGCTAAAGGGGCAAAAGAGCTTGGCGGTTTTTCGGTCGGCTTATCGCCGGCGGCGACCGAACACGAGCATGTCTCTCATTATCAGCTCCCGCTTGATTACCAGGATGTAATCATTTATACCGGCCAAGGTTACCCCGGGCGAGATATTTTGCTTACTAGGACTTCGGACGCGATTATTTTAGGTCCAGGTCGAGTGGGGACGATTCATGAATTTGCGGTAGCGTTTGAAGATTATAAGCCACTTGGGGTCTTAGAGGGGGATTGGGCGACCGATGATATTATTAGGGATATTTTAGAAAATGCTCATCGGCCGAATGATCGAATAATATTTGATTCTAGTCCAAAACGATTGGTAGAAAAAATTATGAAGCTTGTTCAGGAGGTCAAAGAAAAATAATTAACATACTCCCAAACTAAAAGCCCTACCATATCGGTAGGGCTTTTAGTTTGGGAGC
Source organism: uncultured Candidatus Saccharibacteria bacterium (assembly GCA_964446245.1). Taxonomy (GTDB): domain Bacteria; phylum Patescibacteriota; class Minisyncoccia; order Phycocordibacterales; family XYD1-FULL-46-19; genus CAYUNI01. The sequence continues at coordinate 9,273 of CAYUNI010000013.1, forward strand.
TAGGCCTTAGCCAAAGCGATGATTTGTTCGAAAGTTTTTGGTTCGTTACTGGCTAAATCGGCAAGCATTTTGCGGTTTAGAGCGATACCTTTTTTCTTTAACAAACCGATAAATTTACTGTACGATAGGTCAAACTTAGTCGTGCTGGCGCTAATTTGGGTCTGCCAGAGTCCGCGGAAATCACTCTTCTTGTCTTTGCGGTGAGCATAAGCATGAACACCAGCGTGCAAAAGAGCAACCTTGGCCTCGCGTTCTTTGGTGCTACGACCAAAACGATAGCCTTTGGCTTGTTTTAATACCTTTCGACGATGTTTATTGGCGGTAACGCCTCCTTTTACTCGTGGCATATTATTATTTAACTAAAGATGGTAAAAACTTACCAATCTCTTTATTCTTAAGGTTAAAAGCCGTCGACTTCTTGCTGGCCAATTGAGCGGTGCGAGGAGCTTTGGCATTGAAATGGTTTTGACCTGGCTTGCGGGCCATCAATTTGCCATTTTTGGTCACTCGTAGGCGCTTGCTGTAGGATTTATTAGTCTTGATCATAATACCTGTTAAATATACACGATTTTAGAAAATTGTCTAGCGTTTAGAGCGCTTCTTCCGGCCAACCCTTTGGGAAGGTATTTAAGGGAAGGGAGTATTAGAGATTATTTACCTTTATTGGCTCGCTCGATAGTGATAGTTAGACCCTTGGGACCCTTTTTGACCGGATCGGCGATTTTGTATTCTTCGCTGATAAATTTAAGTAATCGCTCTAGGCGCTCCTTGAGAAAATCTTGATTAAGATATTTGGAACGGCCGGGGAGGAAAAGGTCGATCTTGACTCGGTGGCCATCTTTAAGAAAAGAAGAAGCCTTTTTAGCTTTAAGCTCAAGATCGTGGTCACCAGTTCCGATTTTGACTTGGAGGGATTTGGTTTCGGTCGAATGGCTTCCGGCTTTGGATTGTTTGAGTTTGCGGTTTTCTAAGTATTGCCATTTGCCATAATCCATAATTTTGGCGATTGGTGGGTTGGCATTGGGGGAGATTTCGATTAGATCCATATCCTTTTCTGTCGCTTTATCCATCGCTTCGGCGAAAGACATAACACCCAAATTACCTTCTTCGTCATCAATGACTCGAAGTTCGTTGGCGCTAATCTGATTGTTGATACGAATTCTGGCTTTCAAGAGTTTATTATTTCCTTATATTCTAGGCGAAAAGGGGAGGAAAGTCAATCTTATTTTTTTATGCTATTATTCTAGGTATGTCGCTTGTCGAAAACAAAAAAGCTCACCTTAATTACGAAATCATTGAAAAATATGAGGCGGGTTTAGAATTGACTGGTGGCGAGGTTAAAAGTGTCCGTAATAAACAAGGCTCTTTGGAGGGAGCTCGGGTTTTGGTGCGGGGTGGTGAAGCTTACCTTGTTGGTTCAACCATTCCACCATACCAAGTGGCTAATCAAAAAGATTATGATCCAGCTCGAAATCGCCGGTTGCTTTTAACAAAAAAAGAGCTTCAGGAACTGGCTTCTAGGGGCGAAATGAAAGGCTTGACAATAGTCCCTTTGGCGATGTATAATAAAGGGAGATATCTCAAGCTTAGCCTGGCCTTAGCTCGCGGTAAAAAACAATTCGATAAACGCGAGGATATCAAGAGACGAGATATCGAACGAGATATTGGTCGCACTTTGAAAAAATAGTTTATATATGGGGATGCCGGGCTTTGACACTTGATGACGCTTTTAGTCGCGCGCCGAGGATTCTAACTGGCTCGTAAAATCTGTTAGAAAAATGCAAATGCCAACAAACTTGGCAAGGGTATGGTAAGTCCTTACCATACTCCAGCTTTCGCTTTAGCCTAAGCTGCGTTTAACTAAGTCGCTTCTCGGCTGGCTTGGTTAAATGTTTCGCGTGTCGAGATAGATTAACCGCTTGTCTTGTCGGTAAAATCGAAAATTAAGAGACTCGATCCAAATGATCTTTTGTTTGTTTTTTATCTTTTGGATTTAAAATCAATAAACAATCTACGCTCGTAGAACGCTTCTAGCCAATCAATTGCACGGCGGTTCAACTCCGCCCATCTCCACTTTCTTTTAAGTTTATGCAACTATTGAAGGGATTTTGGTAATTGTAAGGACTTCTAAATCTTGTTTTTGGTGCCTCTAATTTATTAAACCATTACGCGCCCAGCGGTATTGACTTGTGGGCTTTATTATTGTATCATAAAACAGGATTGAAAACCGAAACGGAGGACCAATATCTATGAATAATGCGGTTAAGGTGTATCACTGTCCTTGTGGAGCAGGGCACTTTCATCTTCTGACGGGTACGCCAACCCCTTCGTGGCCTTTCTGGTCATTGAAGGTTGGGTTGGAAATGCTCGAGATTGTGAAGGTGCAGTTTCCACTGTCGGTGGATGTGGCTCAGTTCTTGGAGAACGAACTGCATCGCTTGGCCAACTCTCAACCTCGTGACAAAAAGGGAAGGTTTCAGAAACCCCTGTTGCATCGCGAAGACTTGGGAGACATTGACATGGTTTCGGTGGCCTGCCAATGGTCAGCTCTATTTAGCGGGGAATCGGAGGTTATGAACTACATCGCTAACTGGGCTGGCGAAAATGGTGGCCCTCGTTTCCCTGGCCCCTTCGTTGTTCCTCTGGAATGCCACTTTGTGGGCAGGCCTGAGGGCGAACGACTCGAGGCTCTGACGGGACCGAATGCTCACCGTGTCTACAAGGCAAAGCCCCGTAAGGTAAACGAAGTCGTGTCTTGATGTGGGGTTTTATCTCCACGAGCGCCATGGGTTCATCCCGTGGCGCTTTCTTGTTATAATACGAATATGCAATACGAAGAAAATCCTTTTGAGACGGAGAGAGTTGCCAAAGAATGGATTGGTAGCGTGGAAGGAGAAGAAGGAATGTTTAGAGATAAAATTATTTATCCTCTTCTTAGAGATTGGGCAAACCAAAATGATAGTGGGGTAATTTTAGAGATTGGTTCGGGCCAAGGTGTTTGTTCTGAAAAATTAAAACTTGTCAAAGGGCGATATGTTGGGGTTGAATCTTCTCAACATTTAACCCAAAGAGCTAAAGAGCTTTATGGTAACGAAAAAAGAGATTTTGTAGTTGGTAATGCTTATGATTTACCTCTCGCTGAGGGAGTAATTGACTCAGCCTTTTCGGTCAATGTCTGGTTTCATCTTGGCGGTCAGGAATCGGCCTCTAGAGAATTGTCCAGAGTCTTAAAAAATGGCGGTAGATTTTTAATCATTACCGCTAATCCCGATTCGTATGATAAATGGCAAAGTCTATTTGATGATCCTGTTGTCGAAGATGGTAAAGTGGTTGGCAAAGTTAACACTCCAGTGACGCCTCTCTCTAAGAATATTTTTTATACTCACAGCTTAGAAAAAATTAAAGCTTCACTCGAGCAGGCTGGGTTAGTGGTCGAAGAAATCAAGGAATTAAAAGATGAAAATCTAGAGGCCTTATTTGTCGCAATTAAAGGAAAAAAGAAGTAATTAACATAGTTAACATCCCTCGAGGTATACTAAAGCTTTAGTTTCTGACTTGAGTTGATAGTTTCCACCACTTTGCTAAAGCTTCACAGTGCAAGCGCTTCTCTAAAAGTGTGAACACGAAAAAGTCTCGAAACAATCCGATTTTTATGGGGTTGTTTTGGTTTAAATAGAAACATTGACATATGGCTAATACTCTTTTATAATAGATATAGCAAATTCGCCCTTTTCCAAACCACAAGTCATAAACCCAAAATGAGGAGGACTTCCTATGTGGGACCCATATGCTGAATTCCAATCAGCAACACTGTCGAATGGTCTGACCGTTCATGCGGCTCACTGGCCAGGACGACCATGGGAAGCCATGGGATTTCTGATTCACAGTGGAGCCGAATGTGATCCAGTTGGACTTGAAGGACTATCGCACTTCGTTGAACACGTCGTCTCGGAAAACACCAATGTCTCCAAGAAGGAAATGGAAGCATTTTTCGAAGACTGCGGTGGGATGACTAGTCTCGGCACGACTGGTTATCCATGCACACACTACCGCTTTTTCGTACCAGCAGACGAAACGATTCTCGCAAAAGCTTTTTCGATCTTTGGTCATATGTTACTTTCGGCCAAACTCGAAAAATTCATTGAGCGTGAACGCCATGTTATCATCGGCGAATTCCTTCGCTACTATCCGGTCAAGCTCAAACTTGACCTGGATGTGCGTGAACGCAAAGTGCTTTATGCGGGCCATTGGCTCGAAAGATTCGTTCGACCGCTCGGTAACCCCGAATCAGTCATTCGAATAACGCAAAGTGAGTTGCAGTCGCACTACGATGCGTACTATACGCCCGCAAATATTAGTGTCGTTGGTGTCGGTGGGATGCAGTTGCCGGAACTTGTAAGACTTATCTCCGAAAGTCCATTTGCGACGAGGAAGAAAGGTGCTCGAACACCACTTCCAATACCTGTAATCGATGTCGCCCCACCTTCGGAAACGCGACACGTCTTCGAGGTTTCGAAGCACGTCATCATGCCAATCGAAGTCGGTGCATATCGGAGCGTGGCGAAGATCCCGGGCAATATTAATGGGCGCGCTATTCGTATCATGAAAGAGATGCTCAACGAGGTGCTTAACGAAGAGGTACGAGAGCGACGCGCTTGGGCTTATGCCATCGACTGCTCTCGATGCAACTTCCGACATTTCTATGAACTCTCGATCAATTGCGACGCGCTCGCGCTCAAGGCAATTGATGATATAGAAGAAGTTGTCGAGGCCTGCATTATTTCGATGACCGATCGTGAAGACTTATTTGAGCAAACCAAGCGCCGTGCTCTCGCAAGCAACTTCATGACCGATCCGACTGGCAAGAACATCTGCGATGGTGTGCTCGACGATTTGGCCGAAGACCAGCGAATTGTATCGCTAAAGGAAATCGGCGACGATCTCGAGCGTGTTACGATGAGCGATATCAAGGACTTACTCCAATGGATTCAACCAGAACGGAGGTGGACACTCATCACACGACCATGAATGGCCCACTAGCACCTTGCGGAATTCGTGCAGACGAATCAATCCGTAAGGTGCTTTTTTTAAATTTTACACTTTCCGCTCGAGTTTATATTTAACAATCTAAATGTTTCTTGGCAGACTTTTTCGAGGTTGGCAGGGTCGACAAGGACATGATCCTCTTTAGGGAAGGTGACGATGCGGACATTTTTGCCTAAGGCTGAAAGTTTTTCGTAGACAAGACCAGCTTGGTCGCTAGGGATAGTTCGGTCATCTTCACTCTGGAGAATAACGATCGGCTGATTGTCGAGATTGTCTAATTTATTGATGATCGAGGCGCGACTTAGCTCGCCGGCATCATGTGAGCCATCGGGGTTAGTAAAATAAATATTAAATATCGACTCAGTATAGTGGGCAAAAAGACTTGACCAATCGGTGACACCATTGATTGACATTGCCCCAGCAAAAAGAGGTTTGCCTCCTTGAGTTTTTTCTAGAATACTGCGCAGAGAAAGATAGCCACCATAACTATTGCCGTTGAGGTAAATATTTTTAGCGCCATAATTTTTGACTAAATAATTTCGAGCAGAAATAACATCTTGGACATCGGTGACACCAGCTTTGTGTTGGATAGCTTCGGCAAAGAAGCGTCCATAGCCATAGCTACCATGATAATCCAGTTTGAGGACAGGAACGCCGGCTTGGGCTAGCTCCCACATCGTCCAATCGTAGCCACCATAGCTGTGATAGGAGTGAAGCCAATAGCTTACGCCACGATAAGGGCCACCATGAAGCCAGATGAGCCAATTAGGATTTTTGGTCTTGGAAAAATCATCAGGCAAGAGGGCGACCGCTTGGATCGAACCGATTTTGATTGTCTTGGCGGTAATTCCTTCTGGTAATGTTGTTTTTGGTAAGCCAGAAAAAGTAGCGAGTCGTTTGGTTTTTAGATTATAAACATAAGGTCGAGCGGCGCCACCAATCAGACGGATGAAGAGGAGATTGTCGCCAACTTTTTTCATTGTTGTGTTGTAGGAAATATCGCCCGCTAGTTTGTCTAGTTTTTTAGTTTGAAGGTTATATTTGTATAGATTGTGGCGAGATGGTTCTTCACGATTAGCTGTGAAAGCAATGTTGTTTTTGTCTAAAAAGAGGAAATCACTAACGCTATACTGACGAGAAAATAATTTTATCCCCTTAAGTGCTTTAGTATTGGTGAGTTTATTCAACTCGGCAAGATAGAGGGTAGGGAAGCCGTCGCGATCATCGAGATAAAGAAGTTTTTGGTCGTCAGCCGAAAAGGCAAAGAGGCGATTTTCTTCGGTGAGTAGATCCCAGTAATCGATAGTTTGAGAGATCTGGTAGGTTTTTTCTTGTCCGAGAGCAAAAATTTTGTGGGCGCGTTTGTGGTCGCCACTTAATTTGGCGGGAACATAATAGGCGAGAAATTTTCCTTGAGGTGACATAGTGAGGAAACTGGCGTTTGACTTGTCTTGATTTCCTAACATTACTCGCCAATTAATACTTTTGTCGATTGGTGGGGTGGGGGTGGCGATAGGGTTGCAAACAAGACTCGCGATTAAACATTGCCAATATTGAACTGGTCCGAGACGGTCGGTCTGCAGATTAAAAGAGGTGTTGTCTTCGGATATTGATAGGATTTTACTATAAAGTGGCGCGTTGGCCCCGAAGCCTTTTTGTGGCAAGAAGAAGCTTAGGCTGATAATGCTAGTAATGATAAAAGTTTGAAAATAGAGATGTTTATTCATTTATACATTTTAGCATAAATTTCGTTGGTTGTTTAAAAAGTAAGGTACGACCTTACGCAACTTGTGTAGCGTAAGGTCGTACCTTACTTTTCTTACTTTTTACTTTTAGTCTCGAGTTTGCTATATTGGAAAGGAAAATGGCGGAGAAAAATTCTGATAACAAGCTGGATAAAATTGTAGCCCTAGCGAAGCGCCGAGGTTTTGTTTATCCGTCTTCGGAAATTTATGGTGGATTGTCTGGTGTTTATGATTATGGCCCGCTTGGTGTCGAGCTTAAAAATAACCTCAAACAATTGTGGTGGAAAATGTTTGTGACGGACCGTGAGGATATGTTTGGGCTAGATGCCGGGATTTTGATGAATGGTCGCGTCTGGGAAGCTTCCGGTCATGTGGCGGGCTTTAGCGACCCATTAGTCGAGTGTGAAAAATGTCATAAGCGTTATCGGGCTGATCATTTAGAGAGTGATAAATGTCCAGAATGCGCTGGGCTATTATCTGAAGCGCGTCAGTTTAATATGATGTTTAAGACACAGATTGGCGCGATGGAAGATACTTCGGCGACAGTTTATTTGCGACCCGAAACTGCTCAAGGAATTTTTGTTAATTTTAAAAATATTATTGATTCATTTCATCCCAAATTGCCGTTTGGTGTGGGGCAGATCGGAAAAGCTTTTCGTAATGAGATTACCCCGCGAGACTTTGTTTTCCGAGTTCGAGAATTTGAGCAAATGGAAATCGAATATTTTGTTAAGGTTGATGAGTGGGAAAAGGCTTTTGATGATTGGCGTTTAGCTGTTTGGGAATACCTACGGCTGATTGGGCTGGACGAAACTAAAGTCCATGAATTGGAAATTTTGAAAGAAGATTTAGCCCATTATTCTAAAAGAACTATTGATTTTGAATTTGATTATCCCTTTGGTCGTAAGGAGCTTTTAGGGTTAGCCTATAGGACAGATTTTGATCTCAAGGCTCATCAAGAGACGAGTGGTCAGATTTTAGAATATTTTGATGAAGAATCAAAAGAGCGCTTCACCCCTCATGTCATTGAGCCTTCTTTTGGTCTAGACAGACAAGTCTTGGCGATTTTGCTTTCAGCTTATCGTGAAGAAGAGGTGGCGGGAGAGGTGAGGGAATATCTAGCTTTAGCGCCAGCGGTAGCCCCGACAAAAGTGGCCGTATCGCCTTTGCTTAAAAATAAACCGGAGTTAGTATCTTTGGCGCGAGAAGTTTTTGCTACCTTGAAAAAACAATTTGGTCGAGTGACCTTTGATGATAATGGCAATATCGGCAAACGCTATCGTCGACAAGATGAAATCGGCACGCCATATTGTGTAGTGATAGATTTTGATTCTTTGGAAAAGGGGACGGTGACAGTCCGAGAGCGGGATTCAATGGAGCAGGCGGTGGTCAAGATTGACGAATTGACCAATTATCTGGCAGAAAGATTAAATTAAGCCAAAAGCTTGACGACTGTGCTATAATATAATTAGGTTAGGAAATGGCCATCGGGGCCATTTTTCTGTTAGCTCTTTGGCGAGGAGAATAATATGCAAATTGGCGATGAAGTCTTTTGGAATCAGGCTTACAATGGTTATCGGGTAATGGTCGAGTCTTATGGTTGTGGCCCGATGATTATTCGGGAGATTCGAAAAAGCAAACCCCATGGTTTGTTTGAAGAGCTTGTTGTCGAGCTTGCGGATGGCCGTATTGTCGAGGTCATGCCGGAAGCTATTTCTTTAGCCCGAGTGGCTTGAAGAGAAAGGAGAAGGCAATGAAGAGATACATGCTTCGACCAATTGCCCATTGCTCTAACGGCTGTTAGAGTGGGGCGGACTCGCATTTTGCGAGTCCGCCCCTATTTTTGCTTTTTTTACCTTTTCACTATAAGATGAAGGCACTTAAATTACGATAATGTCATCTAAAAATAAAAAACGAAATAAAGATAGCCGTTTTGGCGTTTTGACCCAATTTGGCAACCAATTAGCCGGGGCTTTGCTTATCCTAATGTTGATTGTCGCCGCTTATTCGCTTATTTCAGAGCAGACCACTAAGAAAGAACCGGAGATCGCGATTTCAGAGTTGGCGCAAGCTATTTCGGCTGGACAAGTGAAAGAGATCGAAGTTAAAGGAAGTGATTTACAAGTGACCTTTTTGGATAAGAAAATTAAAACGGCTAAAAAGGAAGCCGATAGCTCGCTTTCACAGACTTTGATAAATTATGGCGTGGCCACTAGCTCTTTGGCTAAAGTTTCGATTAAAGTCTCCGGTTCTTTGGGTGCGAGTTTTTGGTTACTCTCGGTCTTGCCAATTCTTTTGCCGATTATTTTTATTATCTTTTTCTTTTGGTATTTGTCACGACAGGTAAAGGGGGCAAGTATGCAAGCTTTTACTTTTGGCCAATCACGAGCGCGAATTGTTGATCCGAATGACCAGAAACAGAAAGTGACTTTTAAAGATGTCGCTGGAGTTAAAGAGGCGAAAGAGGAGCTTTTGGAGATTGTTGATTTTTTGCGTAATCCGAAAAAGTTTTTAGATATTGGGGCGCGTATTCCCAAAGGAGTTCTTTTGATGGGAGGTCCGGGGACTGGTAAGACATTGCTCGCGCGAGCAGTTGCTGGTGAAGCGGGGGTGCCGTTTATGTATTTATCTGGTTCGGAGTTTGTCGAAATGTTTGTCGGGGTCGGCGCTTCGCGTGTTCGGGATTTGTTTAAAATGGCGAAGAAGTCGGCGCCAGCGATTATTTTTATTGATGAAATAGATGCGATTGGTCGTCATCGTGGATCGGGTATGGGCGGTGGCAATGATGAACGAGAGCAGACATTGAATCAAATTTTAGTTGAGATGGATGGTTTTGAGCCAAATGAAAAATTGATTGTAATGGCGGCGACTAATCGGCCGGATGTTTTGGATCCTGCTTTATTGCG
>CAYUNI010000014.1:0-15456 GCA_964446245.1 uncultured Candidatus Saccharibacteria bacterium
GCTAATCGAACCTGGTAATAGCTGGTTCTCTCCGAAATAGCTTTTGGGCTAGCGTCTAGCGTACCTTCCGGGGGTAGAGCACTGGAAGAGTTGAATAGGGGGAAACCTCGTCAACTCTATCAAACTCCGAATACCGGAAACTAAATACTAGGCAGTTAGACGGCGGGGGCTAAGCTCCGTACGTCAAAAGGGAAACAGCCCTGACCTCCATTTAAGGTCCCTAAATCTATGCTAAGTGCACTTAAGAAGGTGGAATTTCTCAGACAATGAGGATGTTGGCTTAGAAGCAGCCATCATTTAAAGAAAGCGTAATAGCTCACTCATCAAGAGATTCTGCGTCGCAGATAATCGGGGCTAAGCATAGTACCGAAGGTGAGGATTTCGTTTTGCTTCGGCAAAACGGAGTGGTAGGAGAGTGTTTCGCGCCGCTGTGAAGCTTGACTGCGAGGTCTGGTGGAGCGCGCGGAAGTAAGAATGTTGGCACGAGTAACCGCAATCAAGGTGAGATCCCTTGACGCCGAAAAACTAAGGTTTCCTTGGCAATGTTGATCAACCAAGGGTTAGTCGGTCCTAAGGCAATGGTGAAGACCGCAGCTGATGGACACACGGTTAATATTCCGTGACTTCTGTTTAGATCGATGGAGGGACGGAGTTTTGTACTCGAAGCGCTTTATTGGATTAGCGTTCGTGCAGTGAGGAAGGAATTTAGGTAAATCCGGGTTCCAGTCGCAAGACAATTCCAAGCTGAGCGAAAATCTGGCGGGCAACCAAAAGAGATTTCGGGGAGCAAGCTTCCAAGAAAAACTTCTAAGATTATCTAGATAGAAACCGTACCGTAAACCGACACAGGTGGTTAAGTCGAGAAGACTAAGGCGAACGGGTGAGAGATCCTCAAGGAACTCGGCAAAAAAGCGGCCGTAAGTTCGCGATAAGGCCTGCCTCTCTATGAGAGGCCGCAGCTAAAGTATCCCTGGCGACTGTTTACCAAAAACACAGCTCCCTGCAAACTCGTAAGAGGAAGTATAGGGGGTGACGCCTGACCAATGCCAGAAGGTCAAATAAGTTTGGTGAGATTATATCAAGCTGAGTTTATAAGCCCTGGTGAATGTCGGCGATAACTATAAACACGATTGTAGTTATAAAATTTGGCTATATGCTGGAAACTCCGAGTATCTTTATGTACTCGCTCAAAATTTTTGAGCAGTGAAAATCATAAAGTGCGGACAATCAGCAGGAAAGATTCTGAACAAAGACAAACAAAAAGTTAAAAATGGAAATCGAAAAAGAACGCTGGTTAAAAAATATACCGCCCCAATTAGCGCACTATTTTAGTGGCTTCGTGGATGGCGAAGGAAGTTTTAATGTATCATTGCGCCAACGAGATGATCATACTCTCGGCTGGCAAGTGGTGTTGACCTTCAATGTCTCGCAACGAGACAAAACTGTTTTGGTCCTACTAAAACGACATTTAGGTTGTGGTCGGATCCAAGAACGAGCGGATGGTGTCTGCTACTATGTAGTGGCAAACCCAACGGCAATCAAAGAAAGAATAATCCCTTTCTTTAAAAAATATAATTTTCTATCGACTTCGAAGAAGAATAATTTCTCAATTTTTAGTCAAATCGCTAAGCTGGTGTTTGAAGGAAAACACCACACGGCGGAAGGACTAGAAGAAATCATTAAATTGAGAGAGAAATTAAATATTGGTCGAGGCCGAAAAAGGAAGTATAACCTAACCAATTATCAGCAATCTTTGTCAGAAAATCCCCAGAGACTACACGCCAAAGTTCAACCGCGTCGTCGGTTGAATAAGATATAGTCCGATCTCATAGGCGACTATGAGGAACCCAAAGCTTAATGGGTGATAACGCAAACGAATCGTCCTAAGGTAGCGCAATTCCTTGTCAGGTAAATTCTGACGTGCACGAATGGCGTAACGACTGGGGAACTGTCTCGAGGATTTGCCCGGTGAAAATACAGTGGGGGTGAAGATGCCCTCTACCTGCAGTTAGACGAAAAGACCCCAGAAGCTTTACTACAACTTGATATTGAGTATACGTTTTTTCTGCGTAGCATAGGTGGGAGAGATTGAAGCGATGGTTTTGGCTGTCGTGGACTCGTCAGTGAAATACCACTCTTAAAAGATGTATATTCTAACCGCCACGGCAAAAACGGGGCGAGACAGTATCTGGTGGGTAGTTTTAGTGGGGCGCTATCCTCCTAAAGTGTAACGGAGGAGTTTATTAAGGTTGGCTAGGCGCGAATGGAAACCGTGCCGATAGTGTAATGGCACAAGCCAGCTTGACTGTGAGGGGTACTTCCCGAGCAGGTGCGAAAGCAGAGCATAGTGAACCGATGGTCCGCCTTAGATGCGGCCAGAGATTAACGGATAAAAGTTACCCTGGGGATAACAGGCTAGTTCCGCCCAAGCGTCCATAGCGACGGCGGAGTTCGGCACCTCGATGTCGGCTCATCTTATCCTGGGGCTGGAGAAGGTCCCAAGGGTTTGGCTGTTCGCCAATTAAAAAGATACGCGAGCTGGGTTCAAACCGTCGTGAGACAGGTTGGTCTCCTATCTACTGCAGGCGTTGATAATTGTGGAGATTTGTTCCTAGTAAGTAATTGCTACTTAGTGGAGAAATCTGCTATGAAAATTTGGCTTATAACGGTGAAGCCTTCATAAATAATTCTGGCAATGGGATAACATTGGCGTTGGTCCGCACAATGTTGTATAATTACTTGAGGACCAGAATTATTTTTAAGGTAATACCGTGGGAAGTCGATCTAAAATTGATTTAGCTTATATCGCCGGATTTCTGGATGGCGATGGTAGTTTAATGTTGCAGTTGAAGAAACGCAAAGACGGTGTAAAGAAGTTTAGGTTTATGGCGACAATCTGTTTTTATCAAGACAGCCGTCATAAAGAACCTCTTTCCTGGATTAGACGTCAACTCAATATAGGTTATCTTTCTGATCGAAAAGATGGAATGACTGAATTGCGTATAAATGGATTTGGTCAAATAAATTCTATTTTGATAGATTTGTTGCCTTATCTAAAATTTAAGAAAGTTCAAGCGAAATCTTTGCTTGAGGCTTGTCGGATTTTAGAAAGAACAACTCTAAAGAAAATGAGCAAAAAAGAACTAGAAAAGATTGTTGACTTGATGTTGGTAATACAAAATGAAAATTATGTAACCAAGAAAAAGAAAACAAGATCTGAATTGTTTGAAATTTTAGGTTTGACCCCGTAACGACTTGTCCTGAAAGATGGACGGACTCATTTAAATTGGAAAGCCATTCAAAGTTTTTGATTGGCAGGTTTAGATGGGTAAGATGCCAACCCCGTGTCTATTAATCAGAAAATAGAAAGGGTGAAGATATAGTCTACGCTCCTAGAAATAGGGGAAATCGTGACGAGAGGACCGGAATGAACTGACCTCTGGTCTGAGAGCTGTCCTGCCAAGGGCAACGCTCTGTAGCTAAGTCGGGAAAGGATAACCTCTGAAAGCATCTAAGAGGGAAACCAACTCCAAGATTAATTATCATTACGAGACTCCTGGGAGATGACCAGGTTGATAGGCTCTAGATGTAAGCGTCGTAAGGCGTTGAGTCGTGGAGTACTAATTCGTCCATCCTATTAGGAAATCTAAAAATCATTATTCTTTTATATTTGATTATTTAATACTTGTTTTTGAAATTTGAGGTCGGGAAGGTTTGATGGAGGCATAGGCAACGACATATTTGCGAGTATTTGTTTGCTCGCACCCGCTTGGGTATTTTTTTCGCCTTGTGTCCCACCAAACCTATCCCGAATGATTATGAGGAGGAGTAATCCAGCCTAGACTAGCTCGATGGAGTGTCTCTAGGGCCGCTTCTCCTCACCAACCCATAAACCGCGGGCTGCGGTTGCTATACGGGATGAGGTAGCCCCAAGCTACTAATGTTAGGTCCTATCCCTAACCACCCCGACCAAATTGGGCTTCTTGGAAATGAAGCCCTCTCGACCTCAAATTTCAAAAATCGAATTTTCTGTGTTGGTGGTTTGACGCAGTGGTCACACCCGATTCCATTCCGCACTCGGAAGTTAAGCACTGTCGTACCGATGGTACTCGCAAGGGGAGAGTAGGTAACCGCCAGCACAGAGTATTTGATTAAGAAATCATAAAATCCTCCAATTTTAGCCTCAAGTTAAAGTTGGGGGATTTTGTGTTTAGACATTTCTTTTGCTACACTTTAGATTAAGATGTCTGCTTGGAGTCGCAAAAGACAATTTATTTATCTCGCCGGTTTTTTGGCTTTTTGGTTGCTTGTTTTTGGTTTGGTATTTTTTATTTTCAAACCAGCACCAAGCTGTAATGATGGCAAGAAAAACCAAGACGAGACGGGGATTGATTGTGGGGGATCTTGTCCTCGAGCTTGTCGAGTGGCACTCTTGCCTTTAAAAGTATTGTGGGTGCGGCCACTTTTGCTTGCCACTAGTACTTATGATGTGGCCGCTTTGATTGAAAATCAAAATCCTGATGCCGGGATTAAAAAGCTTAAATATGTAATTCGTCTTTATGATGAAGGGGGCGCTTTGATTGTTGATCGAGAAAATGAAACTTATATTAATCCTGCTGAAAGATTTCCTATTTTTGAATCTGGTTTTAATACTGGTAATCGAATTGCCAAAACAGCAACAATAGATTGGCTGAACGCGGATTGGTTAAAAGCAAAGCCGATTAGACTGGCAATAAATATTGAAAGGATAGTAGAAGAACAATCTCTTAGCCAGTCGCCAAACCCTAAACTTAAGCTTCGAGTAAAAAATCTTTCATTGGTGGATCTTTCTGATTTTCGAGTTTTTTCTTATCTTTTTGATGATGCTCAAAATATTTTTGCTGCTAGTGGAACACTGATTGAAAGATTAGATAAAGGAGAAACAAGAGATATTTATTTGACTTGGCCTAAAACTTTGCCATTTGAACCAGCTTCGATCGCTAATTATTGGCGAATTGACGGTTTCCATTTAGGACAAAATTAAAAATATGCGAGACATTTTTGCCAAAATAAAAGTTGATTGGATTTTATTTTTGGCGACCTTACCCCTTTTGTGGTTTGGATTAATCACAATGAATTCTTTTACCGCAGATCAGTATTACTTTGATCGGCAGTTGGTCTGGGCATCTTTGGCGATAATTTTATTTTTTGGTTTAAGTTTTGTTGATTGGCGATTTTTGCGTCGGAGTGGGGTATTGGTGAGTTTTTACGGTCTCTTGATTCTATTACTTTCTTTATTGTTTGTTTTTGGACATATTTCTAAGGGGGCGCAGAGCTGGTTGTCTTTTGGTGGTTTTGGTTTACAGCCGGCTGATTTTATGAAGTTAGCCTTGATTGGAATGTTGGCAAAATATTTTTCCAAGCGTCATGTCGAAATTGCTCATATTCGACATATTATTGTGTCTGGATTATACGCATTCATTCCTTTTGTTTTGGTTTTAATTCAGCCTGATTTTGGTTCAGCATTAATCATTTTTTTAATTTGGTTGGGAATGGTAATGGTCTCCGGCGTGTCTAAAAAACATCTTCTTATGGTTGCCGTTGCTGGTGGCTTGGCTTTTGCTTTGGCTTGGACTTTTGCTTTGCATGATTATCAGAAACAGCGCGTGATGACTTTTATCCATCCTTTGGCTGATATTCGCGGTGCTGGTTATAATGCTTTTCAATCGACAGTGGCGGTTGGCTCAGGGCAAATTTTTGGTAAAGGAGTAGGGTACGGGACACAATCTAGACTAAAGTTTCTGCCAGAATATGAGACAGATTTTATCTTTGCCGCTTTTGCTGAAGAGTGGGGATTTGTTGGGGTGTTGCTGGTTTTTGTTTTGTTTGGAATTATTGTTTGGCGTTTATGTAAAGCGGCGCTTTTGGGAGGAAGTAATTTTGAAACTTTATTTGCGACAGGAGTGGCGATTATGTTTTTGAGTCATTTTATAATTCATGTAGGAATGAACGTTGGCCTTTTGCCAATCACTGGTTTGCCGATACCTTTTATGAGTTATGGCGGATCACATTTGTTTGTTGAGTTTATTGGGTTGGGAATAGTGATGGGAATGGGGCGTTATGCTTTGGCTTTTCATCGGGACGATGTGAAGAATGAGTTTATCGGGCCACAATAAGGACGCGGATTGATGCGGATAAAACGCTGACTCCGCCAGCTGGCGGACGCGGACTAGACGCGGATTGATGCGGATAAAACGCGGATTAAACGTGCTTGTCCTCCGTAGTTTTCTTGACCAGCGAAGCCTCGACGAAGTTGATGAACGGAAGAGGGGATTTTTGAGTGTCCACTTTTTATCTCTTGCCAAAAGTGGGGAGGGGGGGGTAGAATTGGGGTATTGTTAAGATAATATTTAATTTATGGAAAAGCAGCCACATGAGGAATATCGAGATAATTTAGCTAAAAAGCTGAATGAAATTAGAGAGTCAGATCCCGAAAACCCAGAGAAAGCCAAGGGTAAGGCCCAAGGTTTTTTAATGGCCAGCAAAGAAACAGAAAAATATACTAAATCAGAAAAGGCTCACACTATAGAGAGAGTAAGACGTTTGCCAGCAGAAAAAAGATTGCCTTATTTTATTGAGGAGTTAGGAGAGGAGGCTGAAAAATATACCAAAGAAGAATTGCTGAAGTCTCTTGAGGCGATAGATAAGGCTATTGAGAATGGGATTGCATTCAACCATCTTGATGAAAGTTACGAATTATATAAGTACATTGGTAGAATTTTTGAATTTAGTAGAGAATATAAAAATTTTGAACTAGAGGATCCAGATTACTATGATTTGGATGGAGCGTTTCGAGCTCTGAAAGAAATTTTTTTGCCAATGGAAAAAATGTTGCTTGATGTTAAAGAGAAAAGTTATGGGGGCACTTCTCTTTTAGAGAAGGTGGTTATTGATAGAATTACTATATCCTCTGGAGATCCTTTTGGGCTAACAGTAGCTGAAAACAAAAAACCTGGCATAAATTATGAAGAGTTAAGAAAAGAAAGACTCAGAAAGTTTGCTGGCTTTATTAACAAATTCAAGCTTTCACCAGACCAGATTGCCAAGAAGAAGGCAGAAATAAAGGAAGAGAAATAAACTGAAGAGAAAAAGGAAAAGGAAAAAAGAAGAAAGGTCGAGATGGAGAGATTTGATCCTAGTATTTAAAGAAAAATAAAAACAGGGAGAGGCTTTCTTTCTCCCTGTTTTTATTTTTATATTACAATTTTAACCTCGATAGAGTTTAACAGTCTTCTCAATCATTTGCCCGAGGCGAAAGTTTTGGCGAACATAATCTTGGAGATTGGCACCAGCTAGATCACGATAGGCTGGTTTGTTGATCATATATTTTAAAGATTTGACTAGTTCAGATAGATCAGCTCGAGGAGTGAGAATTCCTTTTTCATAATCTGGGATAATCTCGGGAATACCACCAACTTCAGAAGCGACCACTGGTAGGCCGGCAGCACCGGCTTCGAGTAGGGCATAAGGAAAAGCTTCGGTGCGAGAGGGGAGAACAAAGAGATCAAAAGCCTTGAGGTAGCGTCTAGCATCTTCGACTCTGCCGAGTAAAATAATTCGGTCAATTAATCTCTTGTCAGCGATAAATTTTTCTAATTGTGGTCGCAGTTCACCCCCGCCGATTATAACTAGAGTTAATGTCCAGCCAATATCGGTCGAAAGGAGCTCGCGGACAAGACGCATGAAAGCTTCGGCCAAGATGTCTACCCCTTTGTTAGGATGGAGTTCGGCAATGGTCCCAATCCAAAATTTATCTATTTTTTCTGGCAGTAATTTTTTGCGTGCCTCGTTTTTGTTTAGAAAAGAAATTGCGCTTAACCCATTGTAAATAATTTTCATCCGCCCTTTTGCTAGAGGCCAACGAGCCATGTCATTGTAAGCTTTTTGAGAGACAGCAATTGTCTGATGAGCGAGAAGGATGGTGAGCCAGTGGATAGAGGCGATTATTTTTTTTGCCCACCATGGTCGGTCTTCATTAAAAGCCCAGCCATGAGCTGTAAAGATAATTTTAGGGACTCCTGCTAGCCGACCAGCCAAGCTCCCTAAAGCTCCAATTTTTGAACTGTTGAGGTGAATAATATCCGGTGCTTGCTCGCGGAAAATTTTTATTAAAATTTTAAGGACAGTGAATTCATCTTTGATTTTTATGTCTCGCCCAAGTTCGGGCAGGGTGATAGTCTTGATATCATAAGATCGTAATTTCTCTGCCAATTGGTCGCCTTGGCCAGCAATAACAGTCACATCAAAATCAGATTTTGGCAGGGCGGTTGCTAATTCAAAAACATAACGTTGGGCACCACCAAAATTGCCCTTAGTGATGAGAAAGAAAATTTTTTTCGGGCGTTTAATAATAGTAGGTTTAGCCATAAGATTAGCTTAATTATACATATTTTAGCCTTCTGGTCAAAAAGCTTCTTTTGTGGTATTGTCAGGACACTAAGATGAAAATAGGTTCAAAAAGAGAAATTTTAATTTTACTCATTGGCGACATTTTGATGTTTATGGTGGCTTTGTGGTTGGCGATTTTGAGTCGTGGGCGACAGTGGCCAGACTGGATTGTTTTTACTGACCACTTACAGCCATTTGCTATTATTTTTCTAGTTTGGATTTTAGTTTTCTTTATTGCCGATCTTTACCGTCGACAGACCAGATTGGCGCTCCAGCGTTTGCCTCAAACTATGCTTAATGCTCTTTTGGTAAATGTTTCTTTGGCGGTGCTGTTCTTCTATTTTATTCCTTATTTTGGGATTACGCCGAAAACTTTATTGTTTATAGATTTATTTTGGACCGTCGTTTTAATTTTCAGTTGGCGTTTATGGCTCTCTCCAAAGTTGATTATTGGTCAAAAAGAGAAGATATATTTTGCTTGTTCCGGTCCGGAAGTTGATGAACTTAAAGAAGAATTGACTAAAAATCCTAAATATAATGTAGAGATTTTAAGTGGCGATTTGTCAGAAGCAAAAATAAGGAAGCAATTGAGTTTGCTGGTGATCAATCCCTATGAAGCGTATCATAAAGAGGTTTTGTGGGATTATTATAAATTGCTTTTTTCAAAAGTGCGTTTTGTGGCGGTTGATGATTTGTATGAGGATTTATTTGGACGAGTGCCGATGTCTCTGATTGATGAAAAATGGTTTCTGGAAAATATTTCTTGGCGACCAAAGACTTTTTATGATGGGGTAAAGAGATTGATTGATATTGTCGTTGCTCTGATCGGTTTTGTTTTGTCTTGGCCGTTTTATATTTTGGTCTGGGTTTTAACCAGAGTCTTTGATCGGGGGGCTTTGTTTAGCTTACAAGGACGAGTTGGTCAGGATGGTCGAATGGTGACAATGATAAAATTTCGAACAATGACTAAAGCTAATGATGGTGGTAATTGGGGTGGAGAAAACAAAAATCAGGTGACAAGGCTCGGAGGTTGGTGGCGCAAAACTAGAATCGATGAGCTGCCTCAGTTGATAAATGTCTTGCGAGGGGAGATGTCTTTGGTTGGTCCGCGTCCGGAATTCCCTGCGGTGGTAAAAGAATATATCAAACAAATTCCATTTTATCAAAGCCGTCTTTTGGTTAAGCCTGGTTTGTCTGGCTGGGCTCAAGTTTATCATGATAATCATGCTCATCATGGTCTGGCGATAGATTCGACAAAAGAAAAATTGAGTTATGATTTATTTTATATTAAAAATAGATCTTTGTGGCTCGATTTGAAAATTGTTTTACAGACGATAAAAATAATTTTATCGATAAAGGGAAAATAATGATTGACCGAGAAATTCGCCAATTAATAAATGCAGAAATTAAACGCCAGAAAAAGGCTATTAATTTGATTGCCTCAGAAAATTTTGTTTCGACCGAAGTTTTACGAGTCCTTGGTTCGGAGTTGGTTAATAAATATGCTGAAGGTTATCCCGGAGCGCGTTATTATGGTGGAAATAAAATTATTGATGAGATAGAGGAATTATGTCGAAAACGAGCCCTGAAACTTTTTAAGTTAAAATCTTCAGATTGGGCAGTGAATGTCCAGCCATATTCTGGTTCGCCGGCAAACTTGGCAGTATATCTTGGGCTGGTAAAGCCCGGAGGAAAAATCATGGGAATGAGTTTGGCTAGTGGTGGGCATTTGACCCATGGGCATAAGGTTTCCGCTACTGGACAATTTTGGCAGTCGATCTCTTATGATCTTGACCCCAAAACAGAGTGTTTAAATTATGAAATGATTAGAGCGCTTGCCCTTAAAGAAAAGCCCGCGGTTATTATTGCTGGTTTTACGGCCTATTCTAGAGAAATTGACTGGGTTAAGTTTCGAGAAATAGCCGATGCTTGCGGAGCTTATTTAATGGTGGACATGTCGCATATTGCCGGTCTGGTTGCCGGAGGTGCCCATTTATCGCCGTTTTTTACTCGAAAGGGAGAATTTTTGGCTGATGTTGTGACAACCACTACTCATAAAACTCTTCGTGGACCACGGGCTGCCTTGATTTTTAGTCGAAGAGATGAGAGAGATTTGCCTAAAAAAATTGATAAGGCGGTTTTTCCCGGGCTTCAAGGGGGGCCACATCAGAATCAAATTGCTGGAGTGGCAGTGGCTTTGCTTGAGGCGCAAGATCCAAAATTTAAAATTTATGCTAAACAAGTAATTAAAAATGCTAAGGTTTTGGCTAAAGAATTTAAAAAAAGAGGTTGGCGGGTAGTCTCTGGTGGTACAGACAATCACTTAATTTTGCTTGATGTTTTTGGCTCAACTAAAGGCCGTCTTTCTGGAAAAGAGGCCAGTGAGAGATTAGAGCAAGCGGGAATTATTGTTAATAAAAATACAATTCCTTTTGACACTCGTAAGCCAGCCGATCCATCGGGTATTCGTTTGGGAGCAGCCGCAGAAACTACTCGGGGTAAAAAAGAAAAAGATTTTATAAAAATTGCGGAAAAAATTGATAAAATTTTAAATCAATGAAAATAGATGGCAAAAAAATAGCTGAAGATTTAAGAGTGAAACTTCAGGCTAAAATGTCTGGCCAAGGTAAGAAGTTGGTAATTTTATTGGTCGGCAACGATAAGGCTTCAGCTCAATTTGTTGAACGGAAAAAAAAGATTGGTGAGAGTTTGGGGGTCGAGGTGGTGGTTTATGATTTAGAGGATAATTTAGAAACCTCTGACTTAATAGAGATGATTGTCCGTTTAAATAATGACCAGGGTGTAGATGGAATTATTGTTCAGTTGCCTCTACCGATTTCGATCGAGACCGAAAAAGTTTTGTCGGCGATTAGCCCGCAAAAAGATGTTGATGCGTTGACTAAAGAAGCGAGAGTTGATTCGCCGGTTGTCGGAGCGGTGCGAGCAATTTTGACCGAAGCTAATTTTATTTTAGAAAATAAAAAGATTATTGTCTTGGGTCAGGGGAGATTGGTCGGTCGACCGGTGGCTCTCGCTTTGGCTGGCGAGGGTTATGATGTGACGGTGCTCGATGATCGAGTTTTGAATATTGAGCCGGTATTAAAGCAGGCCGATTTAATCATTAGTGGAATTGGTCGAGGACACTGGATTAAGCCGGCAATGCTTAAGAAAGGGGTTGTCTTGATCGATATTGGCACTAGTGAGCAAGAAGGATCTATTGTTGGTGATGTTGACCCAGCCTGTTATGATTTGGCCTTAGCTTATACTCCAGTCCCTGGTGGTGTGGGGCCTATAGTGGTAATAAAATTATTTGAAAATTTATGGCAATTATCCCAGTAGGTAATTTGATTGATCAAGTGGTCTCTTTAAATGCTAATCATTGGGCGAGTTTTTCGCCAGTGATTTCTGGAGTAGTATATTTTTTAGCGGAGTGGCTTGGCTGGGTGATGGTTGGAGGATTGGTTTTTTGGTTGTTTCGTGAGCGATGCCGCTTGACGATTGGGCGGATTGTCTTATTGGCTTTGGTTAGTGCTTCGATCGCTTGGATACTGACATCTTTTGTAAAAAGTTTGTTCTTTGTTCCTCGTCCTTTTGAATTGATTGATAATTTACGACCAATTTTTATCACGGGTGATTTTGAATCTTTTCCTTCCGGTCACGCCACTTTTTTTGGTGGGTTGGCAGCTACTGTATGGATTTTAAACCGTCGTCTGGGATGGTGGTTTGTAGGTGGAGCAATAATTATTGGTTTGGCACGAATAGGGGCTGGAGTTCATTGGTTGAGCGATATAGCAATCGGCTGGTTGATAGGGTTTGCCTGCGCTTATATGATCGTCCGGCTGACCAAGCTTTTACCACCTCTTTTTAAGAGCTAAAGGCCATCGGCAGAAAATCTCGGGGCTCTTGTTCGGGAGTTCATTGCTTTTTTGTTTTTGCTGGATATAATAAAGGGCGTATGAATAAAATCAGATTAATGGCAATTTTGTTGCTGTTGGGCGGTATCGCGGTCGGATACATCGTCTATTCCTCCGAGCAATCGGGGTCTTTTTGGTTCAGACCATTTAAGTTGGGTTTAGATTTATCAGGTGGTAGTCACTTGGTTTATGAGGCCGATACCAGTAAATTAAAAGCCTCGGAAGTGGGAGATGCAATGAGTTCTTTGCGAGAAGTAATTGACCGGCGGGTTAATGTCTTTGGAGTTTCCGAGCCATTAGTCCAAGTCGAGCAATCAAGTTTAAGCGCTAATTCTGTGCATCGTTTGATTGTCGAACTTCCCGGGATCACCGATGTCAAACAGGCTGAAGAATTGATTAGTAAGACACCTTCGCTTGAGTTTAAAGTAGCTCGACCAGATGGTCCAGAGAAAGAGGCCATAAAACAGGCGAAACAGTCGGCGGCAGATTTGCTGAAGGCCATTTATGGTACAAGTACCGAAACGACAGTTTCTGAATCGGAATTAAATAATCTTTTAGTTTCTCGTCTTGGCAGTACGACTTTAGCTTTGGCACAGGAAGACCCTGATTTTATTTCTTCCGGCTTGACTGGACAATATTTGAAGCGGGCACAAGTTCAGTTTAATCAAAATTCAATTGGGCCTTCGATTGGTCTGGAATTCAATAATGAGGGAGGAGAATTATTCGCGGCGATTACTAAAGCCAACATCGATAAACCATTGGCAATATTCTTAGATGGACAGTTGATGTCGGCGCCAATTGTTCGTGAAGAGATTCGTGATGGCAAGGCAGAAGTAAGCGGACAATTCACCTTAGATGAAGCTAAGACTTTGACTCGAAATTTAAATTTGGGAGCTTTGCCAGTACCAATCAAACTGGTCTCGAAAGAAACTATTGGACCGACTTTAGGAGCAGAAGCTTTCAATCGGGGAGTTAAGGCGGGGATTTATGGCTTGCTGATTGTCGCTCTGTTTATGATTTTTTGGTATCGTTTGCCGGGGGTGGTATCAGTCGTGTCTTTGACGATATATGTGGCTTTAATGTTGGCAATTTTCAAACTTTTGTCGGTGACATTGACTGCCGCTGGCATGGCTGGTCTTATCTTGTCGATTGGAATTGCTGTGGACGCAAATGTTTTGATTTTTGAACGTCTAAAAGAGGAGATGCGTTTGGGGAAAACTTTACACGATTCAATCGCGGAAGGTTTCAGTCGAGCCTGGACATCGATTCGTGATTCCAACCTTTCAAGTATAGTTTCGGCTTCGATTTTGTTCTGGTTCGGAACGAGCTTTATTAAGGGTTTTGCTTTGACATTAATAATTGGTATTGTCGTCAGTATGTTTACGGCGATTGTTGTCACCCGTACCTTCTTGCTTGCTTTGGGAGTTCGCCACAAAGGTCGCTTGGCGAATTGGTTGTTTGGACACGGACTTACTAATCATTAATCTATAAATATGTTTGTTATTAAACATCGGAATTTTTTCTTCGCCATCTCCTTGTTTTTGGTGCTTGGTTCTTTGGTAAGTTTAGCGGTCTTTGGTTTGAAATTAGGGACAGACTTTAAGGGGGGTTCTATATATGAGATTGCTTATGATCAATCTCGCCCTACTCAAGCTGAATTAAATCAGACCATCGCTAAAATTTCTGGAATAGGCCCCATTTCGATTCAAATGGCTGGCGATCGAGGAGTGATTTTTCGCGGACAGACATTGACCGAGGAACAGAAAAATTTACTAGCCAAAAATTTGGTTTTGGATGATAAATATAAATTTAGTGAAAAGCGTTTTAGTTTAATTGGTCCTTCGTTGGGTAAGGAATTGGCAAAAAAGGGGACGATTGCTCTTTCTTTGGTGGTGGTGTTGATTGTGGCTTATATCGCCTTTGTTTTTCGACAAGTTTCTCGACCAGTTCGTTCTTGGAAATATGGAGTGACCGCCTTGATTGCTCTTTTCCACGACATTATCGTTTCGATTGGCGCGATGACTCTGCTTGGATATTTTTGGGGGATTGAAGCTGATGCGCTATTCTTAACAGCGCTACTTACTATTCTTGGGTTGTCGGTTAATGACACAATTGTTGTTTTTGATCGAATTCGAGAAAATCTGAAAAATAAAATTAGCCAAAGTTTTGAAGAAACTGTCGGCATTAGCCTTGGGCAAACCTACGCTAGATCAATCAACACCTCATTGACTGTTATTTTAGTTTTGGTAGCGATTTTCTTGTTCGGCGCAGAGAGTACCAAATACTTCGCTTTAATTTTAGCTATCGGAATGACCGTCGGTACTTATAGCTCAATTTTTATTGCCTCGCCACTTTTGGTGACAGCTTATCGTTTGCAGGAGGGAAGGAAGTCAAAATAGGTTGTAAAATATAGGTTTTTTGTTGATCCCCTAGGCAGAGCCGACGCTTTGTTTGGGGGATTGACTTTTAAATGGTTTCGTCTATACTAGGGGAGCTACTTAGCTTTAGCTAAGGGGCTGTTGGGACTTTGACAGAAAAATAGATAGTAAGCATCCAAATAATACAAGTAAGACAAAAGAATAATATTTTTTCTTTTGTTCCGTTCATTTTTTTTGAGAGTTTGATCTTGGCTCAGGATGAACGCTGGCGACGTGGATTAGGCATGCAAGTCGAATGGTCATACCTCACTGCGTTCGGTCGCGGACAAAACGCGGACAAAACGCGGACTATTGCGGAAAAATTTCTGCGTAGTCCGGCGTTAAGTCGGCGAAAGTTTGCGTTCCGAGCATAGCGAGGTGTGACCATGGCAGACGAGGTAGTAACACGTAGGAACCTACCCTCAAGTCGGGCATAACTCGTCGAAAGGCGAGATAATTCTCGATAGTCCCAGCTCCACTTTTATAGCGGATTTTGTTTAACCAAATCGAGCACAGAATAATTTTCTGCGATTTATGGTTTTATAGTATCGGATATAAAAGTGGGGCTGGGTAAAGATTTATCGCTTGAGGAAGGGCCTGCGGGATATCAGCTAGTTGGTAGGGTAATGGCCTACCAAGGCAATGACGTCTAGGGGAGGTGAGAGCCTGACCCCCACCGATGGTACTGAGAACGGACC
>CAYUNI010000015.1:0-15138 GCA_964446245.1 uncultured Candidatus Saccharibacteria bacterium
GCTTATAGTTTTGAAACAGTTAAGAAATTTTTTAGTCAATTGGGCGCACGAGCAGAAATGGTCGAATATCCTCATGGTGGTCACGGGGCTTCTATTTTGAAGGAATATCCAGATTTGAAGCAGAGGATTGTCGAATTTTTAAATTCCTAATTTTTAATTTGGTGAGTGGTTTTGAGCTTTCGCTTATGTTAGGATAAGCCTAATGATTAGAGATGAAATAGTAGGCGCGATTCATCAGGCTTTGGAGGTAGCTGGATTGCCAGCGGTTGATTTTGCTTTGGAGCATCCGACCGAGCTTGAACATGGTGATTATGCTACTGGTATTGCCTTAGTTTTATCCAAGCAAACTAACCGCGATCCCAAAGATATCGCTACTGATTTGGCCCGAGCGATTCTGATCAAAGACTATTTTTGGCTGGAAAAGGTGGAGGTAGCTGGGCCAGGTTTTCTCAATTTCTACTTAGCAAAAGAATTTTTTGTAAAAAATTTACAAGAGATAATTTCTTTAGGTGGAGAATATGGCCGAAATGAAATGGGGAAAAATTTTCGAGCGATTGTCGAATATTCGTCACCCAATATTGCCAAGCCATTTTCGATTGGACATTTGCGTTCTACTATTATTGGCGATGCCATAGCTCGAATTTTAGAATTTTCTGGCTATGCAGTTATTCGAGATAATCATTTGGGTGATTGGGGGACGCAGTTTGGTAAATTGATTGTAGCGATGAAGCGCTGGGGAGATTTTGAAAAAATCAAAAAAAGCCCCGAGCCGATTAAAGAGCTGGTGGGACTTTATGTTAAATTTCACGAAGAAGCTGAAAAAAATCCAGAGCTAGAAGACGAAGCGCGAGTGTGGTTTTCTCGTTTGGAGGAGGGGGATAGGGAAGCACGATCTATTTGGCAAGAGTGTGTTTCTTTGTCTTTGGTTGAGTTTAATCAGCTTTATGAAAGGCTTGGGATCAAGTTCGATACTTATCATGGGGAGAGTTTTTTTGAAGATAAGATGGGCGTGGTCTTAGATCAAATTAAAAAATCTGGCTTGGGTCATGAGAGCGAAGGCGCACTGCTCATTTTTTATCCTAATGATGAATTACCACCTTTGATGATTTTGAAAAAAGACGGGTCTTCTTTGTATGCTTTGCGTGACTTGGCGGCTGATTATTGGCGTGGTCAAGAATATAATCCCAGCCTGATTATCAATGAAGTTGGCAGTGAGCAGACTTTATATTTTAAACAATTAATTAAGGCTGAAGAATTGTTGGGTTGGTATCGTCCAGGGGAAAGGGTCCATATCGGCCACGGATTGTATCGTTTTTCTGAGGGGAAAATGAGCACCCGAAAGGGGAATGTTATTTGGCTGGAAGAAGTTTTGGCGGAAGCGATAAAGTTGGCGAGCGGGTTTAACTCTGATTCTCTAGTAGCAGAAGCAGTGGGTATCGGCGCTTTGAAATATAATGATTTGAAGCGTGAGAGTAGTAAGGAGATAGTCTTTGATTGGAATGATATTTTAAATCTGAAAGGGAATTCGGGGCCGTATTTGCAATATACTTATGCCCGAGCTAAAGCCGTACTAGCTAAGGCTAAGACCAGCGTGAAAGATTTTTCAGCACCGGAGAAAATCAGTATTGTCGAGCGTTGGCTTTATCGTTTCCCTGAAGAAGTAGAGAAATCAGCGATCGAATATTCTCCTCATTATCTTTGTACCTATCTTTATAATTTAGCGTCAGCTTTTAATTCTTTTTATAACGAGCAAAAAATTATTGGTAGCCAAGAAGAGGAACATCGACTAGCTTTGTGCTTGGCGGTAAGCCAGATCTTGGCTAATGGCTTAACTCTTTTGGGGATCAAGACCCCAGAAAAAATTTAAAGAAAAAGACCGACTTCTGTTTGATTAAAAGACGGTCTTTAGAGATGGCGGGCCAATGCCTGGCTGGCCCAGAATATACCAATGACGGTGAGTAAAGAGACAAAACTCCACCAACAGGCAAGATGAAGTTTTTTCCTGACAATCAGGTTATGTCCAGCAGCATAGCCTGAGATCAGAAAAAATTCGAGACAGAAAATAATCAGCAAGAATAATGGGAAAACGGCGTCATCTAATCTGACCATTGACCTACCTCCTTTTATTTTGGCGACCCTTTTAATTCTGGTTTAGTTTTAGCAGAAAATAAATAAAATGAAAAGGTTGTTGGTCCTTTGGCTTGCTGTAGAGCCAGCTTTTCGCTAAGATGAGAGTAATGTCTAGAGATAATGATTTAGGGTTTAAAAACGGAAGTGATGTCGGTTCGGTCAAATCAGATATTGCCAAGCAAGAAGAGGCGATGTTAGCTTTTTGGCAAGAGAGAAAAATTTTTACTAAAAGTCTCGAACAGACAAAAGGGGGAGAGCAATATGTTTTTTATGATGGGCCACCTTTTGCGACTGGCACTCCGCATTATGGTCATATTTTGGCGGGGACAATAAAAGATGCGATTCCCCGTTATCAGACAATGAAGGGACGTTTTGTTCATCGACGTTGGGGTTGGGATTGCCATGGCTTGCCTTTAGAAAATATTGTAGAAAAAGAATTGGGCCTATCTCACAAAAAGGAGATTGAGGAATATGGGATCAAAAAATTTAACGAGCAAGCTAAAAAAAGTGTTTTGCGTTATGTAAAAGATTGGCGAGAACAAGTGCCGCGTTTTGGTCGTTTTGTTGATATGGAGAATGATTATCGGACAATGGACGCTTCTTATACGGAGACGGTTTGGTGGATTTTTAAAAATCTTTATGATAAGGGACTAATCTATCGGGGCTTTAAGTCAATGCAACTTTGTCCTCGATGTGAGACGACCTTGTCTAATTTTGAGGTTAATCAAGGGTATCAGGATATTACCGATATCTCGGTCTATGTTAAATTTGAGATTCTTAATCCTGAGAAATTAAATTTGCCCACGAAAACTAGTCTGATCGCTTGGACTACTACTCCATGGACATTGCCGGGAAATGTAGCTTTGGCTGTTGGGCCAGAAATTGAATATTCGTTAGTCTCTACGTCTGATGAAAATCTCTTGATCGCAACGGAGCGTTTTAATTTTTTGCGAGAAAAAATTTTTCCTAATTATCAATTGTCGGATCAGAAGTTTAAAGGAGCTGATTTGGCTGGTTTACAATATAAACCAATTTTTACTTACTATTCTCAAGATGAGAAGCTTGCCAACCGGGAAAATGGTTGGCAAGTGTGGCTGGCGGATTTTGTGACCACTGAAGATGGGACTGGTATAGTACATATTGCCCCGGCTTTTGGTGAGGATGATTTAGAGTTGGGGAGAAAATATAATTTGCCTTTTATTCAGCATGTGGCGATTACCGGTGAATTTAAGCCAGAAGTGTCAGATTTTGCTGGTCAGATGGTAAAACCAAAAGATGATCATCAAAAGACTGATATTGAAATTATAAAATGGCTTGCACAGAAAGGAGTTTTGTTGGCGAAAGAGAAAATTATTCATTCCTATCCTCATTGTTGGCGATGTTCAACTCCACTTCTGAATTATGCGGCTAGTTCTTGGTTTGTCCGTGTGACGGAATTTCGAGATAAATTGATTTCTGCTAATCAAAAGATCCAGTGGGTGCCAGAGCATTTGCGTGATGGTCGTTTTGGGCGCTGGCTTGAGGGCGCTCGGGATTGGGCAATCTCTCGAACACGTTTTTGGGGAGCGCCATTGCCTGTTTGGCAATGTTCTGCCTGTGGTGAAGAGAAAGCCTTTGGTTCACTTTCTGAATTACAAGATATTTTGCCTCAAGCCAATAACCAGATTGTTTTAATGCGACATGGAGAGGCGGAATCAAATTTGACAGATATTATTAGCTCAATCCCAGAAGCCCCTCATCATTTGACAGAAAAAGGGAAAAGCGAAGTTCGGGCGACAGCTGAAAGATTAAAGTCGGAAAATTTTGATTTGATTATCGCTTCAGATTTTGTTCGGACTAAAGAGACCGCCGAATTGGTGGCGGAAGTTTGCGGGATAGATCAATCAAAAATAAATTTTGATCCTCGTCTGCGGGAATTGAAGATGGGGGAGTTTGACGGTCAGACATGGACTGATTATTTGCAAAGATTTAAAGATCGGGCTGATCGTTTTAATTTTGAACCCATGGGGGGCGAAAGTATGGCTAGTCTGCGTCGGCGAATTGGCGATTTTCTTTTTGATTTAGAAACAAAATATAAAGGTAAGAAAATCTTATTGATTAGTCACGGACTGTCCCTATTCTTTTTGAAGACAGTGGCGACCGGCCGTTCTAACCGTGAAATATTTACTGAGGCTAATTGGGGGAGCTCTTTTCCAACGGCTGGAACCCAAAATTTAGAATTTAAGACTTTTCCGCACAATGATGATTATGAGCTTGATTTCCATCGTCCATATATTGACGAGATTAATCCATCTTGTTCTTGTGGGGGGAGTTTTAGGCGAGTGGTTGATGTTTTTGATTGTTGGTTTGAATCTGGTTCTATGCCTTATGGTCAAGAACATTATCCTTTTGCCAATTTAGAGAAATTTGACCCTAAGCGAGGTCTTGGTTATCCAGCGGAATTTATTGCCGAGGGGCTCGATCAGACTCGAGGGTGGTTTTATAGTATGCTAGTTTTAGGGGTGGCTTTGTTTGGCGAGAGTCCTTATCGACGAGTGATTACCAATGGCTTGATTTTGGCTGAAGATGGTCAAAAGATGAGCAAGAGTTTGAAAAATTATCCTGATCCGATGGAATTAGTTGATAAGTTTGGAGCTGATGCTATGCGTTTTTATCTTTTGTCGTCGCCAGTAGTTCGGGCAGAAGATCTAAATTTTTCAGAAAAAGGCGTCGCTGAAATATCTAGACAGATAGTTGCTAAAATGGGCAATGTCCTATCTTTTTGGGAAATGTACGCCGATCGTAGTGTTTTGCCGAGAACCGATAGTGAAAATATTTTAGATCAATGGGGGTTGGCCTTACTTGCTAATACTAATAAAAAAGTTTCATTGGCTCTTGATTCTTATGAATTAGATCGGGCGACTCGAGCCTTGGCGGATTTCTTGGACGAATTATCTAATTGGTATTTGCGTCGTTCGCGAGATCGTTTTAAGTCTGAATCTGAATCAGAACGAAAATTGGTTGCTGGAATCTTGCGAAAGCTTTTATTAGAAGGGGCTAAATTATTTGCACCATTTACGCCATTTTTGGCAGAAACAGTTTATCAATCGGTCCGACAGAATAGTGATCCAGAAAGTGTTCACTTAGCCAGCTGGCCGGAGTTGCCGATTGATAATGAGCAAGAGGCTTTGTTGGTATCAATGAATAAGATTAGACAAATAGTAACCCTAGGGCTTGAAGCACGAGCAAAGTCTGGAATAAAAGTCCGACAACCATTAAATGTTTTGTTTGTTAAAGATTCTATTTGGCCCAAAAATTTAGCTTTGATTGAACTAATTAAAGATGAGCTTAATGTCAAAAAAATTGAAATAGACAATATCAAAGACGAAGAGGTGATTTTTGATTTTACTATTACGCCAGAGTTAAAAGCCGAAGGGCAATATCGAGAAATAGTCCGTGCTTTGCAAGGGTTGCGTAAAGATTCAGGCCTTAGGCCGGGACAAGCGGTGGCGTTTAATTATTTTGCTAATGAGGCAGGGGAAAAACTTTTAGCAGAATATCGAGATCAGCTTTTAGTTTCTGTTTCTGCTTTGGATTTTAAGAAACAAGCAGAAATAAAAGGTCTAAGTTTAAAGATGGATGAAGCGGAATTTCAATTTTCTCTTGGTTAGATTCTGAAGGACTGTGTTAGAATTAACTAATGTCGTATCGTGTTTATCAGACTGAGGGGCTGGTTTTGCGTACAATGCCGAGCGGTGAAGCCGATCGACTGTTTTGGGTTTTTACTCCTGATTTGGGCCTGTGTCGAGTTTTGGCTAAAGGTCTGCGACAAGAGAAGTCGAAGTTGCGTGCCAATATTGGATTACTTGAACATTGTGAATTGGGACTGGTTCGCGGGCGTGAATATTGGCGATTGGTGCATAGCCGAAAATCTGATCGTTTACGCGAACTGGTTAAAACAAACTCTAAACGTCGTTTGACCGGCGATGTTTTTCGATTATTAAATTTTTTTGTTGTCGGCGAGTCGGCAAGTGAAGAAATATACGCAGATCTTTTTTCCGCGCTAGTTTTATTGTCTCATTTAGGTTCCACAGATCTTAAACGTCAAAAGAATCTTGAATTATTATTGGTATTGCGTTTGCTGAAACATTTGGGACTTTTGCCGAGTGAAGAAAGATTAAACCCGTTAATTGATTCGCCCGAATGGACTGAAAATCTACTTGACCGGGTGGAGGCTGTTCGCCCTTTCGCTCTTGATTTTATTAATAATTTTTTTGCTGATTTAAATTGGTAAAGTAAATATAATTTCGTGTATAATTAAATTATGTCAATTGATTTACAAGAAGAAGATAGTCTTGAGCGTTTAAAAAAGCGTCTTGAAGGTGAGCATGGTAAAGATATTGAATTTACCCGCTCTTCCTTGGATCCGGTTTTGACCGACTACAAGAAAGGTTGGGATAAGATTGATATGGCGGGAGTGACCGCCACCAATCGCCATAGTACCAAGAAGCCACTTTTGAATAAATTGCTTTACGTTTCGATTGCTTTTTTTGTGGTGACTCTGGTGGTGGCTGGATGGCTATTGTTTAGTGGATCGACTCTTGTTTCGAGCAACAATATTGATATCTTGATTCAAGGCCCTTCGACGATTAAATCCGGCGACGAGGTCAGTTTGCAGATTATGGTCACAAATCGCAACCAGACTGCTTTAGAAGATGCTACACTGATTGTTAATTATCCGGTCGGGACCCGCTCAGCTGATTCTCCTCGGAAAGAAATGCTTTCAACTAAAGAGGGGATGTCTTCGTTGCCCGCTGGAGCGACAGCAAATAAAACTTCTCGCGCATTAATTTTTGGTCAACAAAACGAAGAGAAAAATATTATTGTACGATTTGAATATCGTCTGCCGGGATCAAACGCTCTCTTTTTCCAAGAGAAAAATTTTAAAACTATCGTCAGTGCTTCACCCCTTGATATTACTTTGAATCTTCCTAATGAAATTAATTCAGGTCGAGAAATAAATTTAGATCTGAAAATTGTATCTAATTCACAATCAATTTTGAAGAATCTTCTTTTGCAGGTAAATTATCCGCCAGGCTTTATTTATAAGAGTGCAGAGCCTGCTCCTGTTAGAGATAATAATCTCTGGTCTCTGGGTGATTTGGCTGGTGGGAATCAGAAAAATTTAAAGATTATCGGGACAATCGAAGGTCAAAGTGAAGAAGTAAAAACTTTTCGCATTACAACAGGGGTTGGCAGCGAGGAAATGCCTCAGAAGATGGCCGCTTTCTATGGGGATATATTGAAGACGATGACGGTCAAACGTCCATTTGTAAATATCGCTTTAGCTGTTAATAATTCGACTGAGCCGATTCAACCAATTTCTGCCGGAGGAATTGTCTCGGTCGGACTTAATTGGAGAAACAATTTGCCTGTCGAGGTTCGTAATAATAAAATCCAAGTTTTTTTTGATGGGAAATTAGTTTTGACTCGCTCAATTAGATCGGGTGGGGCTTATTATGATTCTGGTAACAATTCAATCACTTGGGATCAGACCAATACCAACAATCTTGATGTTTTGAAGCCGGGAGCTGGCGGTAGCGCTAATTTCACTTTTGAATTAGCCTCCCTCCTTACCGAATCAAACAAATATCTTAAAAATCAGATTGTTAATCTGGGGATGGTTTTTACCGGTACGAGGATAAATGCTGATAATAGTAGCGAAGAGATAAGGACAGAAGTTAAAAAGATACTAAAGATAAATACGGCGCTTGCTTTTAGGACGAACGCTTCTTATCAATCGGAAGCTTTTACTAATAGTGGTCCAATTCCGCCAAAAGTGGGACAAGAAACTAGCTATACGATTATTTGGACTTTGGGAAATACTGCAAATGAGGTGGCTAATGCCAGTATCTCGGCGACTTTGCCGACTTATGTCCGTTGGTTGAATAATGTTTATCCATCTTCTGAACAATTATCATATGATGCGACAACTCAGCGGGTGATTTGGAATCTAGGGGTAGTTCGAGCGGGTACCGGCGTGGGCAATCCTCCTCGAGAGGTGGCTTTTCAGGTCGCCTTGACACCTAGTGTAAGCCAAGAGAAAAGTATCGTTCCTTTGTTGGGGGAGGCGATAATCTCGGCGACGGATATTTTTAGTGGTGGCAAAATAAGTTTCGGATCTCCTCAAACGACAACCGATATTAAAACTGATCCAACTTATTTTGAAGGGGCGGGAATTGTTGCCTCAGTTGGTGATTGAAAAGACTATTTACTTATAGTACGATAAGACTATGGACGACAAACCTGAATTAAAGTCGAGTTTTACTATTTCCTACACCAGCCTATTGCGGGTTTCTTTGTTTGTGGTCTTGGCGTGGCTGGCGATTATCTTGAGAGATATTTTATTGGTTTTGCTGACTAGCGTCGTCTTGGCAGCAGCGATTCGGCCATTTGCTCGTTGGTTTGAAAAATATAAAATCCCAACAGTTTTGGCTGTTTTGCTGGTTTATGTGATTTCTTTTGGAGTTATTTTTGGTACTCTCTATTTCTTGGTCCCACCTCTTTTTGCTGATATTTCGGATATTACTTCTACTTTGCCAAAACAAATTAGCACTTTTCTCAGCAACAACCCAGCCTGGGCAACGATCTCTTCTTTTTCCGATTCTTTTTCTAAAGCCCTATCTATTAAAGATTTTACTTCTTCTGGCTTCTCGGTTTGGCCAAGTTTGCCGGGATCTTTTTCTGAAGCGCTTAAAGCTTTATTCAGTGGGGCAATTAACTTTGTTTTAATTGTTGTGATCTCTTTTTATTTGGCTGTTCAAAAACATGGGGTCGAAGAATTTTTGCGTTTGATTGTCCCATTGAGAAGCGAATCCTATGTCCTTGGTCTTTGGAAAAGAGTAGAGAGAAAGATTGGTTTTTGGTTGCAGGGTCAGCTATTGCTCGGTTTGATTATTGGTCCAATTGTTTATCTCGGTCTTACTTTGTTGGGAATTAAATACGCTCTTGTCTTGGCAATTTTGGCTTCAATTTTTGAATTGATTCCATTTTTTGGTCCAGTTCTTTCGGCGGTGCCGGCAGTATTGCTCGGGTTTTCGGTGGGAATTCCATTGGGCATAATGGTGATCGGTTTTTATGTCGTCGTTCAGCAATTTGAAAATCATCTCATTTATCCTTTAGTTGTAAAAAAAATTATTGGCGTTCCGCCTTTGGTGGTGGTGATTTCGCTGGTAGTCGGAGCTAAACTGGCTGGTTTTCTCGGCTTAATTTTGGCGGTGCCTTTAGCTACTTTATTGATGGAGTTAGTATCTGATATTTCTGAACGCAAGGGCCTTTTTCGCCAGTCACAAAAAGATAGTCCTCAATCTTAATTCTAATCTAATGTCTGACAAGCCGATATTTATCACGACCACTTTACCCTATGTCAATGCCGAGCCACATATCGGCTTTGCTTTGGAGCTTGTTCAGGCTGATGTCTTGGCCCGGTATTTTAAATTATTAGGGCGAGAGGTCCTCTTGAATACGGGGACTGATGAACATGGGTCAAAGATTTATCAAAAAGCATTGGGTTTAGGTATGAGAGTGGAGGATTATGTTGATAGCTTATCTCGGAAATTTAGAGATTTATTAAAAGTTTTGAATATTGATCAAGCGCCTGAATCCTTTCGCTTTATCCGCACGACAGACCCTATTCACATCCAGGCGGCGCAAGAATTTTGGCGTCAATGTAAACAAGCAGGGGATATTTATAAAAAACGTTACCAGATTAAATATTGTGTTGGTTGCGAATTAGAAAAAACTGATTCTGAATTGGAGAACGGTATTTGTCCGCTTCATCCTAATCTTGAGATAGAGTTGATTGATGAGGAAAATTATTTTTTCCGCTTTTCTAAATATCAAGCTGAATTACTCGCCCTTTATCAGCAGGCAAATTTTGTGATTCCAGAGACGCGAGCGAAAGAAATTAGTTCTTTTGTGGAAGGAGGACTGGAAGATTTTAGTATTTCTCGCCTGAAGAGTAAGATGCCGTGGGGGATACCTGTACCAGAGGATGATGATCAGGTGATGTATGTTTGGTTTGATGCTTTGGTTAATTATATTTCAACTTTAGGTTGGCCAAAGGATAAAAATAGTTTTAATTATTGGTGGGAAAAAAGTGGTGGAGCAATACAACTTGCGGGGAAAGACAATCTTCGACAACAATCAGCAATGTGGCAAGCAATGTTAAAGTCAGTTGGACTCCCTTCTTCTAAACAAATTTTCATCCACGGTTTTTTTACCAGTGGTGGGCAGAAAATGAGTAAAAGCTTAGGGAATGTTGTTGATCCTATTGGTTTAGTTTCAGAATATGGAGCTGAGGCGGTGCGCTATTTTCTGACTCGGAAAACTTCTCCCTTTGAAGATACGGATTATACCCCAGAGCGTTTTAAAGAAGCGTATAATTCTGATTTGGCAAATGGTTTAGGTAATCTTGTAAGTCGAGTATTAAAAATGTCTGAGAGTTATGAGGTGGAGCGACCCAAATTGGGAGCTGTCGAAGAGAGATTAAAAGAGCCATTCTTTACTGATTATCGTGAACAAGTTGAGCAATATCGTTTTGATCGAGCGCTTGATTTTGTTTGGATGCAGATAAAAGAAGCGG
The DNA here is from genome assembly GCA_964446245.1 of uncultured Candidatus Saccharibacteria bacterium. Classification (GTDB taxonomy): domain Bacteria; phylum Patescibacteriota; class Minisyncoccia; order Phycocordibacterales; family XYD1-FULL-46-19; genus CAYUNI01. The sequence goes on from CAYUNI010000015.1 coordinate 10,754, forward strand.
ATTTATATATACAGAACACCACTCCTTTTAAATTATTTAAAACTGATCCGAAGGAAGCACGAAAACACGTGGTTTATTTATTGGGAGCATTGGGGAGAATTTCGGCTGGATTAGCGCCATTTATGCCGGAGACAGCGAAAAAAATCGATGCTTATTTGCGCGGAGAGTCTTTAGTTGAACCATTATTTTTGCGACGAGATTAATTTATGACTTGGCATTTTGTTGACGTTCACGCTCATCTTAATTTACCGGAATTTTCGGCTGATTGGAGAGAAGTGGGAAGGCGGGCTTTTGATTCGCAGGTGGCCTTGATTAATGTTGGGACTGATTTAGAGACTAGTAAAGTAGCAGTCTTCCAGGCGCAAGAATTAGGGGTTGGCGTTTGGGCGACGGTCGGCATTCATCCACACCACAGGCTTCTTAGTGGGAACTTAGAAAAATTGGCTGAGCTAGCTTCTGACACTAAGGTGGTAGCAATCGGTGAATGCGGTTTAGAGAGACTTTCAACTCTCTCAACTGAAGAACAAAAACAACAATTAGACCTATTTGAATTTCAGGCCCGTTTAGCATCTTCTTTAAATAAACCATTAGTGGTCCATTGTCGAGAATCTTATCAAGAGCTTTTGGCTTTAATTAAAAATTGGCGAGAAGATTGGGGTAAAGATTTAAAAATCCAACTTCATTTTTTTGCTGGTGATTGGGCGGTGGCTGAGCAGTTTTTAGCCTTAAACTGCCATTTTTCATTTACTGGCGTGATCACTTTTAGTAATCAATACGATGAGGTAATCAAAAATTTACCGCTTGATAGAATTATGATTGAGACGGATTCTCCTTATGTCGCTCCTGTGCCATATCGAGGAAAACGCAATGAACCAGTTTATGTGGTAAAGATAGCAGAAAGAATATCTCAAATTAAAGGGGAAGAGCCAGAAATAATTAATCAAAAATTGACAGACAATGCCAAAAAGTTTTTTAATTTGACTTTAAATTAAACCGATGATAAGGTTGTAGAGTATGGATAAACCAGAAATCAGTCAGGAGGCCAAACCGGCCAAACTGTACGAAATCGGCTATCTACTGACTCCCTTGCTTCCGTCAGAGCAAGCGGCCGAGGTGGCTGACACTCTTTTTGTGAGTGAAATTGAATCCGCTGGCGGTGTCGTGACTAGTCAATTGGTGCCTCAAATGCGCCCCTTGGCTTATCCGGTCGCGCAATCTATTAATAGTAAGATTAGTCGTTTCCGAGACGCTTATTTTGGCGCTTTGCGTTTTGAATTGTCTTCGGATGAGGTCGTTGCTTTAAAAGAAAAAATCAACAAAGAAGAAAAGGTCATTCGTTTTTTGTTGGTAGGTTTGCCTAAGTCGGCTAGCCGTACGATTGAGAATTATTCTCGAAGTAGCGCTATGGCTCGACGCGAATTAAATGAAGTCGAGACTCCTGTTTTTGTGCCGGAGGAGCTAATATCAGAGGCTGACAAGCCAGAAATGACTACCGAAGAAATCGATAAAGAAATTGAGGATTTGCTTGTCGAAAAACAGGCCTAGAAAGACTGGTTAGAAGTTTCGACTAAGCAAAAGTGATTAATTTGAAAATTAAAAGCTATTAACTTAATCGGTGGGCGGGTTTTAGATAAATACTGCCTACTTCTAACGAAATGTATTACAACAAAGCAATAATTATGGGTAATCTTACGCGAGATCCGGAGCGTAAAATGCTTCCATCTGGCGCGGCGGTTGTCAATTTTGGAGTAGCTACCACTAGAATGTGGAAAGACAAAAATGGCGTTCGCCAAGAAGATACTCAATTCCACAATGTTGTTGCTTTCGGGGTTCAGGCTGATCTTATTGCTCAATATATGAAAAAAGGTTCTTCGATTATGGTCGAAGGAAGAATGCAAACTCGTAGTTGGGATTCACCTGAAGGCAAGAAATATCGCACAGAAATAATTGCAGAAAACTTTCAGTTTGGGCCACGCCGAGAAGGAGGGGATAATGCTTCTTCGGCAAACAGTCAAGCCAAGACTGAGAGAGAGCCAGCTCCAGCTGTCGATACGATAGAGTACCCGGAGGAAGATATCAACCCTGACGATATTCCATTTTAGTAACCATTAATTTTAGTTTTATGAAGCAGTGTTATTTTTGTACTAACAATAATAAAGAGATTGATTATAAGGATACCGAAACTTTAAAATTGTTTTTGGATTCTTATGCTCGAGTAATGAAACATCGCCGTACTTCGTTGTGTTCTAAGCATCAGCGAATGGTTGCGGAAGCCGTCAAACGAGCTAGATTTATGGCCCTTTTGCCATTTTCGGCTAGTTAAAACATATTAAAAAGCAAAAAGGGTGAATCTGAGAAGGTTCACCCTTTTTGCTTGCATTTAAAAACGTTCTAATGTATTCTTTAAGTAGCGTCCGGTCTTTCATTTGGGGATAGAAAAAAAGGGGAGGGTCGAGAAATGACCAGGTCGCCGCCTCGGTAAACACATTATTTTGTTTGAGTTTGTGTTGCCAAAATAAGGAGGGAAATTATCGAAAGTTCCTCTGCTCTGTCCTTTTTTTGCGAGGGTGACGACAGGGACCCTCGCTCGTGTTTTTGTTACGGCATCGGGGCTGCTCAGCTAATACCCCTGGAGACTTGAGCAGCCCCACCCCGTCTAGCCTCTGGTTAGACTGTCAACCTTGCTTCACAGCGAGGTTGTTTTTGTTTACTCAAAATCCATTGTCTGTTTCGCGGTGGGTTTAGTGAAAGGACCAGAGCTATCTTTAGTGGTTATTTTAGTTTACTCGCTCGACATATTCTCCTGTCTCAGTATTGATACGAATGATATCGCCTTCATTGATGAACATTGGGACATTGATTGTTGCACCAGTCTCCATTTTAACTTGTTTGAGACCGCCTTGGACGGTATTACCTTTTACCGCTGGTGCCGCTTCAGTCACCTTGAGCTCTACTTTGATTGGAATTTCGATGCCGAGAATTTGGTCGTCAAAAGAAAGAAGGTCAATTAGAGAATTTTGCTTAACAAATTTAATTTGCTCGCTTACTTTGTCGCTTGGGAGAGGGAAGCGCTTGCTTGGGTCGTTAGCTTCGCAAAACCAAAATTCGCCACGATTTTCATATAAATATTTAATCTGCCGTTTGGCAATATCCGCTTCTTCAACCTTCTCGCTTTGATGGAAAGAAATTTCCATTACTTTACCCGTCAAAAGATTGCGAAGTTTGGTCGCATTGACCGGTTTGCGCTGTTGTTTGCGGAAAACATGAGAAGAGAGGACTTCAAAAGGGTCGCCTTCATAGACGATGTATTTTCGTGGTTTTATTTCATTGTATTCTAGCATAGTGTCTGCATTCTAGCGTAAAAAAATCCTAAAAACAAGTTTTAGCTTTAGGTTTACTGTTGTTCCCAGCGTTGAACGTAGGGAGGAGTAAGGCGCCCACAATGACTTGCTAAACTCATCTTGCGTGTCGGGCGGACCAGACTTTCTTGCATTTAAGGTCTGGCCTTAAGGGAGCCCAAGGTCAGACCTTTCTATTCCCCATTCGTATCATTCGTGCATTTTATTTGTAGATTCGTATTATCATTCGTGTACTAAATTCGTATTATTTGTATCGTGCTTTCCGCGTTGGTCCGCGTTCCGCCATCCGCCAGCCGGCGGAGGCGGAGTCTGCGTTTAGTCTGCATTAAGCATTTTTTCTTTTACTTTGTCTCTGATCTCTCCTAGAATCTCGGGATTTTCTTTGAGAAAAGTCCGTGAAGCATCATAGCCTTTACCTAGCTTAGTCTCGCCATAGGAATAGTTGGCACCAGATTTACTAACAATGCCGTATTTTTCTCCCATAGCAAGAAGCTCGCCTTCGGGAGAAATACCTTCATTGTAGAGAATATCGAATTCCGCCTGTCGAAAAGGGGCAGCAACTTTATTTTTGACCACCTTGACTCGAACACGACCACCTACGACCTCTTCGCCTTTCTTGATCTGGGCAATTCGACGAACATCTAAGCGGACAGATGAATAGAATTTGAGCGCTTTTCCACCGGGAGTGGTTTCTGGATTGCCGAACATTACTCCGATTTGCATTCGAATTTGGTTAATGAAAATCACGACCGTTTTGCTTTTGGCAACGATCGCGGTCATTTTGCGGAGAGCTTGTGACATTAGGCGGGCCTGTTTGCCGACATGATAGTCGCCGACATCGCCCTCGATCTCGTCTTTAGGGGTGAGAGCCGCGACCGAATCAATTACTACTACATCGATTTTACCCGAACGAACGAGACTTTCAGCAATATCTAACGCTTGTTCGCCGTAGTCTGGCTGGGAGACCAAGAGATCATCTATTTTTACCCCTAGTCTGGCAGAATATTCTGGATCTAAAGCATGCTC
>CAYUNI010000016.1:0-13936 GCA_964446245.1 uncultured Candidatus Saccharibacteria bacterium
TTAAAATTAAAACCATTTATTGCGCACATAGTAATTATTTTTTAGCCACAAATAAGTAAGCCAAGGGGAAACGAGCTTGCCAATTTATTTTCGGTTTAACAAGTCTCAAGAGATAATCAAAAAATATCATCATTGGACCCAAAATAATTTTTATCCATCTTGGCCAAATAATTTCGGACAAAGAATAAGCGGCGACAAAAGGGCCACGACCTATCGGTCTTATTTCAATTTCTCCAAAACCTGCTCCACTTAAAATCTCTATCAATCCCTGATTAGTCAAACGAATATAATCATTTGGATCAGGATGGACATTGACCAAAAACGGTATAACTCCGATCAACTCTCCCCCATCACGCAAAAGACGAAACATTTCAGCAATATTTTTTTCGCGATTATCAAGATGCTCAAGTAAGTTAAAAGCAAGAACCTGATCAAAATAGCTATCAGGGAAAGGTAATGGACCAGTTCCGAGAGCAAAAAGCAAATCAGGATTACGTTTTTCATCTAAATTAACCGTGACTATTTTTTGCCATTTAGTTTGTCGAAAAAAACGATAATAGCTAGCCAATCGATCACCACCCAAATCTATTACACGCCCAGACAATTCCCGATCCATAATAGCGATGTTGGTCAAAAAACGATAAATATCTTTCCCCCGCCAAACCTCTCGCCAAAAAATCACCGCCGGCCGAGTGCGCCAATAGACTCCAACTGCTCCAAACAAAAGCGCCAAATGATAACGAACTATTTGCAACTCGATTCTTAAAGGCATTGATTCACGAAAACCAAAACGCAAATACATAAAAGGCAATCGATAAAGGAGATAGCCCAAAATAGTTCTCAATCGACGATAAATTCCCCAGTTCAAAAATTGAAAACAATTAGCATAACTTATTGTTTTCAATTCCCAGCCAACATAGCGCTTTAGATAAGACCAATAATTAGTCATCCTTTCAGCTGGCCAATGAAAATTATAAAAACTAGACATTGTCCCTACGGATATCGATCGAGGAAAAATCAGGTGATCATGAACTGGACCTTTAAAATAAGCTTCGGAATCTTTATGGACCAAACGAAGCTGGTATGATGGATAAGTGGCCTCATGTTTTATTTCTCGACCAGCCAAAAAGATTCTAGTCGGCATACGATAGGCCAAAAATTCTGGTTTTGTTTGAGTGACTATTTGTCTGATTTCTTCTACTGCTTCTGCCGATAGGGTGTCATCAGCATCCATAAAAAAGTACCAATCAAAAGATCTTGCTGACATATTCTTTTCTCTTACGTTTGCCTTATCCATTACGCAAGTCAGATTAGGTTCGTCAGTATCATATTGTTTAATTATTTTTGCCCCATATTGCTTGGCAATTTCTAAAGTATTGTCAGTACTATTGCCATCACAAACAATAATCTCCGCAAAATCTTTAAGGGATTCTAAACACTCCGCCAAAGAATCAGCGCAATTAAGGGTAAGCACTCCAATTGAGCAGGGGATTTTAGACATAATAAAAACTAGCCAATAGCTACCAAATTATAATATTGTCCCTCGACGCTCTTTTTCTTGTATTCATCCAAATTTTCAAGAAAAACTTTTGGATCAACATCTTTCTCTAAATGAACCGCATTGTAATTATCATCGATAACATACAAATGATAACCATGGGATTCAAAATAATTTAAAATATCTTTTTCTGTAATTGCCATTTTACTTAAAATCTTATCGCTGATTTCTATCACTATAACAGGCCGATCTCTTTTTATTACATTATCAGCTCCACGTAGAGCATATAATTCATAACCTTCTATATCTAAAAATAAAAAACCGATCTTTTTTATTTTTTCTTTCTCAACAAAATCATCTATTTTAACCGTAGGGACAGTCTCCTTTTGGCCATGATCTAAATGGTCACTAGTATAGGGGACCAAAGAAGAACGGATGCTTTCAATATAAATATCCGCTTCTCCCGATTCCTCAGATAAAGCAGCCTTGGTTAAGACAACTGTATCGGACAATTTATTTAACACAATATTCTCAGCAGAAAGTCTATTGAGATACGAGACCGGCTCAAAGGCGTAAACTCTTTTCCCTAATTCTTTAGCCTGCAAGCCAGCAATTACGGTAAAATAACCAAGATGAGACCCCGCCAAAACAACATCCCCATCTATTCTTTTTATAAAATCCTTCAAAACAATAGTCGTAATCGGCTCCCACAAATTCTTAATAAATGGCCCTAAAAAAATAAGAAACCGGCTTAAAATGTCCCCTAAATCGGCCTTAATCAAAAACCCATCTTTAAGACGTACTACCATTTCAAATTTCCGACCCAATACTCTTGTTGCAACTGGCCACAACAAAAAATCCCGAACTTTATCTGAACGGTTTAAAAAGCTTACATACCACCCCACCAAATAAATAAAGCTTTTTTTAAGCCACATCACAAATTACCTAATTTTATAAAAGGCTTGTTTTATAATACTCTCAATTTGCTCAATCGAAAATAGCTCTTTTGACTTAGCCACAGCTTGGCTAGAAAGTCTAGCCGACAAATCTGGTCTAGAAACAAGGTCTTTTAATTTAGCCACAAAATCCTCCCTAGTCTCGGCTAATAATAATTCATCGCCAGAGGCTATTGGATATCCGGCCAGAGCACGCTCTGAAGTTATCAATGGTATCCCCCTCACAAAAGGCTCGAATACTTTTTGTTGCATTCCTGCCCCAGCTAAGGAAGGAATGAGGGCAATATCCATATCAATCAACGCTTCATCTAAATTTTCAACATAGCCCCTTATAATCACATTTTTAGGTAAATCTAAAGATAATTCTTTAGGCACCTTAGCTCCAAAAATATGAAATTCTAATCTATTAGATAAAGTCTCATTAGCCAAAGGAATAATTTCTCGCAATAAAAATTTTAAAGCCAAAAAATTATGTTTTACATTATAGGTAGAGCCGAGAAAGAAAACTTTTAGTAATTTTTTATTAACAAAATCTCTACTTTTTGTTTTTTTAATCAAATTTCCCAAACTACGAAGAGGTAAGGTTAAGACTCTTTTCGCTCCCATTTTTTTATAAATCTCTGCTTCATTTGGAGTAATAGCCAAAATTACATCACTTTTTTTAATAACCTCCTTTTCACTATTTATTTTGGCAAGATATTTAAAATAATTAATCAATCCCGAACCGTCCTCCTGCCAAAAATGTTCTGGTTCAAAATTAAGCGAGCGAGTAATGATGGGGATTTTTTTAGCTTGGACAAATTTATAAAGAGGCCAAAGATAGGTATATTCAAACCAAACAAAATCAGGCTTCCACTCAACAAGCAAATTATTGATTTTTTTCTTTATCAATGGCTCGTTATACTCAAAAGCTGCGCCGTCCCAAAAATAAGGCTGAAAAATTTGTTTAAAAACCTTTTCCACTTTTAACAACCAACTGATCTTTGCATTACTATATATATATGGGACCGTAAAAATCTTTACCCCAAATTCTTTTTCAGCCTCTATCACTAACTCATCCGATCGATGGCTGGGCCATTTAGCCAAAATCCTAACCTCATAACCAAGCTCTTTTAAATATCTAATCCCCCAAGCTCGATCGGCCTGCTCGGCGCCAGTCTCTGGATAGGGCAAACTAGGCATCACCATCAAAATCTTCTTTTTTTTATTTTCAGCCTCTGACATTTTTTTATTTTAGTGTAGAAAAATGTTTAATTAAAGAAACGATCAAACTAGTTAAATTATGATTTTCGACAACATAATCTCGTAAATATTGGGGAGACGGCTCGGTTAGTGCCCCCTCTATTGCACGACTGATTTCTTCTGGCCTTTTCGAGCACAAATTTTTTTCTGGCAAAATGCGATAATAAGCCTCATTACTTGAAACAACTCTCACTCCACTCGCCATCGCCTCCAAGACCACCTTATCCAAACTTCCAGTATCACTTAAGTTCACCAAAAGATCAGCTTGCTGGTAAATGGCTGGCATCTTATCTGGAGTCACCATTCCAAGCAATCGGACCTTGTTAATTAAATTCCTGGACTCTATCAGATCAATCAACTCTTGTTTATAGACCAAATCGGCTTTATAAATCGCTTCTCCCACCAACCAAAGCTCTCGGGGAGATTTATTCTCGAGCAGTCTAGAAAAAGCTTCAATAGCCAAATGATGATTTTTAGTACGAGACAAACGCCCGACAGAAAGGATAATTTGCTTATCTTTTTTAATTTCCGCCGGTCGATAAATCTCTGTATCAATACCATGTCCAGTGATTATTAATTTACCGCTCTTTAAACGAAAACTTTCCTTCGAGGCAGAGAATATTAAATTGGAAAATTTTTCAGCTATTTGCAATTTCCAATCGACGTGGGAATGGGTATACCAAAGAGCAATCGATTTCTGATATATTTTCCAAAACCAGCCAGCCAAAACAATATAAACTGGATTCATATGAACAAAAACAACATCATAATTTCCCCTTTCCTGCCACAGAAATTTATAAAAATTTAACAAATATTTTAAACGAGATAGTCGAGACTCTTTTCCTAAGGATAAAACTTTTACATTCGGAGCTAGACTATAATCACCCTTTTCCAAACAAATCACCACAACCTTTTCACAATATTTAGAAAATTCTTCTATCCATCGATGAAAAAACCCTAGGATAGGATCACTTTTGTTAACCTTTTGTGTAATGATCAATAATTTCATTTGGAGATAATATTCTTCCAACCTTGCAAATAGCGCTCAATCGTTTCCGCCTCGGTCAGCATTTTTTTTACCGCCCGATGCGCATTTTGGCCCATTTCTCGACGCTCTTTTTCAGAAGCAAACAAGACTCGCCAGGCTTGTGCAATCATTTCTGGATCATTGCCAGTAAGAACCGAAAGATCTTTTCCGGGGACTAAAACTTCTCCAACACAGCCAACATCAGTTGCCACTATTGGCAAGCCAGCCGCTCCCGCCTGAAGTAAAACTTGTCCCCAACCTTCTGATTCCGAAACCAAAGAAAACAAATCTGCTTGAGCAAAAAAAGAAGCAATATCGTCTTGCCATCCCCACCACTTTACCTTATCTGCTACTTCTAATTCTCGTGCCAGACGACGCAAATTATCTTCTTCTGGCCCACCTCCAACAATCCACAGACACCAATCTGGATCATCCTCTATTTGATAAGTTAATGCTTTAATCAATTGGTCTATTCTTTTTACCAACACCAAACGGCCAACAAACAAAATTACTGCCCGATCACCAAGACGATAGTCTTGCTTGAGGGAAAACCCCCGCAAATCAGTAAAAACTGGCACAACATTTATTTTATTAGGTTCTACCCCCCAAGTGACCAATTCTTTTTTCAATCTTTCACTTACCACCCGAATTCCGCTTGCCCGAGACAGAACAAATTTAGCCACCAGACGACGAAAAAAATTTAATTTTTCAAAACCATGGATTTGTACTTCTAGAGGTCGAGAGAACCGCCAAGTCAAAAAAACTCCCAACAAACCTAAAAAATAAGGGTCTTGAACTGTCAGCAAATCATAATTTTCTAAGAGCCACCTTTTACTTGCCAGAATTCCAATCCGCCACCATTGTCTAATTTTATTTCCTCCGACGCGATAAATCCTGACCCGTGAGGAAAGCTCCTGCTCTCCATCTCCCGCTCCAACCGGAACAAACACATCATAACGCTCCAATCTTTCTTCATAAGAAAGCAGTCTCTTTGTTGAGAGAGAATCTAATTCCCCAATCTTAGAATCCAAACTAAAACTAATTATTTTCATAGTGACGCAAAATTATCGACAACTGATCTAGCATAATATCTCGAGTAAAACGCTCCACGGTCGCCAACCCAGCCGAAGACAAAGCCTCTCGTTCGATATCATTAGCCAACAATTTTCGCAGAGCCCTCAACCAAGCTTCTTTATCACTAAAAGGCACCAAAATTCCATTCCAACCATCTTGAATCAATTCTGGATTACCTCCAACTTTAGTCGTGATAATCGGTGTCCCCAAGGCCATCACCTCAAGTAATTGATGAGAAAAACCTTCATAAGAAGTATTGAGGGCAAAAATGTCTGCCCCTCGAAGATAATCAAACAAATCTGCCTGTGATAAACGCCCCGTCAACTTGACGACCGAGGATAAATTCAATTCAGCAATTAAAGCTTCTAATCGCTTTCGATCTGGGCCATCACCGACAATCAGCAATTTAGCCTGAGGAAATTCATTTTTCACCTCCTCCCACCAGCTAATCAATTCCGCAAAACCTTTCCACGGAACCAGCCGTCCAACACTAATCACCACCTGCCCCGACCAATTATTTTTTTCGCGAAAAATTTGACGATTAAAATCTTCTTTTATTTTACCCTCAAAGGCATTATAAATTACAGAAATCTTACCAGTATTCACTCCCCAATTACCAACTATCTTTTTTAAATATTTACTAGGGACAATAATCTCTCTAGCATTTTTAGCAACGATTGTTTGAATTTTTTTCAATCCTCTTACCGGCCAACGATAGCCAATGAGCTGTTTTGAAAATTCATCCAAAAAATCCGTCACTCCAAAACGCTGACTTCCCTGTTCCCAAGCATAATCACCAACAATTTTAAGTAAGTATGGCTTGGCCATAAGACGGCTGGCAAACATTACAGGCAATCCGACGCTTACAGGGTCTTGGGCATAAATCAAATCTGTCTTTAATGCTCGCCGGCAAACACCAAAAAAATAAACAAAATGACGAATAATTTTAGGGTAATGGCGAACCGATCCAAAACTATAAACAACTGGCGTAAAACCACGCGCAGGTAATTCCTCCAATAATAATTTAGAATATGTCGCTGGCCCACCGATATCTGGCGGGAAAATACCAGTAGCAATTAATATTTTTAATGGTTTTTTAGACATAAGTCTTGCAAAAGTATCTTAAACCTATTGGCCAAATTTGACCAGCGATAAGTATTATTGACCAAATTTTTAGCCTCAGCCACGACTTCTGCAATTTTTTCTTGATTTTTCGGTTCTAAAATTTCAGCAATTTTTCCGGCCAAATCTTTAGGATCGTTTGGTCGAGCAAACCAACCCGTCTTTCCATCAATCAAAAAATCGGGAATCCCTCCTACTGGTGTCGCCACCACAGGCAGACCAGCGGCCATCGCTTCCAAAAAAGAGTTCCCCAAACCTTCCGATAAAGACGGGCGACAAAAAACATCTGCCACAGCCAACTGCTCAGAAATTTCTTCTGGAGGAACCATGCCGACAAATTCCACTCGACCATCTAACTTCAAATCAGCAACTAATTTCCGAAGATTGGATTCTTCTGGTCCGATTCCAACCAAACGCAATTTTATATTAGCTGGTAGGTAAGCAGTAGCCTTTATCAAATCACTTAGACCATTTTTCTTCACCAGCCTAGAGGTAGATATAATAATTTTATTTTTTTGCTCTTGCTTATCGATTTGCTCAATGTTTAAAAACCTCTCAATCTCCACCCCATTAGGGATAACCACGACCGGAGCTTTCGCTCCTAAATTTCGAGCCCAATCAGCCAAATAATTAGATATCGCTTGGATCGCATTAGCCTGTCGAAAGATATTGAGCCATTCTCTTCTAAACCATTTTACTTTTTTCTCAATTTCCGACAGATCATCTCCCTCTTGTAAAGTAAGCAAAAAGGGGATTTCCGGAAAAATCTTTTTAAAACGACTAGCCGCCAAACCAGCAAAACTTGCCATTATCGCCCAAACCACACAATAATTATTTTGTTGATTTAGGCGAGAACCCAAAATCGGCCCCCATAGCATAAGCCAAATTTTATCCCACTTAGTCCCCCAGCCGACTCGATATACTCTTACTCGTCCAATAATTTCGCTTCCTGCCAGACCCGGCTTAATTTTGGCGGTGATCAGATCAAAATCATAATCAACTAAGCGATCGGTTAATTCTTTAACCGCCACCTCAGCTCCACCCACCAACGGAAAGTAGGCCGTAGAATAAATTAAAATTTTAGTTTTAGGAATCATCTTCATCAGACAGCATTTTTCGTAGCACCTCCTCAGGAACCTCTGACTTTTTATCTAAAGAAATTTTAGGGCTCAATGATGGCAAAACATCATCTGCCAAGTTTTTTTGTTCTTTGGTCAAAAAATTTTCTTTTACCGGCTCAGATTCTTTTGGTTTTAATTGAATATCTTCTTCGTTATTTTTAACCGTCGCTAAAATATCTTTTAGAGCCGAGCGCAAGCTTTCTCGATTATGACCACTGCTTTTATCTTTATTATTCTTTAGTGCTGATAAAGAAATTGTCGATTGAGGAATTATTCGTTGACCATTTTGGCTTTGGTTAACATTTGTCTTTAAAGTGTGATTTACTGGTTCTGGTTTATAACTATCATCTCTTTTCTTAATTTCTTGACGATTCAAAGCTCGATCAACAGGAGGCTGATTCTTTGGTCGGTTATCTGGTTGGCGATTACCCTTCGGCCGATCTTCAAAACGCTCTTTTTTTGGCCAATCAGCCTTGAGGCTAGCTTTTCCCAAAGATTCGTCTTTCTTAGTGTCTTGATGCCAAGAGACAATCTCCGTTTCAACCTTTTCTCTCGGAGCAGCATAAACTCGGCGGGAATTTTCGATAATCTGATCTTTGAAAGAATCTGCCAAAGAAACAATTGGCGGTAAAGTCGTTGCCGAAAAAGGCGGTGAGCCGATGCCATCAATCATTAAAGTCAAATAAATTTGAGCAAAACCTAATCCAACCAAATCTTCTTGAGTAAAAGTTGGGGTAAATATTTTTTCTAATAATTCAGCATCGAGTGGCCCAACCCGAAAAGCAATCGTGGTGCCGACGTTGCCAAAAACAGCATTGCGAACAGTTTCTGGCATCTGCTCGATATATTGATGAGCAATAGTCAAACATAATTTATATTTTCTAGCCTCAGCTAAAATATCAGCAAAAGAATCGTTAACAAACGATTGAAATTCGTCAACAAAAAGATAAAACGGTGGCAGGGTTCGTAGAGTGGCATCGGTCTCGGCCGCTCTAGACATTGCGGCTAAATAAATTTTAGTGATTAGCATCCCACCCAAAAGATTGGCATTTTGTTCACCGACTCTTCCTTTTGACAAATTCATTATCAAAATCTTCTTGTCATCCATTATTTTTCTAATATCAAAAGACGACTTAGGCTGACCAATAATATTACGAATAAGCGGATTAGAAGTAAATTGACCAATCTTATTTTTAATCGCATCCCCCGCCTCCTGCATGTAGCGTTCATTATATTTAGCAAATTCATCAACCCAAAAAGCCTTAACCGATGGGTCAGAAACATTAGCCACAACTTTTTCCCGAAAAGCTTTCTCCGACAACATTCGGTTAACTCCAAGCAAAGTCGATTCTGGATATTCCAAAAGCGCCAAAATCGTATTTCCTAAAATATATTCCATTCGCGCCGACCAAACATCAGGCCAAATCTTTTTAAAGGTAGCCATCAAACCATTAGCAACAAGGTGGCGTTGATCTTTCCCGACATCTTCCATTACATTAAACGAAATTGGATAGTCTAAATCAAAAGGAGCAAAATACACTACGTCCTTGATTCTTTCTTCTGGTACATACTCAAGGAGTAAATCTGCGCTTTTGCCGTGAGGGTCGATAAAACCAATCCCTTCGCCATTTTTAATATCTTGGATGGCTATATTTTCCAAAAGAACCGATTTTCCCATACCAGTCTTACCGATAATATACATATGACGACCGCGATCTTCAGATTTAATACCAAAGGAAATCTTCTTCCCACGAAAATCGGTTTGAGCAAAATAATTAATTGTAGATAACTGATTCGCCATTAGCAATTTAAATTATAACATTTCCTACCGCCAAAATCTCCTTAGATAATTAATTGTTCGGCAGGTAAGCCCCTCTAGTATATTTATTTGATGGATCCCACATCATCCAAGAATCGAGTCCATTATCATAAACCGCTTTCTTTTGAGCATTTATCATTCCTGCCGTATAATCAGCCCCGAGATCAAAGTCTTGAAGCCAAGGACGAAGTTTAGCTCTAGTCGAACTCGCCGTCTCTAACCTTTCGGCGGCAACTTTCATATTATGATTAATCACTTCATAAGGCATCGTTGCCGGCTTTTTCATATTCATATAACCCGGCGGATAATGGGATGGATAAACCATCGGTGCAATAAAATCAAAATGAGGAGCAGCTTTTTCTAAGACTTGTCCAATACCCAGATCATCATAATTAGTACAGACCATTCCAAACAAATCCGCTGAAGTCGGAATCTTGGCTAATCTCATTTCCCGACCTAAAAATCGGAAAAAATCTTCTAAAGCGTCAGCTTTAGATTCACCACTACGATAAAAAGGATAGGCAATATCCTTCATATTACCATCAGACGGAAAACGAATATAATCAAAATTTACTTCATCAAATCCTTGTCGATAAGCTTCCTTAGCAAGCGCAACCGTATATCGCCAAACTGGCTCTGCTTTTACATCTAGCCAAGAAATACCTTTTCGATCTCGCCAAACTGCTCCATCTGATGCTCTTTTTACTGCCCATTCAGGATGTTTTTTTGATAAATAAGCATCCTGGAATGTTGAGACTCGAGCAATAACATAAATATTTTTTTGATGAAGACGATTGATGAGCTCTGGCAAATCAGTAATTCTTTTTTCTATTAAACCTAATTGATTAAGAAGTGGATCTTCGACTGGAAAAGCAATTGCGCCACTATAATCCTTAACATCAATTACAACGGCATTTAATTCTGTCCGATCAATTAAGTCTATCAATGGCTCGCGCAAGGTTTTACTTCCCGCAATCCAGCTTGACCAATAGATAGCTTTCACTGCTTTCGGTGTCGACAGATGAGAAATTACCGGCGTCGACGAAGCCATAATTTCAGTACTAGAAGCAATTTGATTCAGCCCACCGACCCCCGCCACTTGCTTCTTCGCTAATCCTTTCTCATAATAAATCGGTTTAGCAAACAATGGCGAACCGACAACAAAAAATATTATCGCCAAAAATGCCACCACTAAAACTAATAGCCCAAAATTATTTTTCTTAGCGATGGTCATTTTCAAAAATAACTAATCCGAATCGTTAGTCAACTTTTCTTTTTTGGCCGACAAATCATCTGCGCCCTCTCTTTGATCTCCGCCTTTATTTTCTTTAGGTGTTGGCTGATTTTTAAGCTGATAAGTTTCCGGATAAGAACGGACTAAACCAAACACCATAATAGAAAAACCCAATAAAACAATCAGGGTAGTCCGAATAAAATCCGGCACCCCCAAAAAAGGCACAACCATCACCAAAAAGCCCAAAATAGCACTGGCCCGATTGCGCCAAATAATTCTTTTCATATGAGCTTTATTATAGCAAAAGATCGCCCACCTTCACAATATCGCCGGCTCCCATAGTCACAACAAGATCTCCAGACTTAGCCTCTTGTTTAATCATCTCACCAATGGTAAGAAAATCTAAACCATACGCCGAAAGCCCTCGGCCAATTTTATTGATTGAAGCAACCAAATCTTTTGCATGAATGCTGTCATCTTTTATTTCTCGAGCAGCATAGATGTCTGCAACAATAATCAGGTCGGCCCCAGACAAAGCCTTAGCAAAATCAGCCAAAAGCATTTTTGTCCGGCTGAATAAGTGAGGTTGAAAAGCGATAATCAAACGCCCAGACATATTCTTTTGTTTCATTAACTCCTGCGCCCCCAAAATCGTTGCCTTAATTTCTGTTGGGTGGTGGGCATAATCATCATAGACCAAGGCGCCATTTTCCATTTTGCCTTTATATTCAAATCGACGCCAAGTACCACGAAAATTATTCAACGCCATGGTGGCTTCGGTTTTTTTCACCTTCAAAATTTTTGCAACCGATAGCGCGACTTGAGCGTCAAGTATATTATGTTTACCGGGTACCAACAACGAAAGACCCTTGATTGATTCCTGACTATAATCAATAAGTCTCGACCGATTATTTTTTAAAATTGGCTTTACCTTAGAATCATGCGGATTACAAATCAAATAACCATTCGATGGAATTTTAGACACTAACTCGCTAAAAGCTCCTTGAATATCTTTTAAGTCTTTATAGTAATCAAGATGATCATTGTCGATGTTAGTAATAGCAACTACTTTTGGAGCAAGATTAAGAAAAGATCGTCGGTATTCACAAGCTTCAACGACTAATAAATCACTTCGTCCCGCAATAAAATTTACCCCGCCAGAAGAAGCCGATTTATCGGCGCTAGCTCTAACGGGTCTGGATCCAATATCTTTGATCAAACTTCCGACAATCACCGTTGGATCAAGTTTGGCGTGAAGAGCGATCTGGGCAATCATCGCCGTCGTTGTCGTCTTGCCGTGAGTACCAGCTACTGCTATGGTAAATTTTTGTCTCGACAATAAGCCGAGAATTTCCGGATAGCTTAAAGTCAAAAGACCCCGTCGCCGAGCTTCTTGTAATTCTGGATTATCTTCAGGGATAGCAATAGTATAAACAAGCAAATCACATTTTCGGGGGACATTTTTAATCTGATGTCCTAGCTTAATCTTTGCTCCAGCTTTTTTCAATTCTTTTATTACCAAAGAATCTCCTTGATCCGAACCGGTCACTTTTTTCCCCTCCAACAAAAACATCCGAGCAATCGCCGACACGCCAATACCGCCAATACCGATAAAATGCACTGACTGAATATTAGCCAAGTCAAAACCTACCTGTTTGTTATTTAAATCCGACATAAAATTTATTACAAATATTAAGTCACTTTAATATAACCTATTTGCCATTTTGAAGCGAATTTGTTAGTTTAATTGGTGGGCAAAACCAGAAAGGAGGCATCCATGAGCACGCCAGTTGATCTCTCGACCTGGCAAGAGGTCGCCGACCAGTTCCGAACATTTGGGACTCTGCCAGATATTGGCGACGATCTCTTGGGGGAGGTTGGCGACGATCCCCGATCCAAAACAGTCCTGTCCCCTGAAGGGCAGAATTTGATCGACGCCATCTGCCACCGCCTGACTTATTGCGGTGGCGACAAGGGGCGCTAACCCACCCCCAAGCCCCGAATTGATAGTCGGGGCTTAAATTTTTTATACCAAATACTAAATACTCGATACTAATTTCACAAACTGATCCCCACGATCAAATTCATTCTTAAACACCCCAAAACTTGCCGCCCCGGGGGACAGAAGAACAATGTCCCCCTTTTTTGCCTGAGACTTAGACCAAATAAAGGCCTCTTTCATATTATCGAAAACCTTAACCGGAAATTTTGTTTTACTTACCCTGAGCGAAGACGAAGGGCCGAGAGTTTTCATGATTTTATCCGTAGCTTTTCCTTGAAAAAGCGCCAAACTTTTAACTGATTTTTTAACTACCGGCGCATATTTTTTATAATCCAATTCCTTATCCGCTCCGCCTCCAAGCAAGATAATTTTCCCCTGATATTTTTTTAAAGCCGACAGAGCAGCTATCACTCCATCGGGCGTCGTGGCGGTCGTGTCATTATAGTATTTAACTCCACCGACTTCTCGCACCAATTCCAGACGCCCCGGCACGCCAGAAAAATTGGCTACCGCCTTCTTAATCAAATTATCGCTCAGACCCAAAGCTCGCGCCGCTTCTATGGCCAAAACGGAATTAAAAAGATTGTGTTCGCCGATTAACTTTGTTTTCCAACCCCGCCCGCCGGCGGACGGAAAATTTTTAGCGCTGACAACTTTTAAATTCGATTTTAATTTATCAGCTTTTATTCTGTTGGAAATTTCTTTTCCGGCAATTATTAAATCACCTTCTTTTTGATAACGATAAATATTAGCCTTGTCAGCAAAATACATTTCCATCGGATTTTGACCTGTGGTGAGCGCAGTCGAACCATAATAATTTTGATGATCAACTAGCAGATTA
>CAYUNI010000017.1:0-10924 GCA_964446245.1 uncultured Candidatus Saccharibacteria bacterium
GAAGTTTTTTGATTGCCATTTCCGCTTGGGCTAATTTTTCAGCATTAGGATCGACAAGCGCCAAGTCATCAGTTAATATCTTTTCTGGATCTTGATTATCAACAAGCTTAGAATTTTCATTTTTACCAACCATCGCCGGACCAGCAATCTGTCTATTAGAAGCAACGGCCGCAAAAAGATTTTTAAGACCACCGGTCAACTGATTAGCTTTCATTGTCGCTCGATCTAAAAACTTAATTAGGGCACTTTTATTTTTTTCATAAAGAGTTCTGGTTTGTTTTTCTTTTTCAATTTCAGTAAAAAATAATCTGATTACCCCCGCCGACTCCAACACAGCTTGTTCGGATAAACGGGACCAGTAGTTGGAGAGAATGATCTTATCTGGATCATTTATGGAATAATTATCCAAAAATAACCCTCTACTTTTATCAAAAAAACCTTCTATTAATACCAATTCTCTTCCCTGATTAAAACCGAAACGATAGATTATTCCATCTTTTAATTTTTGTTTTTTAACAAATTCTATTATTGGCCCTTTATAATCCTTATCCAAAATAGTATCTTTGCTAAAAAAGTTGTTATTAGAATAAATGGATAGGTTATTAAAATAGTCATCAAGAGAATTCAAAACAATCGGTTTTTTACCTTGGCCAATCAAAGTGTCAGCCAAATCAATATCACCTCCAAGGCTTTTTACATAACTCTCAAACGGACTATCTTGGTTTAATACATTACCCAAAAAATTTGGATGAGCGTCATTCCGTGTGTGATCCGGCACAGTTTTATCTTGAATCAAGTGCAAATTATGTCCCAAAGCCAACCATGCTCGCGCTCGGTCGCCATATAGATAATCATAAATCGCCCGCTCCCAAGTATAATCATTCGCCCCAGAAAAAACTCCCGAGACTAAACCATTCACTGGTAAGCCGTTCTGTCCGGCTTGATCGTGAGCCCAAAGCTTCGACGGAGATAAACCAAATATACCCCGACCATAAACCGGATCAAAAAAGTGGTGGAGGGGCCGAGCGCCATTATCTTCATCGATACTCCCCTCTTCAATCAAAATCTTCGTCTCATTATCGATTGCCAGCTCTTTATGTGTTTGGTTAAATAATTCAATCCCCTCTCTTGTCACTGCCTTGTGAGTGACAGGGGCATCAAACGCACAAGCAAAAAATGGAAGGAAACTAATAAAAAATAAATACCCAACTACAAGGAAGCGATTTTCCATACTTTAGTAAAAGAATTTAAAAGCAAATCTACCACCATAGAAGCTTCTCCTCTTATCGCAATCGTAATTGTTGCTTCGTTGCTGGTAATTGAAGATAATTTTTTCTCATTTGAATTAAAATAATCTATTATTTCCCTCATTTTTCCGGCCTTATCCCAATTCCCCAAAGCCTCTCTCATCTCCCCTTGTTTGTCAGGAACAAAATATTTGCTAGCTAAATCATAATCACCTTTTTCTAAAGCGGTAATAAAAAGTTGCAAAGTTTCTTCTGGGGTTTTTCCTCCCACTGCATCAGATTGGTAGGCCTTTTTCATTATTCGTTCATAATTCAGATAATCCCGCGCGCTACGAAAATCTTGTCGCTCGGTAAAATTTTTCACCTGCCAATAATCCCCGGCTAATCCCATTAACCACAAAATAACGCCTCCGCTCAAAACTAAAACCACCGCCCATTGCCAATTATTTTTTGGGCGATAAAAAATTTTAGACATAGAAATACTTTTAAATTAATAGGTTAATTTATTTACCAAAAGTCCTTGGTTATCGTAAAGAGAGATAGATTCTCGCTCCTTCGCCCAAAGCTCCCAAGATCGCCCCAAGAAAATCCGCCATTCCGTTTTGAAAAAATCTTCATCGGTCGCGTGATTAGCCAAACAAGATTCATAGCCAAAATATTGTTTAATCAAATCTTTACAATAACTCGGTATTTTACAAATTGTATTATTCATATAACGATCCGTTCGACATAAATCCTCTTTAAAATCTGGCGTGACACAAGAGCCAAAACTTCTGACAAATTTATAGCAATCCTCAGCGATATTGGCGAGGGCTGTCTCAGTATTATAGTTTGGACAAGAGCTGCTCAGGCTAGGAGAAAAATTAGCGTTTGGTATTTGTTCTAAATATCCGCTACATTTATTAACGCGAAAACTTTTGGTCACATTGTAGGGAGAAATTTGTGGTCCATTACCAGTGACAATATAGATAGTCTCGCCACCTTTGACGACAATCGGACTGAGGGTGCCTCTTTCTCCCGGTCGCCAAATTTGTAAGGCAGAAGGTATCGCAACAACTGTCGATGGTATGTTGACCCTATTACCAGAAACATAGGTAATCCTATCCCCCGCGCCATTTTTCAAAGTCCAGCCGGTCAAGTTGATCGAATCTTTCAGGTTACGACTAACGCTTAAAGAAATATATTCTTGGGCTGGCTGATAGGCACTGGAGGCGCTTCCTCGGTTTATTTTTACTAAATCTTTATAGCGACTCTCTCCGGGGGCAATTTTTTGGTCAGACAGTCCAGTACTAGAACGAGAGGTCTGGCTTGACGCTGAAGAGGCGCCAGCCTTGGGTTGAACTTTTACTTCTGCTTTCGAAATATCTATCTTTACCTCTTTTTCCGGATTAGCCAAATCACCATAAGTCTCTACCGGTTTGCCGGGCATTATAGGCTTAATAAAAGCTCCCTCTCTAGCCGAACGCTGTGGACCACCCGTAAGCCACCAGGCGGTAAACAAAATACCTAGGATCGCAAGAACCCAAAGGATGTCAGACTTAGAGCCATCAAATTTCATTTTATTTTTTTAGTATTAAAAATTACACCAAGCCAAATTAGTCCCAAACAGCAAATTATCCTTTAATTATAAAGCTTATTGGGGCTCCTCACAAATTCCCCCATCATTCCCTGTGGATAACTCCCCATAGGACTGCCCTATGTGAAGTTATCCACAACATAGGGCAGTCCTATGGGAAAACGCTTTCCCTATTTTTCACTTTTTTCTTCAGCCTTCTCCTCTCTCAAAGATTCTTCTTCCAGACTAAAATCGTCTCTAAAATTTAACCAATCATCAATAAAATCCTTAAATTCTTTTGTTGTTTCAAAATATTCGGGGAAAACAACATGGTTAAGAATTTTTGATTCCTTGCGATTGCGCCCAACAAAGTCCTGATAGCTAGAATATTTATATTTTTCAACAAAATCTCTAGCTATACTTAGATCAAACTCTCCTTCATCTCGCCAACTAGGAAAAATTAACTTAACTGGATTAAGGTGGATGTAAGCATAAACATATCTAAGGTAGTTGTCTTCATCTAAGTGAGCCGCTTTAAAACGGCCGTCAAAAAGTTGCCCCTTTCGTTTATGTTTTTTATTAAAATAAGAGGAGTAGGCGGTAAGAAGTTTAAGCATAAAAGCCGATATTCCTCCTTCTCTTTTTTCTTTAACCAATAAATGAAAGTGATTCGGCATAAGACAATAAGCGCCGATGTCTACCAAAGATTGATCAGCAGGAAATTCAAAAATATTGCCATTGGGCACGGTATCTATTAGATCCCTAAAAACTACTGGATGGCTATGATTACAAACAAACAAAAGCTTGATAAAGCGTTGGTAATCATCAGAATTTTCAAAAGTGACACGCTTATCAACACCTCGACTATAGAGGTGATAAAACTCATCAATAGCAAAAGAAATCTTCCTATTCATATTCTACATAGGACTGCCCTATGTAGAAATATTATACCACATATTAGACCACAGATATTCACTTTTAAATTATTCCCTATAATTTTAGGGCTTTATCGGAGTTATCCACAGTTTTTAGAAATTCCCCATAGGACTGCCCTATGTGAAGTTATCCACAACATAGGGCAGTCCTATGGGGCTATGGGGTTCTATGGGGAGTATGGGAAAGGGTGTGTGTGGAAATATGAAAGCTAGACTGCGTGCTGTACAAACATGAAAACGGCCCATATAAAAATTTGGTAAACAAAAAACCACCCTTTCGGGTGGTTTTTTGTAACCTTTTAGCTGAAAGAATCAGCTAAGAAAGTAGGTTTAGCTAGCAGCCAATGTTCCAGTGTAGATCTCGGTGGTCGCCGTATCATTAAAAAAGCTGCCAGTTGGAGTACCGGCAGAAGTACCGTAATTGATTTGAGAAATCTTGAATACACGAAGACCAGCAGTACCGTTAGTATTATTAACCGACCCTGATAGGGTGAAGGCTCGGGAAGAGCCAGCCGGAATAACATACGCGGTAGCAGTATCAGCAGCTAAAGAGTCACCAGCATTTACATAAGTAATTGTTGAAGAAGCAGATGCTGGGGAACCAGCAGAACCAGTGGTGCTAGTAGCAACAAAAGTAGCTGGTGTAGCGCTAACAAAAACATCAGAATTACCAACGTTATTTAAGGTGAAGGTAAACTTAACACCTTGAGTGGCGCAACCGTTAGTACCAGAACATGGGTCAGATGAGACACCGGCACTAGTAACGGAAACACCAGCAATAACAAACTGGGTGTCATTGCTAATAGCGTCAGAAGCATTGCTCAAAGTAATGGTGTTGTCGTTCAGGTCAGAACCAACCACTGTACTTACATCCAAAGTGGAAGAAGCGGCAAAAGCAGTACTGGAAGCTAAGACATCAGCCTTAACGGTGATATCTTTCCAAGTATCAGTGCTATCAACTCGCAAATCCATATTAGAGAAAGCAGCAACACCTCCGGCAGACAAAGAAGAAGCCCCATAAACCTTATCTCCATAGTACAATCTTACATTTTGGACCAAAGTTGTAGCACTGTAATTCTTGTCATTCAAGATATTCACACTCAAACTATTGATCTTACCAGCCTGGTTCATCAATTTGATGCTAAACACACCCAAAGTAACATCTGGGGTGGTCGCAGTAGTAGAAATAACTACATTGCGCTTAGCAGGTGTAGAAGGGCTGATACGAGCGTTCAAGTCACCAACAGAACCAGTCGAGGACATGGTCAAGGTAGCAGTAGCACCAGTCACGGCAGGAGTATCAGTGTAACCCTTACCATTTACAGTTCGAACAGAACCTGTAGGAACTGTAACGGTCACTGTCTGGCCGGTGATTTTATCACTAGCAGACAAAACAGAAGCACCGATGATTAAGTGGGACTCGGTTCCAGCGGCAACGGTGTAATTTACACCATCAAAGCGGACCATGTAGTCAGAACCAACCGTAACTTCAGTAGCATCAGCAGAGCTGGTGATGGTCTTCTCAGCAATAACCTTACCAGTGTTATCCTTAAGAGTTAACTTATTGAACAACAACCAAGGCTTAACGGAGAAGTGGACATCATATCGATTAACAGTAATCGCACCAGCAGTAGCTTGAACACGAGTGGCAAGAATATCCTTGACGTCACCCTTCTTCAAAGTCTGACTAGTCGTGACATAGGAAGACACGGTGATAGTAGCGGATCCATCAGTACCATCGTTGACAGTACCAGTGGTTGGAGTAGTACCGGTAGTACCAGTAGTAGTACCAGTAGAACCAGCGCTAGCCAAGGCAGCTCGAGACATGGCACCGAAGTAACCAGTCGCTGGCAAACCTTGTTCCTTTTGCCACTTAACAACGGCGGCCTTTGTCAAAGCACCGAAGTAGGTGGTCGGGGTGGCAATGTTCAAATAACCACCGTCGATCAAGATTTCTTGTAAAGCCTTAACATCATCACCGCGGACACCCATGGAGAGGTCGCGAGTGAAAGTAGCAGAAGCAGCAGGAGCAGTGGTACCTTTCAAGGCAGTCAACTGAGCCTGAAGCTGAGCAATTTGAGCCATAAGCTCATCAACAGTAGCAGCGGAAGCTGGGGTAACCACAGCAACCAAAGCAAAAACCATCGACAAACCTACGACCAAAGAAGCGAACTTCTTAGACATAAATTTTTATAATTTTCTAATAAACCAACTAATAAAACTAACTTACTAATTTTTATTAATCTCTCCGACACTTTAGAATCTATCGGCTGACTGTTACGCTAAGCCAACAAACAAATTCACCAGCAACGAAAAGCTTAATAACAAAGATTGAAAAGGAATGCGGACTTTTATTCAAACGGTATATTAAATATGTCAAAGGACAGGGACTCTTAAATTATATTCCCGCTTCCACCCAAGAGCAACCAGGCAATGGCTGAATGATGTGGATAAGTAGAGGTTTAGACCTCCAAAATACGGTCATATAACTAAGTCTAAGTATAGCAAAAAGGGAGGGAAAAAGCAATGGTATGGTACGAATGAAAGACAAAAAGGTCCGGCCTTGGGCTCCCTTAAGGTCAGACCTTAAAATGCAAAATAAAGACTCGATACTAATGAGAGAGCAGAAAGGTCGGACCTCGCTGGTACTCCAGAGAAGTCCGACCTTTTGAGTACAGAAATGCCGAAAACCCCGATCTTAAAACAAGGGTAAAGGACAACCCTTAAAATAAATCTGTCTTAGAGCTCGGTGGCGAGGATATAGCGCGCCCAGCGACGATCCCCCTTTTTCTTTAGGACACCACGGTCAACAAGGTCTGATAACTCACGCTGGACAGTCTTCACAGAACACCCCGGTACTGCCTGAGCAATATCAGTAATAGGTGTCCAGCTCTTACCCTTAATAAAGTTTACGATAGATTCTCGACGACCATCTTTTTGACGAGGGGATACAGCAATATGGGACCTAGCAATATGCCCTTTAGAAACTTCGGAGAGACCTTTAGAAGTAGCTGATTGATGAGGGACAAAAGAGGTGTGATAATGTCCCTTATCACCCGATTCTATTTTATGAGACAAATGTCCTTGAGAAGCATGGGTTGATGTAGCCTCTGGTAAAAGCAAATAATTTTCCAAAAATCTATCCCCTTCCCGAGTTCTAATTTGAGAAAGAATTTTTTCTGTTTCTTGTTTAAGTAAACCAAAATTCATCTCCGAAACAAACCCCCCTGCCAAAGCTAAATCCAAAAGGGAAATTATCTGCTCCAGCTTAGACGACAAATCAGAAAGCAAGGGGTAGCGATAATAGGACAAATCTTCAGACAAACGACGATCGTGTCCTGCCGGTAAATGCCGACCAGTGGCGACTCGCCGGCCATTAAAGATTAGGTTGAACTTGTCTGATAAAAGCTCTAGCGCTTCCGTACGAAGACGCCATTTGATAGGCTCACTGTCCGATACAAATGAAGTGATGAGATAAATAGCCTTAGCCAGCTTCTTTCTTTTCAAAGAAACAAACTGCAAAAAGTCTGGGGTTAGAGACACTCCAGAGGAACCGTCTTTTACAATATTATCTCTGTCTTTTTCCATATTTTGTCCCTTATTTGAGTCTTTTATTATGTCCTTTATTATACACCGCTAGAAAATAAAGGTCAAGGACTAGATGCTGATTCTCGCGGATGAGACGCAGATTTACGATGCTGAGTGAATATGAGAGCGGGAACAAAGAGGATCAATCTTGGGATCCACTAAAGGTCGGGGCTTGAAATGCAGAAAGGTCGGACTTCTCTGGAGTACCAGCGAGGTCCGACCTTTTGAATACAGAAATCGAAAGCCCCGACCTTGGGTGCAAAATTCAAAAAAGCCAGACCTTAAAATACAAAAATGGCGAAGAAGTCCGACCCGCCCGACACGCAAGACAAGCTTGACGAGTCGTTGCGGGCGGGCCTTGGAATCCCTTAAGGTCAGACTTCTGTAAATTCGGGGATAAAATAATTAGTAATAAAAGAATAAAAGCGATATAATTAGAAAGATAAAATTAAAATTTTAATTTAGAAACCGAAGCAAACCGCCAACAGAAAATCTCCTCAAATTATAGTATTCTAACGCAAAGTTAAGCTCGGTCGTAATACAAAAATGGGACGCAAAAAACGAAAAAATAATTCAAAAGAAATTAAAGATTTTGACAACAAAAAATCAGCCAAAATATCTGATCAAGAAAATTCCAATTGGCCGGGACCAAAACTCAACTTAAAAGAGCAGACTAAATACGCCGCTCTCTCAATCCTCTGCTTGGCGCTCGCCGTCTTCTTTCTCTTATCGCGTTTTGACCAAGCGGGTATCGCTGGCCGAAATACTTATCAAGCCTTCGACGGTCTCTTTGGCGGTGGCTACTTCCTGCTTCCTATTATTTTTCTTTTCTGGGCAGTATCATTCTTTCGATCAATGCGCCCAAACTTCATGCTCACCCGCCTCTTAGGTGGACTACTTCTCTTTATCTCTGGTCTCGGCCTCGCCTCAATCCTCTTTGGAGACGAAGCTGGCGGTCTTGTCGGTCAGGTAATCGCCGGCCCCATCGTTGCTTGGTTTGATGTTTATATTAGTGTGGTATTCCTAAGCGCACTTTCTCTCATCTCTCTCTTGATTGTCTTTGACGCAGATTTAAGTTGGGAAACAGTAAAAAAACTTTGGTCGAAAGATACTCCCCCATTACCTCTCGATGAGCTCTCACCAAATGAAGATAAAGCTGCTGACAAAATGCTCACGGCGGTAGCCCAAGCTGAAGATCAAGCAGAAAAAGAAAACGCCCAAAAAGAAGAATCGACGAGACGCAAACTCGACGACAGGTCCAACAACAAAAACGATGACGGACTCTTTGCTAGCCTAATGTCGTTCGGTCGAAAAGGAAGTGGTGGAAAGTTTTCCCCTCCCCCTCTAGAACTTCTCGAACGCGATAGTGGTAAAGTCGGCGCTGGCGATATCAAAGCCAATATGAATATCATAAAGAGAACTCTTCTCAATTTCGGCATCAATGTCGAAATGGATGAAGTTTCAATCGGCCCTTCGGTGACCCGCTATGCCTTAAAGCCCGCGGAAGGAATGAAGCTCTCTCGAATCGTGAATCTTCAAAACGACCTCTCGCTTGCCCTTGCCGCCCACCCTCTCCGCATCGAAGCACCGATCCCCGGTAAATCTTTAGTCGGTATTGAAATTCCCAACAAGACTAAAGCGACCGTCGGCCTAGCATCAATGCTTGGCACTCCAGAATTTCAAAATTCACCTCACCCACTCTATGTTGCGCTAGGAAAAGGGATCTCTGGGCTACCTCAATACGCCAACCTAGCCAAGGCGCCCCATATGTTAATCGCAGGGGCAACAGGTTCAGGTAAGTCAGTGACAATTCACACAATCATCACTTCACTTCTCTATCGCAATCCGCCAGAAAATATGCGCTTTATCATGGTCGACCCAAAACGCGTCGAACTCACTCTTTACAACAAAATTCCTCACCTCCTCACTCCAGTGATTACCGACGCTAAAAAAGCAATTGTCTCTTTGCGTTGGGCCGCCAAAGAAATGGACCGCCGCTACGATATTTTGGAGGCTAATTCTGTGCGCGATATCCAGTCTTATCACAAAAATATCTTGGCGCCAGCATTAGCTGATGCTGATAAAAAACCAGTCAATAATGATGATGAAACGCCAGAAATAGAGCGAATGCCTTATATTGTTATTATTATTGACGAATTGGCCGATATTATGACCAGCTATCCTCGCGAATTAGAAGCGGCGATTGTTCGCTTAGCCCAAATGTCCCGAGCCGTCGGTATTCACCTTTTACTTTCCACCCAGCGACCAAGTGTCGAAGTAATTACTGGTCTAATCAAAGCTAATATTCCTTCACGAATCGCCCTACAAGTCGCCTCACAAATAGATTCCCGAACAATTATCGATATGGCTGGAGCCGAGAAATTACTTGGCGCAGGTGATATGCTCTTTATGTCTGGCGAAATGTCTAAACCAGTTCGTGTGCAATCCGCCTTCATTTCAGAAGCTGAGGTCAAAAAAGTAGTAAGCTATTTAGCTGAAAATTATCGCGATGAAGTGCCGACCGAAATCAATCTCGATATGAATGAAGCAATTACTAGCTCTAATAAAGCCTCTTTCGCAACCGCTCTAGATAATAGCGACAGTGACGACGACCTCTATGAAGAAGCTAGGATGGCGGTCCTCGAAGCCGGCAAAGCTTCTGCCTCTTACCTCCAGCGCAAACTCAAAGTAGGCTACGCCCGAGCAGCTCGTCTCTTAGACATGCTCGAAGAGCGAGGAGTAATCGGCGCGGGCGATGGCGCCAAACCACGACAAGTATTTGATCAAAAGCCGTCAGAAACGCTAGAATAAAGTACCAATTTAAATATGACCTATAATTGTCACGACAAACAAAAATATCTAGGTCTGGGAATAATCACCAGTATCTTGATTGTGACAATCGTCTATTCTGGCTTTAAAGTCAAAGATATTTTTAGCGGGCCAGATATTGAGATTATCTCACCTCAAGTTGGCGAGATCGCCAAACAATCTTTCGTCTCGATCACTGGCCAAGCTAAACGAATCACCAAGCTCTATCTCAATGATCGAAAGATTTTTACCGACGATGCTGGTAATTTTCGAGAATCCCTCCTCTTAGCTAGTGGCTACAATGTCTGGGAAGTTCGAGCGGAAGATAATTATGGGCGAAAAATTATTAAAAAAATAGAATTAGTAAATAAATCAACTACAAATTAGTAATTACAAATCATAACTTAAAAATTAGAGAAATATCATTATGGCGCTAAAGAAAAAAGCAGCAAAAGAAAAGAAAGGAGAAAATGTCGGTGTCTCTGAGGCAATCCGAGCAATCCAAAGTAAATTTGGCGATGAGGCGATCATGAAATTAGGTGACAAGCCAAAGGTTGGTGTCGATGCCGTCTCAACTGGATCACTCGGTCTTGATATGGCTCTAGGTGTGGCCGGTGTCCCCCGTGGAAGAATTATTGAAATTTTTGGCCCCGAATCATCAGGTAAGACGACCCTTGCCCTGCACATAATCGCCGAGTCACAAAAAGAAGGCGGGATCTGTGCCTTTATCGATGCCGAGCATGCTTTAGATCCAGAATATTCTGCCAGACTAGGGGTAAAAATAGATGATC
>CAYUNI010000018.1:0-10668 GCA_964446245.1 uncultured Candidatus Saccharibacteria bacterium
GGAAGGGGGGATTTCTTTTTTTAAAAAAAGTAATATTATTTAAAACAGACGAAAAGCGGAAACAAAAAGGAGAGACTCCCATGGAGACATCCCACCACCTAACCATCGGCGGTATCGTGTCAGAAATGGATAACGATATCTCCAAAGCGCTAGAAAAAATCCGAACCCTGCACACCGGGTATTCGGATCCAAAAACCAAGTGGGTGACCATATCTTTGGCCACCCTGAGCGAAGAAGAGTTAAAGGAAATCCTTACCAGTGACATGGGTGTAAGTTTTGAAACACCTAAAAACTGGTGGCAGAAACTAAACGGCAGAGAACCAAAAACCCTGGTCCTTCAGCGAAATACTGTTCTCTATCGTCCAACCAGCGACACCCAAACGCCAACTAAACGCCTAGCTTTCTTCTAATGGCCCCTCCGCTAACAAGCCCAACTCTTATTAAAGAGCTGGGCTTGATTTTTCACTTATCACTTCTACTACTCTACTATTTTCTCGCATCGACAATCCCCTGAGCAACATTGTTTGGGATAATTGAGCGGAGACCTCGCCTCCAGATGCCAAAATTAAATGAACGGAGCGTCCGCAGGGACAGAAGCGCCAGTTCTAAAAACTTTTCCCGTTTTGAAATCAAGTCTCAGATCAACTCCAAAACCATCTTCGTTTAAAAGTTCAACGTATGCCTCGCCATTTTTTCTGTCCGTATAATTGGATAGACCTCTCTCTTTCATGCGAAATGGTTTTCCGTACATCTCGCCATTTTTTCCAGAAATATCATCCACAATTAAAAGTTCTACATCGCCGTTATATGCCCTTAAAGACCTCTTACCATCCACAGAAACCCTAAAACCAACTACCCCAGATACGGCACTTCTCATCTCAATCTCTACATTAGAAGAACCGTACTTAGATTCTATCTCTTCTGCAATACGATCTGTTGTCTTTATTGTTTCCTCCATAGTTACCAAAACCACACGTCCCATATCTGATTCCGAAATGGTTTCAATCCCTTTTGCTCCTAAATTACTAGAAATAGTACCTAGTAGCCCTTCTTTTTGACCAAAAACACCACTTATTCTTATTGATTCATTTTTAGATCCCTGACCATCAAAAAAAATGGGTAGACCACTGTATGTTTCATAATCAGAAATAACATCTCCTTCATTTCTAAAAAAAAATTCTCGTATAAATAAAAACCCTTTCTCTTGAAAAGACTTTTTTGTGTCCTCCATGAAAGAGTCTAATCTACTCTCTCTGGTTGGATCAGCAATGGCTTCTTCAATTCTCCACCGCCTAAAACTTCTAATTTTTTCCTCGCTTTTTTGTCGCTCTTCAGGAGTTTGCAAAGATTCCGTTTCCATAGTTTTTTAAATAAATTATAATAATAGTAATTGTAACATAAAAAACAGTTTAACCATCCAGTGCTCGACTAGTTCAAGTAGAGTCTCTGCCGATTAAGAACTTCCGCGAATACTTCGGCGAGAATAAAAGTGTCCAACATCGGGTGTTGGACACTTTTTTAATTCTTCTTTTCTTAACTTACTACTTACTACTCTACTACTTTTACTACTTATTTTCTCGCATCGACAATCCCCTGAGCAACATTGTTTGGGATAATTGCATATTCAGCAAATTCCATAGCATAAGTACCACGGCCCTCAGTCATCGAACGCAAAGTTGTCACATAACCAAACATTTCTGAAAGAGGCACTTTGGCGCGAATTACTTTCAAATTACCGCGGTCCTCCATCGATTCGATCTGACCGCGCTTTGAATTTAGGTGTCCAGTGACATCACCCATAAACTTATCCGGTACCACCACTTCGACTTTCATTATTGGCTCAAGCAAAACCGGCTTAGCCCGCTTAGCGGCGTCCTGCAAGGCCATCGAAGCTGCCAGTTTGAAAGCCATTTCTGAAGAGTCCACTTCGTGATAAGAACCATCAAAAAGTTCGACTGAAATATCCACTAATTCGAAACCAGCCAAAACACCTCGTTCCAAACCCTCGCGGACACCCTTTTCTACTGCTGGAATATATTCCTGTGGGATAACACCACCTTTAATATTATTGATGAACTCAAAATTTTCTTCTCGGGTAATATTTTTTGCCACCTTCGCTTCTGGATCAATATTCTTCTCCATCGGCTTAATACGAATTTTGACATGACCATATTGACCTTTACCACCGGATTGTTTGATATATTTGTTTTCCATTTCGGCCTCACCGGTGATTGTCTCTTTATAAGCCACCTGTGGCTTACCAACATTAGCCTCAACGCCAAACTCACGTTTCATTCGATCAACCAAGATTTCCAAATGGAGTTCACCCATACCGGCGATAATAGTCTCCATTGTTTCAGTATCAGACTTAACACGAAAAGTGGGGTCCTCATCAGAAAGTTTGCGTAAAGCAATACCCATCTTTTCTTGATCAGCTTTAGTCTTCGGTTCAATCCGCAATTCTACGACCGGTTCTGGAAATTCAATCTTGTGTAAAATAATCGGATTATTTTCATCGCACAAGGTGTCTGAAGTCTTAGTATCCTTAAGACCGACGATCGCGGCGATTTCTCCCGCAAACACTTCTTTCACTTCTTCGCGATGGTTAGCATGCATTCGGACAATACGCCCAACGCGTTCTTTGGTATTTTTGGTTGAGTTATAAACATAAGAACCGGCTTGAATTGTCCCCGAATAAACTCGAAAAAATGTCAGCTGGCCAATAAACGGATCCGCTTGCAATTTAAAAGCAAGAGCAGAAAAAGGCGCGTCATCACTCGCAATACGGGCGATTTCTTCTCCTGTTGCTGGATCTGTCCCCATAATTGGTGGGATATCGGTCGGCGCTGGCAAATAGTCGACGACACCGTCGAGAACCAACTGGACACCTTTATTTTTCAAAGCTGAGCCACAAAAGACTGGGACCAACTTATTAGCAATCGTTGCCTTGCGTAAAGTTCGCTTCAAATCATCAAGAGAAATTTCTTTCCCTTCGAGATAAGCATTCATCAGGGCTTCGTCTTGCTCGACAATTTTCTCGACTGTTTCCGCTCGATATTTTTCAGCGTCAGCGCGGAATTTCTCCGGAATCTCCACTTCATCAATAATTTTTCCCTTATCACCAGAGAAAAAATATCCCTTCATTTTCAAAAGATCAATTACTCCCTCATGTTCATCATCCTCGCCAATTGGGATCTGCATTCGGACAGCGTTCTTAGTGAGACGATCGAGAATAGTCTGGAACGAACGCTCAAAAGAAGCGCCCATTCGATCAAGTTTATTCACAAAACAGATTCGTGGTACATGATATTTGTCTGCTTGGCGCCAGACAGTTTCTGATTGAGGTTCTACTCCCGCCACACCATCAAAAACGACTACCCCACCATCAAGTACCTTCAAACTACGTTCCACCTCAGCAGTAAAATCAACGTGCCCCGGAGTGTCGATAATATTTACACGATACTTAAAGGCGGGATCATTTCCAGCATAAGTCGGCGTCCAAAAAGCAGTTGTCGCCGCCGAGGTAATGGTGATCCCCCGCTCGCGCTCTTGCTCCATCCAGTCCATAGTCGCCTCACCCTCATGCACTTCACCAATTTTGTGAGATACACCGGTGTAAAAAAGCACTCGTTCGCTTGTGGTTGTCTTACCGGCATCGATGTGAGCAATAATACCAATATTGCGAACTTTTTCTAAAGGATAATCCCGAGACATAAATTTAGATTAATAAGTTTATTAGTTAATAAATTTAATATTTTAGAGCAAAATTCAAATTTTAAAATTGCGCTTCAGATTTAAAAATAAATTTTAATCTTCTTACGACAATTTTATTCTTGCGTTTTGAATTTTTAACTATTTTCGATTTCCAGACCAAGCAAAATGAGCAAAAGCTCGATTAGCCTCAGCCATTTTATGGACATTCTCTCGCTTACGGACGGCCTCTCCTTCATTATTAGCCGCCGCCATTAATTCTGCGGACAATTTTTCAGCCATCGGCTTTCCCTTCTTGCTCTTTGCCGCCTCAATAATCCAACGCAAAGATAAAGCCAAACGACGCTCTGGTCGCACCTCGTGAGGAACCTGATAGTTTGCTCCACCTACTCGTTTAGAGCGAATCTCCATCAATGGTCCAACATTCTTTAAAGCTGTCTCATAAACCTCTAACGGATCCTGTTTAGTTTTTTCAGCCAAAACAGCAAAACAGTCATAGACCACTTTTCGAGCGGCGTTTTTCTTTCCTCGCTCCATAATATAATTGATCAATTTTTCAACCTGAGTCGAACTATAGACAACATCTGGTCGAAGACTTCTTTTATTTTTTAGTTTTCTGCGCATAGGTAAATTTCGTTAAGTTTATTTAGCGGCCTTTGGGCGCTTAGCACCATAAAGCGAACGGCCCTGACGACGCTTCTCGACTCCTGTCGCGTCCAAAACACCACGGACAATATGGTAGCGAACACCGGGTAAGTCTTTAACACGACCCCCACGAATCATTACCACCGAGTGTTCCTGTAGGTTGTGGCCCATACCTGGAATATAGGCTGTCACTTCCATACCATTAGTTAAGCGGACACGAGCAATTTTTCGCAACGCTGAGTTTGGTTTTTTAGGAGTAGTAGTTTTAACTTGCAAACAAACACCACGCTTAAAAGGCGCCGGATAAGCTACCGGTTTGTTTTTTAAGGTATTGAAACCGCGCGCCAAAGCCACCGATTTAGACTTCTTGACGACTTTTTTACGATTCTTTTTGACTAATTGATTAATTGTAGGCATTGACCAAAATTCTTAAATTAAGACTAAAATTATTTAAAACAAAAGAAAACCGCCCTCTTTAAGCTTGGAAGACAACTCTGGATCAGCTCATCCAGCTTCCGCACTAAGCGACCTTAAACAGAACTAAAGAGAACGGCCTTACTGTAATACATTTACCAAGAAAAAGCAAGGAGATTTGACTTTGTCTATAAAAATAGTAGAATAAATTGTGGAATTAGGGAAAATTTTCCCAAACAAGCTCCGCCTAAGGCGGAAGGAGGTAAAGGCGATGAACATAAAAATCGTGAGTCTCTCCGGACAAAAAGGAAGTGGGTCTCGATTATGCAAAGAGATCGAAATCCAGGGAGGAGAAAATCTTCCCCAAACAATCCGTTCTCTTCTGGAAAAAAGGACGGGGAGATCCTCGGTCTACATATTCCCTGAGGGCGAACTTCTCGATGAGGAGACAGCCGAAGCCCGCTTTGAGAAGGTTAGTCAACTAGTAATGAAGGTCGGCGACATCAATCGCTGTATTCTTCAGCCAATCATGGCCGTCCCGCCAGGAGGCAACAAAATGCGCCCTGCGATACATGCGGCCTTTCCTTAACTAGGTGACACCGACCTGACACCGCCTCTACCCTGAGGCGGTTTGCTTTTAAATATAAAACGGGGAAATTATTTCTAAGCTCCTGCCAAAATTTTTGCCAACCACATCGTCGCCGGCTCCAGATAACTTCCCACCACCAAAATAACCAAAACAAAAAGCCACAACTGATTTGCCTCCATAAAACGCTCCACTTTCCCTGTTCGATCGGGCAAAATAGCATAGAGCAATTTAGATCCATCAAAAGGAGCGACCGGAGTCAGGTTAAATAATGCCAACATCACATTAATTACCACAATCGAAAAGACCAGACTCGCAGTTGCTGGGTTAAGCCAAGACCCCGCGCCAAATTGCAAAATTAAACCAAAAACTAAAGCAATTAGAAGATTAGAAAACGGCCCTGCCAAAGCAACAATTGCTGGCCCCCACTTCCCGCCTCTTAAATTATAAGGATTAAATGGTACTGGTTTAGCCCAACCCAAAATCAAGCCTCCGGGAAGCAAAGCAAGAATTCCCGGAACCAAAATTGAACCAATAGGATCAATGTGTTTGACCGGGTTTAAGGTCAGACGACCAGCCAGCTTGGCCGTAGGATCACCCAAAAAATAAGCCAAAAAACCATGTGATACCTCATGGACCACGACTGACATAATCAAAATAGCAATACTAAAAATAAAAGTTGTTTCCATAATTTAATTATTAATCATTGACAGTAAAGGAATTTCTATGATAACATACGGGGGTTAAAAACAAAACCATTCTATATGAAAACTTGTCCGCTCTGCGATAAAGGCAGCCAAATGGTCGGGGGTTACTCCAACCGCGTTCGCGCCACCAAATACAACCCTATTCCTAAGTTGCGCAAGCAACCTAATTTACAGTGGGCGCAATTACCAGAAGGTGGTCGCCTCAAGATTTGTACTAATTGTCTCAAAAAAGGCAAGAATCTCCAAGTCAAAAAGGTAAAATAATCCTCGAACAACCAAACAAAATACCGCCAATAAAATCATTGGCGGTATTTTGTTTTTTCCAATCTGGTAAAATTTATATAATCAGGATCAAAAGACCGATTTCCATCTTATCGCTTACGCCACTCTCGGCCATCACTTTCTAATACAATCGTCCCTTCACGATCAGTGCGATAAATTGTCGTCTTAATCTTAGCAAGATCTTCCAAGACTCTTTCTGCCGGATGGCCATAGCGATTATCCGCGCCTACTGATATTATGGCAATTTTGGGTCGAACAATCGAAAGCCAATCTGCCCCATTAGAACCAGCCGAGCCATGATGTCCCACTTTTAAAACATCAGATTTTAAAAAATCTCGCCCATAAAAAATTAATTTCTGTTCATCTTTAGCTGGTAAATCTCCCGTCAATAACAAAGAAGTTTGTCTAAAACGCAATCGTCCCACCAACGAACAATCATTATCATCTTTACACTGATAGCCAGCTGGTGGCCAAAGAATATCCAACCAAATTTCTTTTCCTAAACGCAAACTATCTCCAGCAGACAGGCTTAATTTAGATAAATTCCCAATCTTTTCAATTTCCTTTTTTATTTGTGATTGAGGCAGACTGCCAGACCACATCATTGAACCCAAAGAAAAACGACGAACAAGATCAGGGGCAATACCGCCATGATCCTGATCAAAATGAGAAATCAACACTAAGGCTAGAGAACGATTGAAAAGCGAGAGATTCTCATCAAGAGATCGAAACGCCCTTTGCCCAACCCCCGTATCGAATAAAATTCTTTTCCGCTCTGGCGTCTCAATCAAAACAGCGTCCCCCTGCCCAACATCAAGAAAACTTACTCGCAAAATTGCTCGCGGAGTCTGCGAAAAAATCACAAGCCATGTCCATGCAATAATCAAAAATAAAAGACCCAGTAAAACCCATGGTCCGATTTTTCGCCAAAAAGAAAAATTCATAATTCTATTTTAACAATAAAAGAAAAGACCGACAGTGCCCAAACACTGTCGGTCTTGTTGATGGTTTTAATCAAACATCGGATTCTGCGAAAAATCTCGCAAAACCACCAACAATTCATCCATTCCGACAATCGCCGTGTTAGATGATCGAAAAGGACGAGATTTTGGTGACAAAGCCATTCTCGACCCCCACAAGCCGAGGATATTGTCCGTCACCAAGTGCCGTCCACCAATCAAACGCAGGGCAACTTGAATAGAAGGGTCCTCAATCTCTAGACCGGTACAAATGCTAAGTGGCGACTCAAAGGTAGCCACCAACAAAGAAGGGCTATTCCCATTCTGGCGAATCATCACTAGCGACTTAATTGGGCTAGCCGAAAGCGTGGAGTTCGCCGACTGAAGACCGCAATTACAAGCCATAACCATAATTCTAGCGGCCTCGACTACCAAAGGTGACGACACTTGAGCAGACATACTCAGCCCTCCTTTTTTAGACTTTTTTAGACCAATTCCTTTTATATCAAAACACATATTCTCCAGCAATCAAACTTGACACCTCCACTTAAAAGTATTAGAATGGTAAAGGTTGGCTCTTTAGTCGGGCGGATGACGAGTCGGGACAGTGTGAACGCGAGATTGAGGAACCTCGCCGGCTTTTCGACTCATCAAAACCGAATAAGGAGAAGAAAAATAATGATGACTTCGGTCACACTGGCCATGGTTGTCGTGTTTTCCCCTTGTACTATTGGGAAGAACACAACGCCTGCGCCTCAAACAATCGTCGCCAGCTGGTATGGCGAAGATTTTCGAGGTAAAGAAATGGCCAATGGTGACAACTTCAACCCTTCGGATCCAACGACCGCTGCTCACAAAGAGTGGCCGTTTGGGACCAAGTTGAAAGTCACCAATCCGAAGAATGGTCGCTCCCTGACGGTCATCGTCAAGGACCGCGGTCCGTTCATCAAAGGGCGTGGCTTGGATCTATCCGAAGCCGGCGCCCAAAAATTGGGATACAAGAAAGAGGGCATCACAACCCTCATCCTGTCTCGTCTAGAGCTCCCCCAGAGATCTAGACACTAGGTTGTCGACAGGCGACAGTTCGTCTCGTCGACTAAACTTTCAAGCCGCCCGAACCATTGGGGCAATCGCTTATCACGATTGCCCCTTTTCTTTTTTGCCAAAACCAATACCACCAAATAATCAACAAATAACTCACAACCAAGGTCATCTTCCCCCACCAAACAAAAGTCATTTGAAAAAAATCTAATTTAGCGACAAATTCCACTAACCACAATTGAACCCAAAGAAGAGGGTACAGAATCAAAGTAATCAACCAGCCAAGTGGCGGGACTACCCCTCCCAAAATTCCCAACGCCAAAGACAAAAACATCTCAAAGGGGACCAACGGCAAAATCACTAAATTAAGCGGTAAGGCCAACCACGACCACAAACCACTAAGATAAAGAATGAGTGGGGTCACGGCTATTTGAGCTGAGATTGTCGTACTAATCAATTCTGATATTTTATTTCCCAAACCGATTTTTTCTATTGCGGGGGTCAAAAGTTTTGGACCAAAAATTACCCCCGTCGTCGCCAAGAAAGACAGCCAGAATCCCGGATGCACCAAAAAACTTAAAGGTTGCCAAATCGCCAACACGACGGCTGAAAGAAAGAGTGCACGCGTGGGCTGGTACAATCGACCCAAGAGCATCGCCCCCAAAGCAAGCAACGCCATAATTCCAGCACGCCAAACCGCCGGTCCACCTCCCGAAAGAATAATCAATAAAAATATCCCTGCCACCGAGACTCCTCCACGCCACCATAACGGCAAAAAACCAAACACGAGAAAAAGACAAGCAATCAAGATGGTAAGATTGTAGCCCGACAAAACTAAAATATGCGACAAGCCAGCCTTCTGATATTTTTGTTTTAAATCCTTGTCTAATCCGTCAGTAAGACCAAGACTTACCCCACCCGCAATTGTGCTCTCTGGTGCTGGTAAAAATTTTTCTAAATTATTTTTAAATCGAGATCGTAAATGGCTAAAAAGTTTATTAAAAACAAAACCTTTTTCCTCACCAATAACAGAAGTTGAAGCAAACGACATCTGGTAAACTATCCTCTCTTGGGCCAAATACGCTGGATAATCAAACTCTCGGCCAACACCAGTGACAAATTCAGATGGAGCAACCAATTTACCAGAAAAAATAATTTTCTGCCCAAAACTTAAAACTGGGAAACGATTAGTGGAGAGCAAAAGGCGTTCATTATTATCTAACTGGACGATAGCCTGCTGTTCTTTCCCTCGATCTTGTGGATCAGAAATTACCACCCCCGATAAAGTAATTTTCGTGCCATATCTCGAAGCTAATTCTGGGGAAGGCAATCGAGCTAGCTCTAACCGCCCGACCCCCAAAGCTAAACCTAAAAATATCAAAGAAAAAATTAGCCACAATTTTCGCCCTAAATCACCCTCTTCTTTTCTTCGCCAGAAAAAACTGGCCGAGGCTAAAATAACCAAAAACCAAAACAAGCTCGGCCCAAAATTTAACCAAGCCCCCGACCAAAGACCAAGCAAAAAACTTCCCGCTGGCACCAATCCTAGTCGAGTCCAATGATCAAAAATCATAGATCACTTATTACAAAAATATTTTAATCAAAACAAGCTTTCTGCCCTCCCAACAGAAGTCGCTCCGTCCATCGCTTCATTGGCTAAACCATCGGCAATTTTATTTTCTTCTCGCGGGATATAAGTAAATTTTAATTTAGGAAAATCTTTAACCTGCGCATTCCAGATTTTCATAAACATTGGATATAGTCGCTCTTCTTTTATTTGATAAATTCCCGATAGCTGGCTGACTACCAATTGGCTATCCAGACGAAATTCAATTTCAAAGTTTTTCAACTTATCTGTCCCAAAAGTTTTCTTCAAAGTTTCCAAACCTAAAATCACCGCCTCATACTCGGCTTCATTGTTGGTCATTGTCCCTAAAGCACGAGAAGCTTTTTTCAAAATTTCTCCTTTTTTATTTTGCACCACCGCCCCACAACCGGCCAAGCCTGGATTACCCCGCGAACCACCATCAGTGTTTACAATTATTTTTTCCATTCAGTAATTATACCCTACCACCAAAATCTCACCAAATTCCCCTCCAGACGTCGAACGTCTGGAGATTGACGCTTTTCCCACCACAAAGGGCGGTCTTCTCTGGAGTACCGGCGAGGCCCGCCCTTTTTGCATTTCAAGCCCCGACCTTTTTTGAATTCTGTATTTCAAGGTCGGGGCTTTCTGCCCATTTACAGATTCGCATCGAGTTATCCGCGTTTTATCCGCCTTTGCCTCGCCGTAGCTTTCTTTGACCTTTCGTAGCTTTACGCG
>CAYUNI010000019.1:0-9241 GCA_964446245.1 uncultured Candidatus Saccharibacteria bacterium
TTTCATAATAAAGATAAGCTATTAAAACTTACTCTTATTTTAAACTAAAAAATTTGAAGGGACAAACTACCCATTTCACCGCCCCCCCTAACAAAACCAGAGCCCCCGTACAGGGGCTCTGGTGATTGATTTATTTTGTTGCCTCGCTACTTATTACTTACTACCACTCTAATACTTGCCCTACTACTTATTATCCCTATTTACTGAAATACCCGAACACTCCCGCCGTTTGAGTTAAGTCATTGATTACGTATTCAGCAAATTTCGGAATCATTTCATTATCAACAAATTTTCTCCCTACTGGGTAAGACAAGGTTGTGCTTGTTGGATAAAATGCCGGATAAGCATTATCTAAAACCTTATTATAATAATCCTGATATGGAAGAGTATCAGCCGGACCATAGACTGGGTATCCGGGTATTGGCCAATTTGGGTCTGTTTTAGCAATCACTTTAACCATTGGGTTTTTGACTGGATTAGCACCAACACCTGTAATAAATGAGATTGATAGAGGGTTCGCACCCAACTCCACATCCAAAACTCGCAAGGCAAGGTTATAGTATTTTGGATCTTTGGTTAATTCATAGTAAAGAAGGAAATTCTGAGCATCTCTCGTCGCCATCGAAAAAGTTCCAAAACCAACATTGCGAATAGTATGCTCCGCCACCTTATATGGCCACTTATTCATCGCTCCCTCTCGCGCCGTCATCAAACGCTTAAAACCATTCATTATCTCAGTTTTACGAGCAGAATCAGTCGTCTTGTAATAATAAAGAAAAGCGCGCATTGGATTGACCGAAGAGACATAATAATCCTTCAAGACCCAATTAGCCAAACCATTTGTCCTTGTTGTCGGCACCAAGGCGATAAATTTATCCTCATACACTTTTTCGCCAGTCATTAAAAACATTTCTAAAGCAGCCCAAGCTCGCTGATCCAAATCCCAAGCTTGATAATACTTGTATGGGTAATAACAACCAGAATGGATATTTGGGATACCTAGAGCAGAATTACCATTTGGGTTGCAAAACAGCTCTTGGCTCGTTGCATCAGGAATCACCGGATAAGCTTGAGGATTTTTCTCCAAACACTGCCAAGCTAAATTGGCCTTGTCTTGATAAATCTTAGCCGAGGCAGGATCAATCGTTCGATAAACCCTTGCCGCTTGAGCCAAAGCAGCGGCAGCGGCGGCGGTATCACCAGTTGTCCGAGTAATCATCCAGAGCTTGCCTGTTGTCCTAGAAGGGATATCATTCGGCCAAGTCTCATAGCTAATCTTATTCGAAGCACAGCCATTCGTCCCGACCATTTTTGTTAGCCAATCCAGTTCATACTTTGCTTCATCTAAAATGTCCGGGATACCATTGCCACTTTCTGGCAAATTTAACTGGCTATCGGTAAAATTTGCCGGCTTTAATTCATAGTAAGATAATAGATTTTCAATAGCCAAAGCCGCCGTGCGAGTATAGCGGTTGAAATCACCAGCATCATACCAGCCCCCAGTCGCCTCCACATAAGTCCCAGCGGGTGTCCCATCATCAAGAAGTGGCGATTTGTCTTTAATCGAATTGTGAATATAAGCAGCGAGAGGCTTGCCATCAGCGCCAGTTTTTGGCTCAGAGAGACGACTCCAAACACCAGCATGAGCTGAGGTGAGGTTCATTCCACTTCGTTGGAAAAATAGAGATCGAGCAGTCTTAAAGAAAACATCTTTATAAATACTAGTTCCTATTTCAAATGTATAGCTTCGACCCATGCTTGGCACTTGAACATAATATCGTCCGGGTGTCTGTAAGCTAGAAAAA
The DNA here is from genome assembly GCA_964446245.1 of uncultured Candidatus Saccharibacteria bacterium. Classification (GTDB taxonomy): domain Bacteria; phylum Patescibacteriota; class Minisyncoccia; order Phycocordibacterales; family XYD1-FULL-46-19; genus CAYUNI01. Next base: position 1,806 of record CAYUNI010000019.1, read on the forward strand.
TCTAATGTCCAAACTTCTTCTCCACTAAGTGGTCGATATGCTTCAATGTCATTTTCCGTTGCTTTTTGAAGAGGGGCGCTAAAAACAGTTTTACCTGATTCATCCTTAATATAACCAATCTGCCCCGAGCTTAAGGTCATAGCACCACCATCGCCAAGATAATTACCCACATAAGCCCTTTTAACTCCTGTCGGCAAATAGCCCACCTGATTAACCTTAATCGAAGAGCTAATTTTTTGATCAAAATTAAAGTTAAAAATCTTATCCCCCGCCTTCGGAAGATTGCCATACTTATCCTTAACATTAAGAGAAAGTTTATAACTTCGAACATTATCAATCGGCGTAGCTAAAGTCAGATAAATATAATGTTTAATAATCGCGCTATTACTACTAGGTCCAGAAAAGCCTGTCACCCAAGAACGAAGACCGATTTTTTCCACCGCCAATTTATTCAAACCATCTTCTGATTGAACTAGATAATTACCAAGGTCTCTGGCTGAAACAAAATCTATCGGCTTGTCTACTGTCACCATCAAGTGTTTATTATCCAAAGCATCGACACTTTCAATAGTAAAACCATTATGGTTCTCTAAGGTAATATAATCTAGATAAAAAGACTGAGCCGTCGGGCTTAATTTAGGCAAGACTAAATATAAAGTACCGAAGTAACCTTGAAAATTGCCGACAAAAGCCGAGCGAGGAATATTTATTCGTTGATACTTTTCGGTGACTACCCCGCCAGCAAGATATGGTCTAATATCTAGATCTTGAGAAGTATCAGCAGCGCTCGAACGATAAAGTCGGATCGCAATCGGACCATTGTAAGTACCCGCATCGGTTCTGATCGATAAAGCAAGAGTATCTGAATTGGTTGTACTAAAAGTGACTACTTTATCCCCCGTTAAACGAGCAAGTCCCGTACTACTATTGGCGGGAACGGTAAACTTCAACGCCGCTTGGCCATGAGCAACATATTGCAAATCGGTCGTTAATGAAATATTTGAACCTCTTGTTGTCGAAGCTGAATCATCAAAAAAGATATTACTTGCCGTCACTTCTTGAAAAACAGGTTCGGCCACAACCGTATCGGTCTCTTTTATTACCTCTGGTATTGCCACCTTATCATCAAGACTAATCGCATCTAAAAGAAAAGTCTTGCCCGTGCCTACCTGATTAGAAGGAATCATCAAATAAAATCTCGCAAAATAACCCTTGAAATTACCCCCCAAAGCTGATCGTGGAATCACCAAGCGTTGATACTTTTCGGTGACTACCCCGCCAGCAAGATATGGTCTAATATCTAGGTCTTGTGAAGCATCTGATTCTCCCACATACATCAACTTCAAGAAAATCGGTCCAGAGTAAGTACCAGAAGCTGTCCGTAAAGCAAACTGCAAATTATTGGTCTGACTGCTGACAAAAGATACTGGTGGATGACTTAAACGTACTACTGGATGCCAACGATCGGGCATTGTTGCCTGAAAATATTTCTGTCCACTAAAAGCTAATGCCTGATTAGTGACCAATGTCATATTGGCATAAGTCAATTTATCCGCCACCTCATCAAAAATTATTCGTTCGATCGAAGTGATATTGAGAGTAGCCGAGATCTTCTTAGCTGTTGTGGTGGCGGTAGAGACAGTGGTGGGAGTGGTGGCAATAGCAGTAGTATTTAAGGTGGTCACTGTCGAAGAAGCGGTCGCTACTGTTGGAGAAGTTTGGGTAGTATTATTGCTCGTCGTTATTGTGGTCGTAGCTACTGGTACAGGAGCATCGATAGTCTTAAGGTTTAAATAATCAAGGTACAATACCACTCCCTTCTTTGCCTCTTCGGCTGGAACTAGAAGATAAAAAGTTCTAAAATATCCTTGGAAATTACCTCCAATTGCCGATTTAGGTATAGAAATAGATTGATAACTCTCAGATAATTGACCGCCAGTTAAATAAGGACGGATATCAATATCCGAAGAAGTATCCCCCGCTCCCGAATACATTAAACGCATAAAAATCGGTCCAGAGTAAGTGCCCGAAGCAGAACGCAGGAAGAATTCCAAACGATCGTTCGGATCAACCATCGTATATTTCTGCCCAAGATCCAAGCGTCCAAGAGGATGCCACTGATCGGTCAAAGAAAATTTCAAATATTGCGAGCCAGAATAAGCAAAGCCCGGATTATTGGCTACTTCGACATTTAGATTGTTGGTCCCCTTGAGCTGATCATCAAAAATAGACATGACGGCCGCTAGCATTCCCCGGCCTAACTCTGAAAAAAAGCTTGGACTAAAGGAAGTGGAAATCGAGATAGCCAAAGCGACCATCATACCAACCCCCACCACCCAAGCAATTATTTTTTTCATAGAAAATTTATTTTACTAAATATAAATAAAACTTAGAGACTACTCCCAGATTATATTATAACTCAAAAAAATAAAACTATGGTCAAGGTTATACACAGACCAAAAAACAACCGACTTTTATCAACAGATAGTCGGCATCCGCCTCCGCCGGATGGCGGACGGCGGAGTCGGCACCCAGAACAAAAGCAAGGCCGGGAGAAATTTAAGTCATAGTGAAGGCTCGACAGCCAGTTTCCACCCGCAACCCACAACCGCAAAGCGAGGCTCAACGATTTTTAGGACGTAGCGAAGCTGTGGGCTGCCGGTCTTCGCCCTTTTAGTATTTTGTACGCAGGACTGGGGCGAAAAGTTTCAACCAAAAGCGAGGCCGGAAGAAATTTAAGTCATAGTGAAGGCTCGACAGCCGGTTTCCGCCCTTAAGTGTTTTTCTGTCCGCAGGACTAGGGCGGAATGGCGAGCCTGAAACGTAGAACACCCTCCCGCTGGGGAGGGTGTTCGTGACTTAAATTTCTTCCGGCCGAGCGCCTACATCATTTTGACATCAATATTCACCCCAGACGGCAAATTAAGATTGGTCAAGCTTTCGATAATCTTCGGAGACGGATTAGAGATATCTACCAAGCGCTTATGCACTCGCATCTCAAATTGTTCTCGCGAATTCTTATCAATGAAAGAGCTACGATTCACAGTATATTTGCGAATTTCCGTTGGCAAAGGGATCGGCCCGCACACGATACCGTCGTAACGAAGCGCAGTATCAATAATCTGTTTGACACTGGCATCCAGCACCTTGTTTTCGTAAGCCGAAACTCGAATGCGCAACTTGCTCATTTCTTTACCCTCTTCTTTTTTTGTCGTCTTTTTGGTTTTAGCTGTCGTTGATGTAGTCATAGCTGGCTTTCTAATTAAGCAATAATCTTAGTGACAACACCGGCGCCGACAGTCTTACCACCCTCACGGATTGCAAAACGCTGTCGCTCTTCGAGCGCTACTGGAGCAGATAATTTGACGGTAAAGGTGACGGTGTCTCCGGGCATAACCATTTTGACATCTTCAGCCAAGGTCACTTCACCGGTGACATCGGTGGTTCGAACATAAAACTGTGGCTTATATCCAGAGAAGAATGGAGTATGGCGACCGCCTTCCTCTTTCTTCAAGATATAGACTTCGGCAGTAAAATCAGTATGCGGAGTGACCGAACCCGGTTTGGCCAAAACCTGACCACGAGTGACATCATCCTTCTTAAGACCGCGCAAAAGAATACCGGCATTATCTCCCGCCATACCTTCGTCCAAAGACTTGTTAAACATTTCAATACCAGTGACGGTAGTCTTAACTGGAGCCTTTAAGCCGATGATTTCGATTTCCTCACCAACCTTAACAGTACCGCGCTCAATACGACCAGTGACGACAGTCCCACGACCTTCGATCGAGAAAATATCTTCGACCGGCATCAAGAAAGGCTTGTCAGTCTCGCGAACTGGATCTGGAATATATTCATCCATCGCCTTAACCAAATCCAAAATTGGTTTAGCGGCTGGATCATCAATACTCTTAGCGTCCAAAGCTTTCAAGCCAGAGCCACGAATTACTGGTACATTAGCACCATCGTAATCATTCTTGGTCAATAATTCGCGAACTTCTTCTTCAACCAAATCAATCAACTCTGGATCGTCAACCATATCAACCTTGTTCAAGAAAACAATAATCTTTGGCACGCCAACCTGATGAGCCAAAAGAACATGTTCTCGAGTCTGAGGCATAATACCATCAGTCGCGGCGACAACAATTACCGCGCCGTCCATCTGAGCAGCACCAGTAATCATGTTTTTAATATAATCGGCGTGACCAGGGGCATCAATGTGCGCATAGTGACGCTTCGGAGTCTCGTACTCCGAGTGGTGCAAAGCGATTGTAATTCCTCGAGCTTTTTCTTCAGGAGCATTATCAATACCATCAACCCCCTCTACTCGAGAGCCATAACCTTGCTCTTTGGCGAGGTTTAAGACATGCAAGATAGCGGCGGTAGTGGTCGTCTTGCCGTGGTCAACGTGGCCAATAGTACCAACGTTTACGTGTGGCTTGGAACGATCAAATTTATCTGCCATATTTTTTCTTGGTCGCGTTTCTAGCTGTTAGCTCCAGATTGATAATTAAATCAGTCCAAAGCCGGCAGCTAGAAATCGCAATACATTAATAAATAAACTTCTAATAATTACTAAATTATTTAATGGTTACTACCACTAAAAAGACACGCCCAAAGCGTATTGAGAATGATACCAAAATAGCTAAGAAATGTAAAGGACTAACTACGATTTCTATCCACTAGAAACAAAGCAATCTGTCCAACTTCTCCAATAAATAAGACGGGGTATATATCCTGTGATATAATTAACATATGAAAAACATAGTATTTATACATGGGGCTTATCATGCAGGATGGTGTTGGGAAAATCTTATTAAATTACTACCTAATGACCAATTTTTATGTCACCCTTTAGATTTGCCAGGACAAGGAAAAAACAAGATAGCTACACCAAAAAATAAAGTCACGACACAAGACTACATCAATTACGTATTAGATTATGTTAAAAAAAATAATTTTAAAGATGTTATCTTTGTCTCCCATAGCCTAGGTGGAACAACTTTAAGTAAAATTATTGAGTTAATCCCAAACAAAATAAGCCATGCTTTTTTCTTAACTTCTGTCATATTAAATGGGGATAGTTTTTTAGATAAATTTCCACTAGAAATCCAAGAAAGATACAAGCAGGTAGCATCAAGTAGAGAAGATAATTCGATTCCTCCAAATATAGAAAGAATAAAATCACTCCTTTTTAGTGGAGAAGATGATTCACCTGAATTAGAAAATTTCCTGAGTAAACTTGAACCTCAACCAATAGGACCATACACTGACATTATCACCCTAGAAGATTTTAAACAGTCTAAAACACCCATAACTTATATTAAGTGCAGAAATGATTTATCTCTTCCAAAAGAGACTTTTGAGGAGATTATTTCTAATCTACCTGTTGGTGCTAAAATTACCGAAATAGACGCCAACCACGAAGCAATGTTTTCCAAATCAGAAACGTTGGCTCAATTGTTAATCAGCGAGACTTAATTTCCACATTTTAAAGGCTTGTTGCAAGGTTTTTGCATTTTCAGCCTGTTCTGGATATCTTTCAAGACTCAGGGGGACATCCTCAGGAACACGTTCCACCTTAAAACCTTGCTCCTCGTAAAACCTAGTTAGATCTTCTTGAGAATAAGACTCAGTCAATGCTGTGTTACTACTCACACTTTTTAGCATCGGAACAATCCAAGAAAAACGAGGGTCGTCTTTTAATTCTGGGTGATATTTCAACATATCTTCATGCATAAAAAAACCTCCATATTTTTTGAGTAGTTTTTTTACTCTAGAAAAAAGCTCTATTTGTTGTTCTCTAGATAAATACATCATTAAACCTTCACAAAAAATGGCCACCGGCTTTTCTCCAAGATGTTTTTCAAACCTTTCCCATGTATCTCCTTCAAGAATATTGCCGGGAATAAATTTTACAGGTATCCCTCCAATAAATTCATTTATAACCTCTTGTTTAACCTTAGAATTAACGAGAAAATCATTTTCAATATAGGTTTCTATGTTGGGTTCCGAAGTGAGTAAATTAACTGAATGTGGTGTAAAACCAGAAGCCAGCTCTATAATTTGCCCTATTTCTCCTTTTTCTAATGCTTCTTTAATAACTTTTTCAGACGATAGATACCTTAATTCCATAAAATGTGGGGTATCAATTGCTTTTAATTCGTTTTCCCCTTTAATAAAACCTGCCTTAGCCAAAAAAGCTTCGTATAATTCTTTTGCATGAGGAATATTTGTTTGTTCAGCAAAACTCCTAGCTGTCATAAAAGCAGTTGGAGCAACCCTATCTTTTTCGTGTGTTCCATCCTTACTCGGATCTTCATTTCCATAAAAAACCTGAGCCCTTTCATAATTAGCTCTCATTTCTTCACTTGATCTTGAAAAGTTACTCATAAAAAATTATTTTTATTATTTGTAATTGTAGTATGGCAAATATTCTTTCAGTACGCAATTGAGAGCTTCGACATACCTTTTCACTTTACTCAAACACCTCTCTTGTAATCCATGATTAACTCTTTTGATGTAGTTATTGCCATTTGATTTACCGAATCTAGTATAACAATAATGCTTTTTGATTCTTAAAACAAACCAATCACCAAACCCAGACCAATAGTCTGATTGAATCATGTCAAAACAAAAAGGAATTTAGCTCTCTGCCTCAGCCACAAAATGAACCACTATAGTTGCATTTAATTTTTCATATACTTTGATGAAAAATTAGCACGAATAAACATTAATCAGAACTAGAACATAGACTCTGGTTTTCATTCCCGACATGATATAAATGGTCTCATTTTATACTTCCAATTTGCTATTTTTACTTTATATGATATAATTAAAGGTAGATTAGGGGGCACAACGAGACGTAAAGATAAAGAAAGGAGGGACCATGGAAAGGATACTAAAAGTGACTTTCATCCTTCAGTTCCTCTTTGAGGAGCTGAAGCAAAGAGAGCTCTTATCCCCCCTAGGGATAGAGAGCTTGAGCTCGGCGCTCGAGCTTCTATTGGAGAAAGTGGGACGGAACTTCATCCTCGACCACCCAACGGAAGCCAAAAAACTCGAGGAAGCGGGCCGAGAATTTGCTGAGGAATCCATCAGCCGTATCAAAGAAAACGCTGAGGATTACCAAAACCATTTCTTGGTTGTCCTGTCTCGAGGCTTCATCGGCTTCCTCCTCGAACAGAAGGCCGATGTCGCAAGTCATCTTTCGGCTTGCCACCTTGAGCTCACCGATTGGCTCGAGGAAGAGAAATCCGCCAGTGAGCTCCGGATAAAGAGACTACTCAAAGCGGCCAACCTAGACTGTGAGGCGGATCAACGCCAACTAGTGGCTGATATCTGCCTAAACTGAGTCGAGCCCCCTCCCCCCTTCCCGCAGGGAAGGGGGGATTTCTTTTTTTAAAAAAAGTAATATTATTTAAAACAGACGAAAA
>CAYUNI010000020.1:0-8675 GCA_964446245.1 uncultured Candidatus Saccharibacteria bacterium
TTCAGATCCGAAACCGGTTCCCAGAAACTCGGCCATCCTGTTTGGGATTCAAATTTAGTCTCAACCAAAAACAGGTCTGTTCCGCAGCCAACGCAAGAATATACCCCTGATTCGCCTTTTTTAGGTAACGGGCATTGTCCGCTAAAAGCCTTTTCCGTGCCTTTTAATCTGGTGACTTGGAATTGTTCAGGAGTGAGGAGTTTCTTCCATTCGGATTCAGATCTGATAACCCTGCCTACTTCTTCAACCTGTCCGGTAGAAGCATTAAAAATCTTGATTTTCTCGGGGGCTGCAGATAGATTACCCATAAACAATAAAGTTAATGCAACTGCTGTTAACAGTATTTTAACTCTTTGCATAGAACAAAATCAAACTCTTTTACGCTGCCTAAACCCTGTCTTGGGCTTTGGCCTTTCTGCCTTATGCCAGGGTTTTGGGCCATGAGATTTTCTTGCCGGCCGTGCGCCTGTCTTAGCTTTTTCCCAGGGCTTATATTCTCCCCTCGGTTTACGCCAAGGCTTAGCTGCTGCATTTTCAGGTTTTCTTTCCGGCCGTGCGCCTGTCTTAGCTTTTTCCCAGGGCTTGGATTCTCCACGGGATTTATGCCAAGGCTTAGATTCTACTCCGGGTTTATGCCAAGGTTTAGTTTGCTTTGATTTCTTGGCCCAGCGCATCGGATTATATTGAGTCCTGCGCTCAGGCGAAACCCTCTCATCCTGCCGGGCCTCGGGATTACGCGCGATATAATTACGCGAACGCCTGCCGCCCTTATATGTTCCGGGCTTGGGAAATTCTGATTTAAAGCCGATGTCTCTGCGGCTGCCTGCTTCGTAGTGAAAATTTCTGCCTTCCGGGCTAAAACCATGGCGCTTTTCTTTTCTCTGCACAATTTCTACTATCTTTTCAGGCTTAGGCCGGGCCGGGCTTAACTTCAAAGGCCTACCCATGAATTCCTGTCCGGAAAGATTTGACATCGCAGCAAGCGCCCTGCTGTCATCAGGCATTTCTACAAAACCAAAACCACGGTTCTTAATGCCTTTTTTGTGCATAAGAAGCTTGATCGAGGCCACTTCTCCGAACACCTCAAACAGCCTCCTTAGGTCCGCTTCAGTTGCTTCAAACGCTAAATTTCCCACAAATATATTCATATTCTCTCCTGTTGGAGTATTATACTCTTTAAAATTATGAAACCAAGCAAAAAGGAGGCGCTATTGTAAGACAAAGATAAAAACAAAAACTTATCGTATTATCTAAGGATTAAAAAAGGCCGGACGATCAAGTCCGGCCAGATTACTGCAAAAAATTTAAAAATTATTCTTTTTTATTCATTACCTGCCCGCAGCAGCTCTTTACCACTTCGCCTTCTTTTACTTCTTTCATCTCCACCTTACCGCACTTAGAACAGACATATTTTGCCATCTTTTTTGGTTCACAATGCCCACATGCCATAATTCCACCCCCTTTTTTCTTGTTATACGCTGATTTTATTATACCATCAAGCCCAAGAATCCCAAGCAAAAACGTCTCTTATTTTCTAAGACCGCACCATCACCAAAAGCATTTTAAAACGCTCTATTGCTTTTAAGGCATGCGGTTTATTTGCCGGCATTATAATGACTTCACCCGCAATCAAAATATGCTTCTTCCCGTCAATAATAATCTCCGCCTTGCCGTCAAAATTATATACTAACGCGTCAAAAGGCACAATATGCTCGCTCAATCCCTGGCCTTTGTCAAAAGCAAAAAGTGTGACTGTGCCTGTTTCTTTCTTGATGATCTCTTTGCTGACAATTGAGCCAGCTTGATATTCTACTAAATCCTCCAACTTCCCTGCTTGCGCGATTATATTAAACATCTTGCCTTCCTTTGCCACCAAGCGGCATAACGAAATCAATATTAAAATCTAAAGTGCACAAATATCCTGCCAAAATTCTTATCGTCTTTCTCAATACGGTGATAAAGCCTTTTGATATGCCCCTGCCCTAAAAAACGCAGCACGCTTTTCTTCAATTGCCCGCTTCCCTTGCCAGGAATAATTTCCACCAACTCTATCTTTTTATCCATTGCTTCCCGGATCACGCGGTTTAGTTCTGCCTCGATCTGCCTGCCGCTGCTAAAGATCTCATGTAAATCCAGCTTTATTCTGGCCATAATTTATTATATCGTCTTAAAGTTAAAAAACCAAATAGTTTTAAAACAAAAAGCGGGGGCCAGCTCTTCGCCCAGCGCCTTAAACAAAATCCCAAGCCCTTTCGAGCTTGGGATAATTGCTGAGCAACTTCATGCTCTTCGACTAAATGCCTAAAGCGCCTTGTTTACTTTGATCCAAAAATAGTGTTCAATATATTCTTGATCTGAGATACTGTCTTGCTTATTTGCCGTATAATCGGATTAGGATTAGAAAGATTTGCCGGGATGTAGAACACATTTTCTTCCCCCAAGGCGTTATATCCGGTAGACAAAAATATCAGGTAAAATCCTGGATTTGCCTTCATCCTGGCCGGTATCGGTATCCTCTTAACGGCAAAAATTGCATGCGCGTATGGACTGGCATATTGAGAAACATCTTTCTGGAATGCGCTATCAAGATTACCATTAAATACCTCCACACCGGTATCTACATTACGTATAGTAATATGATAAGTATCCGCCGGGTTAGGAGCGATCATCGCGCCAGTCAGGTTTTTTACCTCGTAAACGATCTCCAGATTTGCCCGGTCTTCTGATATTGTAACGTTTAACTTGCCCTCAATGGCCTGGGCATAGGCGCAACTCACCCAAATAACACCTGCACAACAAACAGCTGCCGCCAAAATTAGTTTTCTCATCGTTTTCCTCCTCCTTAGTCGGTTGGTTGATATTCCGCTATAAATAAAAAAACTGAAACTGACCATTTTCGTCAATTTCAGTTATGCGTATTCTGATTACCTCCATAATCAGAAACCTAATTGTAAGCAAAGGATAACATAAAAACACCGGAAATCAAGGATAAAACATTGCCTTTTTGAAAACGGTTTCAAAGTTCAAGCCTTGGATATTAATTATCAATAAAAAACGCACACCTTTTGCACCCAGCGCCTCATAAGGGGGCACTTCCTGCAGAACTTATTGCATCAAAAGGTGCTACAAGGAAACGGTCCTGATAGCTTTGAATCAAGGATGAAAACCGATCATCCTGCGTTTCTTTACCGGCGGCGATAAAAGCTGTCTTATGGTTTCAAAAATATTTTTAATATCCGTATCATGCTTACCTATTATTTCTTCCAATTCACGCAACTTATAAGATAGCTCCTTATGCGCGAAAATATATTCTTTTAACTTTATAAAAGCACGCATAATCTGAATATTGACCTTGATCGCTCGAACGCTATTTAATACCCCGGAAAGCATAGCTACGCCTTCTTGGGTAAAGACGTAAGGTTTATATCTTCTGCCGCCTCTATTTGAGGTCGCATTTTGCGACCTCAAAGAATCAGTTTCTTCTTCTGTAAGCTGAAACATAAAATCTTCCGGAAATCGCGCCTTATTCCTTCTAACCTGCTCATTCAATCTTTTGGTTCCTGCCCCATAAAGCTTCGCCAAATCCTTATCTAGCATCACTTTTTTACCTCTAATCAATAAGATCTTTGTAGCAATCACCTCAACAGTTATCCCGTTTGCCATATGGCCTCCTTTGCTCTAATAGACGTAAGAGGCGGCATTTTCTAACAGGAATATTTTCCCGCCCTTGGTGCGGGTGACGCGGGGCAATCCGAGCACGCAGCTTGACGAGCGAAGGCGAGGAAGCGCGCGCAGGATGCCCCGCGACAGGACCCGCAAAGAGTGAAGCGGGAAAATTGAGATTGCTGGGAGCTTGGATTCTTCAGCCGCCATTGCAGTATTGGCGGGCTCAGAATGACAGTGGTAGTGGAAAAGCGAAGCACCTGCTATTCTTATTATCTCTAAGGGACAGTCCCCTTTGAGCGCAAGAAAAACCCTCGGCGGGGACAGTCCCCACAACTCCCCAAAAAAACAAAAAATCCTGTCACTCTCTTTCGAGAACAACAGGCTACTAGTGGGAAGACATTTTCTCCTCGCTTTAACCTAGATAAAAACTTTTTCGAAACGCTCGGAGTAAAATAAAAAAAGACCCAACTAAGTTAATAGCTGGGTCTTTTTTTATTTTAAGGAGCGCCGACCTACTCTCACATATCCTTACGAATACACTACCATCGGCCCTGAGGGGCTTAACTTCCGTATTCGGAATGGGAACGGGTGTTTCCCCCTCGGCATGAGCACTCCACAAATGAGCGGATAACTTATGGAGTGTTAGCGACATAAGTTATAGTCCCGTATTTGCGGGACGTCCGCGAATTTGCATCGAAAACCCGTTAGGGTTTTCGATGATGAATTATAGACAGCTGCAAATAATCAAGTAGAACTACCTGTAATAACCGGGAATTTGTTAAAGACCAAGCCGATCGGCTATTAGTACGAGTTAGCTGAAATCCTTACGGATCTTACACATCTCGCCTATCAAGGTCGTAGTCTACGACCAGCCTAAAGTACTTGCGTACAGGGATACCTATTCTTGGGGGGGGCTTGGCACTTAGATGCTTTCAGCGCTTATCCCGTCCGAACATAGCTACCCGGCCTTTGCCCTTGGCAGGACAACCGGAACACCAGTGGTTCGTTTCTTATGGTCCTCTCGTACTGAAAAGAACTCCCCTTCAAGTATCCTAACGCCCACATCAGATAGAGACCGAACTGTCTCACGACGTTCTGAACCCAGCTCGCGTACCCTTTTAACCGGCGAACAGCCGGACCCTTGGGACCTTATACAGCCCCAGGATAGGATGAGCCGACATCGCAATCTTGTTCCACGCTTTCGCATGGGATTAGACTATATCTTCATCCGCCAATGCTTCAATGGCGGAGTTGGCGTGTGATAGCTTAAATTAATTACTGGGCTATCTCACCTGCCGATGCTTCAATGGCAGGATCAGTCGTTACGGGGTCAAAAATACAGAACTTGGAATAGTTACTTACGTAGACTATTCCCTACCTAAAAACGAAAAAACCCTTTCCGTTTTGGCTTATTCTGCTTTTTGACTTCCCACGGTATTACCACAGCGTGTTTTCTCACGTTAGCGGCTCCACCGTTATTAGCCAATGCATGTCCGAAGTTACCTTCGGACCACCCCTGTATATGTCGAGGTGCCAAACCGGGCTGTCGATGTGAACTCTCGAGCCCGATAAGCCTGTTATCCCCAGAGTACCTATTATCCGTTGAGCGATGGCAATTCCATACTAAACCACCGGATCACTAGCTCCTACTTTCGTACCTGCTCGTTCTGTCGAACTCGCAGTTAAGCTGGCATATGCGCTTACACTCCACGGGCGATTGCCGACCGCCCTGAGCCAACCTTTGAGCCCCTTCGTTATATTTTAGAAGGGAACCGCCCCAGTCAAACTGCCCGACTGCCACTGTCCTCCTGCCGGATTCACGGCTAGAAGTTAGAATCTTAGAGTAATAAGGGTGGTATTTCACATTGCGACTCTGCCCCAGCTAGCGCCGGGACTTCAAAGTCTCCCACCTATACTACACATATCGATCCAAAACCCAATAACAGCCTACAGTAAAGGTTCTGGGGTCTTTTCGTCTTGATGCGGGTATGTGGCATCTTCACCACAACTACAATTTCGCCGAGCCTCTCGTTGAGACAGCGCTCATGTTGTTACACCATTCGTGCGCGTGGGAACTTACCCCACAAGGAATTTCGCTACCTTAGGACCGTTATAGTTACGGCCGCCGTTTACTGGGGCTTCGGTTCGAAGCTTCGCTAATCTTACGAAAAGCTGACCTCTTTCCTTAACCTACCAGCACCGGGCAGGTGTCACACCCTATACTTCCTCTTTCGAGTTTGCAGAGTGATGTGTTTTTGCTAAACAGTCACACGAGCCTTTTTATTGTAACCTCTTGGGCCCTTTTAGAGCCAGAGGCACCCCTTCTTCCGAAGTTACGGGGTTAGATTGCCGAGTTCCTTAACGAGAGTTCTCTCGAGCACCTTACCATACTCTGGAGGTCTACCTGTGTCGGGTTGCGGTACGGTCGGCTAAATGGCCCCTTCTCATACTTTTCTTGGCAGCATCCAGTAGGACACTTCTCCCGCTCTTTCGATTGGGATCCCTCCCCTTGATTACTCAAGGAGAAACGCAGACATCCAACACTGCGCGACCCTATAGACACCTCGCGTCATATGAAAAGTAATAACGCCACTTCGCCGGTATCCGAATATTAACGGATTATCCATCGCCTACGCCATTTGGCCTGGGCTTAGGACCGACTAACCCTGGGTGGATTAACCTTCCCCAGGAAACCTTAGACTTTCGGTGCACCGGTTTCTCGCCGGTGTTTTCGCTACTTATTCCGACATAATCACTTCTTAGCGCTCCAACAGTCCTTACGGTCTATCTTCACTGCACTAAGAAAGCTCCCCTACCGCATTCTATCTTACGATAAAATACCCATAGCTTCGGTAATAGACTTGAGCCCCGCGTATTTTAGGCGCAAGAACGCTCGACCAGTGAGCTGTTACGCACTCTTTAAATGATGGCTGCCTCTGAGCCAACATCCTGGTTGTCGAAGCGAACTCACATCCTTTACCACTTAGTCTATCCTTAGGGACCTTAGCTGATGGTCTGGGCTGATACCCTTTTGGCGCCGGAGCTTGGCCCCCGGCGTCTTACTCCTGAGATAAAAATAACAGTATTCGAAGTTTGGTTGGGTTCAGTGGCCCGGTAAGGCTCTGTGACCCATTCAGTACTCTACCCCTGTTATTCAATTACTCAAGGCGAACCCTAGAATTGTTTCGGGGAGAACCAGCAATTTCCAAGTTTGTTTAGCCTTTCACTCCGAACCACAGCTCATCCCACACTTTTTCAACAGTGACGGGTTCGAGCCTCCATTTCACTTTCGTGAAACTTCACTCTGGCCATGGTTAGATCACTTGGCTTCGGGTCTATTATACAGTACTTGTCGCCCAGTTAGGACTCGCTTTCGCTACGCCTCCGGCACTTAATGCCTTAAGCTCGCACCGCACAATAACTCGTCGGACCATTATGCAAAAGGTACGCGGTTAGGCATTCTCACCGCTTGCGCAATGAGCATAGCCCTTCCACCGCTTGTAGGTTTATGATTTCAGGTTCTATTTCACTCCCCTCACCGGGGTTCTTTTCAACTTTCCCTCACGGTACTTGTCCACTATCGGTTTAGATGAAAGTATTTAGCCTTAGACCATGGTCGGCCCGGATTCCTGCAGGATTTCCCGTGTCCCGCAGTACTTGGGATACCTCTAGAGCATCTTAGGATTTCGCTTACGAGGCTATCACTCTCTTTGGCGTGACTTTCCAGTCACTTCTGCTATCCCTTGATATCTCACATTGAGGTCCCGCAACCCCGTATAATCTTACGAAAATACGGTTTAGGCTGTTCCCGTTTCGCTCGCCGCTACTCAGGGAATCTCTGTGATTTCTTTTCCTCAGGGTACTTAGATGTTTCAATTCCCCTGGTTTTCTTCCTTCCCGCTATTGAATTCACGGGCCGGATATCACCATATAACTGGTGATGGGTTTCCCCATTCGGAGACCTGCGGATCAAAGCCTGTTTGCGGCTCCCCGCAGCATATCGGTGCTTACCCCGTCCTTCATCGTCTCATCTAACCAAGTCATCCCTACATAAACCCTTAGTAGCTTGATCAAAAACTAGTTCTCTCGGTTATTATTTGTAGTTTTACTTGATTACTTGCAGTTGTCAAAGAACATAATGTGTTTTATTTCTTAAAAAAGCGAAGATGCTTTTTTCGAAATCAAAACACGAGTTAAATTTATGTATTCTTATGGAGTATGCACTCCGCTCGCTATTTTGCTTGTCGCAAAATTACGCTCGCTTGAGTGCCATTTGAATTTTACTTGTCGTAAAATTCAAATGGAGCTGAGGGGGATCGAACCCCTGACCTCATGCTTGCAAAGCACGCGCTCTCCCAGCTGAGCTACAGCCCCTAAAAAAGCTAAGGTAATATGCACTCCGCTCGCTGCTCGGCTTGTCGCCTCGCTACGCTCGCTTGAGTGCCATTAAAATTTTGCTTGTCGCAAAATTTTAATGGGCCCAGAAGGACTCGAACCTTCGACCCCAGTCTTATCAGGGCTGTGCTCTAACCACCTGAGCTATGGGCCCAAATTTAAGTGTAATAATTCTTTACTGTGCAATGCCCTGATACATTACACCATACACAATAAATTAGAAGACCTCTAGTCGCATGTGATTAGCGCTTAACACTCCGCTCGCTAAACCGCTTGTCGCGGTTTTTAACGCTCGCTTGAGTGCAATTTAATTTTGCTTGTCGCAAAATTAAATCGAGAGATACTCCATCAAAATTTATAATTGAAATAGCCAAGTATCCAAAGCCTCGCGGCTTTGGAAAACTCCAAGTAAATGGAATTCAGGTTTTCTATAAATTCGTGAGAATTTTTTAGAAAGGAGGTGATCCAGCCGCACGTTCCCGTACGGCTACCTTGTTACGACTTAGCGCCAGTCACCGGTTTTACCTTAGGCCCTGATAAACAGGGACTTCAGGTACCCCCAGCTCCCATCGCTTGACGGGCGGTGTGTACAAGGCCCGGGAACGTATTCACGG
>CAYUNI010000021.1:0-8401 GCA_964446245.1 uncultured Candidatus Saccharibacteria bacterium
TTCGAATCTTCATGAGGGATTCGGCGTCAGCTCACAGCAATATTTTTGTTCTTCGCCTCCGGCGCTTCCAAAAATATTGTGTGGCTCCTACCCGGGCTCGCGTGTCTCGCTAGCTCGACATCGCTCCGCCTTTCGAATCCCTCACGCGACTGGAGCAGTCCAGTCGCTCCTGCACACAAAAAACCAGCCAAAGCTGGTTTTTTTGTGCGCAGGGAGGGATTCGAACCCCCGTAGGCCTGAGGCCGACAGATTTACAGTCTGTTGCGATTGACCGCTCCGCCACCTGCGCAAATTTCCCTTCTAACTTCTAGATTTTAGACTATTTTACGATAATTAGCAACAAAATATCAATCACCCTCCTTATCTTTTTAAAGAGAGGGTGATTGATATTTTAAACTTCTAATTTTTAACTCGATGATTATGATTTGTCTTCAGGCGATAATTAGGCTTCAAGGCTTTTTTTAATTCAATATTAGGCGCTCCGTCTTTCATTGTCACAGCAATCGTTCCACCATGTTCTATCCGACGACCAATAATAAACTCCGCGACCGGATTAAGCAATTTGCTTTGTATTAAGCGACGCAGTGGTCGAGCACCATAATCCGGATTATAACCTTCTTTTGCTAAATAATCCTTGACCTCAGGCGTCACCTCTAAAACAATCCCCTTGCCCAAAAGCCTTTCACGAACAATCGATAATTGGATTTCGACAATCTCTTTCAAAACTTCTGCCGACAATGGATCAAAAACCACAATCTCATCTAGGCGATTGAGAAATTCTGGTCGGAAATGATTCCGCAGGGTATCCATTATTTGCTCTTTGACGCCGTCATAATTATTTTTTGATTCATCATTTTGAAAACCAATTTTCTGATAACGGCTAATAAAACCGCTCCCTAAATTAGAAGTCAAAATAATTATTGTATTTTTGAAATTGACGACTCGCCCCTTCGAATCAGTTAATCGTCCATTATCTAAAACTTGCAACAAGACATTGAAAACTTCCGGATGTGCTTTTTCAATCTCATCAAACAAAAGTACAGAATATGGACGGTGTCTGACAAGCTCAGTAAGCGAACCGCCCTCTTCATAGCCGACATACCCAGGAGGTGAGCCAATCAATTTAGATACTGAATACTTTTCCATATACTCAGACATATCGACGCGAATCAGTGCCTTCTCGTCATTAAACAAAAACTCCGCCAAAGCTCGAGCCAACTCGGTCTTACCGACCCCCGACGGCCCCAAAAACATAAAGGAACCAATTGGACGATCTGGGTCAGCGATACCAGCGCGAGATCTCTTGACGGCTTCAGCGACCTTGTTTATCGGCTCTTTTTGACCTCGAACTCGCTTTTCTAAAGTCTTATCTAATTGCGCAAGTTTGGCTAATTCTTCTTCCAGCATTTTTTGCACTGGGATTCCTGTCCAGCGTGAGACCACTCGAGCAATATCTTCTTCGGTCACTTCTTCTTTCAAAATTTGTCGCGCACTCTGCAGACGCTTAAGCTTAGCTTCTTTTGTCTTAAGATTTTTTTCTTGTTCGGGAATTTGGCCATAGCGAATCTCCGCCGCTTTGGTCAAATCGGCGTGAAGCTCAGCTTGACTAGCCTCTAGGCGCAGGCTGTCTAATTTAGCCTTAATCTCCCGCATCTCGTTGATAAGCTGGCGTTCATTTTTCCACTTCAATTCAAGCTCTTGATTTTTTTCTTTCAACTCACTAATTGATTTTTCTATTTCCTTGATTCGTGACTTCGCTTTAGCTGTCTCTTCTTTTTTCAATGCCTCCTTCTCCACCTCTAGACGCATAATCTTTCTCTCACCATCTTCCAAAAGGGCGGGCTTATTTTCTAATTGTAAGCGAAGTGCCGAAGCAGCTTCATCAACTAGATCAATGGCTTTATCTGGCAAAAAACGATCCGACAAATAACGACTAGAAAGATTCACCGCCGAAACAATAGCGTCATCGGTAATATGGACCCCATGATGAATTTCATAACGCTCTTTTAGCCCTCGCAAAATTGTCACGGCGTCCTCAATGCTCGGCTCCTCCACCATGACCGGCTGAAAACGCCTCGTCAAAGCTTGATCCTTCTCGATATATTTTTGGTATTCTTTGATTGTGGTCGCTCCAACCGCTCGCAATTCACCTCGTGCCAAAGCCGGCTTAAGCATATTAGAAGCATCGATTGCCCCTTCCGCTGCTCCAGCACCAACAATTGTATGGATCTCATCAATAAATAAAATAATCTTACCGGCCGATTTTTCCACCTCTTTCATGATATTCTTTAGCCGCTCTTCGAATTCTCCACGATATTTTGTTCCCGCTAAAAGTAATCCTAGGTCCAAAGAAACAATCTCTTTATCCCGCAAAGATTCTGGTGCTTCGCCTTTAGCAATTCGATTAGCTAGTCCTTCGACAATCGCTGTTTTCCCTGTACCGGCTTCACCTATCAAAACCGGATTATTTTTAGTTCGACGAGAAAGAATCTCCATTATTCGTCTTATCTCATTGTCGCGTCCAATCACCGGATCAAGCTTGTCTTGACGAGCCATTTCCGTTAAATTTTTAGTAAATTTTTCTATCGCCTTATTTTTCTTTGGCAAATCTCCAACGTTCAAATCATTAGTGCGGAGCTCTTCCAAGACACGCAAAATATTTTCTTTACTCAAACGAAACCGCGCCAAAATATCACGCGCCGGGCTAGGAATTTCCAAAAGAGAAAGGAGGAGGTGCTCGGTCGAAATAAATTCATCGTTCAATTTGCTTGCGACCTTAGCTGAAGAATCAAAAACCTGAACCAATTCTGGAGAAATAAAAATTTGATACGACGGAGCAGCCACCTGTCCCCCAGATTGACCCTCAATTGCTTCGAGAAGAAAATCCGTCAGCATTACAGAATCTATCTCTAAACGATCCATAATCGAAATAACCATACTTTCTTCCTGCAACAACAAAGCGGCCAAAAGATGCAAAGGATTAACCTGACTTTGGCCACGTTCGATAGCTAATTCATGGGCGCGACGAATGGCTTCACGCGCTTTGGTTGTAAAGTTTTGAAATGGAGGCATAATCCTCTATTTTAAAATAATTATTTGATTGAGTCAATCAAGGCAGAAATCAAGCGTGCGGGAGTCGCGAATCCTCTTTCTGTGACAAGACCAGCCACTTCCCCAGCAACATTTAAAATCGGCCCACCAATCACACTGCTAGGAGCGGCATTGGTCTTAACCCGAGCCGCGTCAGTACTAGTTGCTGTCTGCGAAAGCAAGAAGCCAATAGAAAGATCATTATTTTGACCTTCGCCAGCCCCTAGACCGACCAAAGTCTCTCCCGACTTAAATTCGCTCTTTGATAAAATCAGCTTTGGCAATTTACTCAAAAAATCAGCATTTGCTGTCGAACGGAAAACTACCAAATCCTTACCTGTGTCGATCCCGACCAAAGACAAAGCCAAACTCTTACCATCACTGGCAACAGCAACATAATTATTTTTTGCTGGATTAACCAAGCGGCCAGAGGTCACAAGGAGTTGCTTTTCGGCAAATACCACTATCGAACCAGTCTTTTGAAAACCTTGGTCCGTCTGTTCACCAAAAACTAGAACCGCTTCGTCAGCCGAGGCTACTGCTTTGACGATTGCTTCACCTTCATTGGCTGGGACTTTCACTTCTTTAGTAATAGTCTGGGTAATCGTCTGAGGAATAACTTTTTCTATTGTTCGTTCAACTACCCGATTGATCGTCTGTCCCACCGCCTGAGGATTATTTTCCGATAAT
Organism: uncultured Candidatus Saccharibacteria bacterium; assembly: GCA_964446245.1. GTDB lineage: Bacteria > Patescibacteriota > Minisyncoccia > Phycocordibacterales > XYD1-FULL-46-19 > CAYUNI01. The sequence goes on from CAYUNI010000021.1 coordinate 3,781, forward strand.
AAAGAAACGGTCATTATACTTGTCGCGATCGAACCGACAAAACTCACCAACAAAGCAAGCAAAATCAATTGACTTTTAGTTAAATCCTCCATATTTTTAAGTTTTTAAAATTAAAGTCTGATAAAGACGGGTCACTTCTTCCCAATTAATTACCGAGAAAAACGCCGAGACATAATCCGCGCGCTTATTTTGATATTTTAAATAATAAGCGTGTTCCCAAACATCACAGGTTAAAAGAGGGATTAAATTTTGTGACAAAGGACTATCTTGATTAACGGTCGTCACAATCTTTAGCTGACCAGCAAAATCAGCTACTAACCAACACCAGCCAGAACCAAAAAGCCCAATGGCCGAAGCCGAAAATTTTTCAACAAATTTTTCCCAGGAACCAAAATCTCTTTCAATGGCAATCATCAAAGACCCATCGGGACCAACCTCGCTCTTTTTAGGGCCCAAGATACTAAAGAAAAAATTATGATTGACATATCCTCCACCAAAATTACGAACCGCCGTCTGAATATCATTCGACAATTTAGACCAATCAGCAACAAGCTCTTCGGCTTTTTTGTTAGCCAAATCAGGATAAGCTTCTAAAGCAGAATTAAACTTATCTGCATAAGTCTGATGATGCTTGGTATGATGAATTTTCATCGTTGCCTCATCGATAAATGGCTCCAAATCAGCATAACCATAATTTAAAATAGGTAATTGGTACATAAAATTTCTATCTTAATTAAAAAACCTCCCTAATATTATAGCACGCTAAAAAAGTCCCTCAATCAAACGCAAACGTTCGACAATTTCTTTCAAGCTACGAACAAAACGCCGAAGATCAGAATGCTTAATCTCTCGACCAAGCGAGAGGCGAAGAGCTGATTTAGCCACCATAGCGGAAGCACCAATCGCTGACAAAACGTGTGAAGCGCTTTCATCGTCTGATAAATTAGCGCAAGCACTACCAGCGGAAATCGCCCAACCAGCGATATCTAATTCTATTACCAATTGTTCCGCCGAAAGACCCGGCAAAGAAAAATTCAAATTGCTAGCCACCCTTTCGTCCGCCAAAAATGATCCATTGAATATAATATCAGGAAATTGTTTTTCTAATTCTTGTTTTAACCAATCGCGCAAAAAGGCCAAATGCTGATTTTCTTTGTCCCTTTTTTTATCACACAAATCCAAGGCCTCAGCCAATCCGACTATTCCCGGAACATTCAAAGTCCCCGCTCGTAAACCTTGCTCTTGTCCTCCACCAAAAAGCAGAGAAGAGATTTTTACTCCATTTCTAACATAGAGCGCCCCTACCCCCTTAGGACCATAAATTTTTGAACCGTTTAAAGCAAGCAAATCCGCCCCCAGGGAAGCCAAATTTAATTTAAGAGCTCGTGGTGCCTGACAAGCATCAACCAAAAAAGATGGCCCCGAAAAATTATTTTCCTTACGCCAATGCCTAATCTCTTTAGCAATTTCACGAACAGGCTGAATCGTCCCAAGCTCATTGTTTACCATCATCACCGCCACCAAAACCGTCTCGGGACGCAAAAGTTCACGAATTTTTTTAGGCTCAATTAAACCAAAATTATTAACCGGACAAAAATCCACCTTCCATCCCCAATCAACCAACATTCGGACAGGGGCCAAAACTGCTTCATGTTCGATTGCGCTGACAATCAAATGTTGAGGCTGTTTAAAATTTCTCGCTACTCCAAAAATTCCCCAATTTACCGCTTCGGTCCCACCACTGGTAAAATAAATTTCTGTCGAACGACACCCCAAAGAATTAGCTATTTTCTCTCGAGCGAAAGCCACCGCTTCGGCCGCCTGTCGACCCTCTAAGTGAAGGCTTGCCGGATTACCGATCCGCTTCGCTAGATAAGGTTTCATTTTAGCCAACACCTTCGGCTCAAGAGGAGTAGCGCTCGCTGTATCTAAATAAACTCTTTTCATTATCTATCTACATTATCATTAAATTGAAGGCTGGTAAAATTAAGCCATTTAAGCTATAATCCCCAATATATGACAACCTTTGCTTGGTTAGTTTTTGCTACTGTTGCTTTGGGGATTATCGTCCTCTTGCTTTTGATTTGGATCTGGCTTCTCGAAGCCAGAATCAAGCGCCTCTTGCGAGGAAGCCGAGCGGCAGATTTAGAAGATGTCATGATCGATCTCGGTCGCAATTTAGAATCCTTAGAAAATCGCCACGACAACCTTCTCAATTTTGCTGAAGACATGGATAAACGCCTGCGCAAAGCCGTCCAAAGAGTTCATACCGTCCGCTTTAATCCTTTCCGAGATCAAGGTGGGAATCACAGTTTTGCTGTTTGTTTGGCTGACGAAGAAGGCACCGGAGTAATTTTCTCCAGCCTCTACTCTCGTGATCAGGTCAGCGTCTTCGCCAAACCAATAATCAAAGGTCAATCAGAATACGAGCTGTCCAACGAAGAGCGTGAGGCGGTTAAGCAAGCGATTATTGTAGCTAAATAGTTTTTGGGCACAAAAAATTATCATTCCCATAATCCCCCTTGATCTTATGACTAATTCTAAAAACGAAAATATTTCCCGACCACCAGTGATCGCCATTATGGGACACATTGATCATGGGAAATCAGCTCTTCTAGACTACATTCGCAAGTCTAATGTTGTAGCCTCAGAAAGTGGTGGGATTACCCAACATATCAGCGCCTATGAAGTCACCCGCCAAGGGGCCAATGATCAAAAACATAAAATCACCTTTCTTGACACTCCCGGCCATGCTGCTTTCGAAATGATGCGCACCCGTGGCGCCACCATCTGCGACATTGCTATTTTGATAGTCTCCGCCGAAGAAGGGGTCAAAGCCCAAACGCTTGAAGCTCTCCAATCAATTCAAAATGCTGGCAAACCTTTTATCGTCGCAATCAACAAAATAGACAAACCCAATGCCAACATTGAAAGAACAAAACAGTCTTTGGCAGAAAACAACATCCTCGTCGAAGGTTGGGGTGGGAGTATTCCTTGTGCAGCCATCTCTGCTAAGACTGGCGATGGCATTGAGGAGCTTCTTGACCTTATGCTTCTTGTAGCAGAAATGGAACAACTCACTGGCAACCCGAATCAACCTGCCGAAGGCTATGTCCTAGAGTCAAACCTTGATCAACGCTCTGGGGTCACCGTTAGTGTCATTATCAAAAACGGCACCCTAAACACCGGTGATTTTATCTTGGTTGGCAATAATCTCGCCAAAATCAAAAAACTCGAAAACTATCTCGGCCAAACTCAAAAATCTCTCAGCTTTTCGGCGCCAGCAAAAATTTTCGGCTTTGCCAAATTGCCTGCCGTTGGCGAAAAATTTAATTCCGGAGAAGACAAAAAAGAAATGGAAGAGCGTGCGAACCTCTTTCAATCAAATATTTCTGGGAAACTAAGTTTTTCTCTTTCAGTTGATAGCGACGGCCCACAAACAATCATTCCCCTTATTATCAAAGCTGATGTCGACGGCACCAAAGAAGCAGTCTTAAAAGAAATCGCCAAACTAAAACACGACCGAGTATATCTAAAAATAATTGAAGCCGGCGTCGGTAATATTTCAGAAAACGACATCAAATTATCAGGCGCTAATTCGGATTCGATTATTATCGGCTTTCGGGTTAAAGCTGATCGCTCAGCGATCGACCTCGCCGAAAAACAAGGCTTACCAATATTTACCTCTGATATTATTTACAAGCTTAGCGAATGGCTCGAAGAACAAATGCTTGCCCGAGCGCCAAAAATCACGATAGAAGAAACCATCGGCCAAGCTAAAATCCTAAAAACCTTCAATCGCAACAAAGACAAACAGGTCATCGGTGGCACAGTCACCGTCGGCAAAATTTTTAAAAATCGTCCAGTTAAAATTATCCGTCGCGAAAGCGAAATTGGCCGAGGAAAAATAATCGACCTTCAACAACAGAAGATCAAAACTAATGAGGTTGATTTAGGCAATCAATTCGGCGCCGAGGTCGACGCGAGAGTTGAAATTATGCCGGGAGATATTTTAGAAGTTTTTGACACCGTCACAAAATAGTTTAAAGTATCTATGGCGACCAATTATCGTTCAGAAAAAATTTCCGCTCAAATCGCAGAGCTAGCCGCTCGTTTCTTTTCTCAAACCGCCAGCCCAAAATCTCTTCTAACAGTCACCGGTTGCGATCTGTCGCCAGACGGCCATCGAGTCTTTATTCGATTATCGGTAATGCCAGAAGAGCTTGAAGGAGAAGCTTTAATCTTTGCTCGACGAAAACGAACCGAATTGCGAGATTTTATCAAAAGCCATAGCCGAATGAATACAATTCCTCATTTAGAAGTGGTGATTGATCAAAGTCGAAGGATTGAGGAAATTTTAAAAAATAACAATCAAGATTAATTTCATTCTTTGATTTTAAAAAAAAATTTGTTATACTGGCGCGGTAGCCAAGTGGTAAGGCAGAGGTCTGCAAAACCTCTATACGGGAGTTCGATTCTCCCCCGCGCCTCCAAAATTTTCTTTAGTGATTTTATATTCGCAATTATAAAATTGATATATGCCCCGTTAGCTCAGTTGGTAGAGCAGTTGCCTCTTAAGCAAACGGTCGGGGGTTCGAATCCCTCACGGGGCACAAAAACA
>CAYUNI010000022.1:0-7622 GCA_964446245.1 uncultured Candidatus Saccharibacteria bacterium
GTTCACTATCGGTCTCTAAATGTATTTAGCCTTGGCAGTTAGTTCTGCCTGCTTCCCTCAAGGCTGTCGTTCCTCGAAGTACTCAAGATCAGAGACAAAAGAGAGATTTTGTTTTCGCCTACAGGGCCGTTACCTTCTGTGGCACTGCTTCCCAGCAGTTTCGGCTAACAAAATCTTTTGTAACTCTTCTAGTAAACTACGTCTCTGTCTTACAACCCTCATTTCCTTGCGGAAACAAGTTTGGGCTTTTCCCCTTTCGCTCGCCACTACTCAGGGAATACTTCCGCTTGCGCGGATATTATTTTCTTTTCCTCCCGGTACTGAGATGTTTCACTTCCCGGGGTACACATCCTTGGTCAAGCCAAGAACAATTCCGTATAACCGGAATTAGGTTTCCCCATTCGGAGATCTCCGGATCAAAGGTTGCTAGGCACCTCCCCGAAGCATATCGCCGCCATGCCGCGTCCTTCATCGTCATTTAGAGTCTAGGCATCCACCACATACTCTTGATTTCCTATTAGGAAATCTAAAAACCATTTCTTATTTTCTTTTATTCTTTACCTGTTTCTTCCACCTCCAGCAATTAAAAGTCAAAAAGACCCCCACTCAAACATTAGTCTGAGTTTGCTGTGATGGCATTAAGTTTTCAAATAGCATTCGTTCCGAATAAAAAAACCGCTCTTCGGGGCGGGTTAAGTGGACAGCTCTAAAGCTTCTCAACCTAACTTCTCCGCTTAAGTTTGGTCTTTTTCTTTATCATTCTTTCGATACTGGGTAGTATATACCCAAACAAAAAAGGAGTCAAGCCCTTTTGACCCAACTCCTTTTTAAAGAAAAGGTATATTTTTAAGCTCTATTTCTTTGAGGCCTCATCCTCCAGCTTGCCAATAAAGCGAGCGGCGGCTTCTTTTCCTCCCAAACCAAAAGCCAATCCACCGGCAATCGCCAACATAGCGACAATACCAGTAAAGAGAATTTGGAAATAATTATCTTTGATCCCTAATTGGCCAATTACGATCACTAAAGTAAAGATAACAATTGCCCACTTGGTAATCGCTCCAAACAAATCAGCAGAAGCCAACCCGGCAGCCTTAGCTGAGGCCAAGACAATCTTCTGCAAAACTTGAGCCAAGACAGCACCAACAATAAAAATCAAAACGGCAACTACCACATTTAAAATGTAAGGTAGGACGATTGATTGCAAGAAAAGATTAATTTGACTCAAACCCAAGACTTCCAAAGCAGCCATCAAGAAAGCAATAATGACGAACCACTTAATCAAAAAACCAATAAAGACGCCTGAATTCAAGCGATAGCCAGCTCGCTCGACTAGCTCACGGACACCGATACTTTCCAAGACTCGGTCTAGCTTCAAAGCTTTGATAAGCTGAGCAACCCACTTACCAACAGTATCACCAAAAACCCAGCCGATAATAAAGAGAACAACCGATACTACTAAGTTAGGCAAGAAAGCCACGACTCCGGTCCACAGACCCTGAAAAGAAGTGGTTAACACCTGACTCCAAGTTTGCAATAACATATAAAATTACTATTTAATTGAATACCTTAGCTTATAAATACAAGGTTCGACCCCTTTTGTTTAATAATGGTTTAATTATAGCACCAAAAAGAAGACCACGAGACCGTCTGACAAGGCTATTGTGGATAAATGAGCAACGATCATCACTCGGCTTTTTCGGGGTACGGTTTTTCTTAAGCTTAGAAAAACCTAAAATTCTCACCTCGACAGATTCGAACCCCTCTGAAAAAGCCGAGCGATAGCCAAAAAAAGAAGGCTGGGGAAAAATTTATTTTTCAGAAAAAAGTCGAAACAAGCAGCACGCATAAAATCTTGCTAGATTTTCACTCTATACTCAAGCCGTCGCTTTCTGTAAAGTTTCTAAAAACGCTATTTTAAACCTTAAGAAGAGGAAGATGGTCTGAAAAATTTTTACAAAAAGAAAACCGCCCTCCAACGATTTCCTTTCGTTAGAAAGCGGCATCCTCACCACCAGCGACGCTCATAAGCGCCATACTGGTAGAGAATAATCCCGGATATCGCCAATCCGACAACATCCGGCGGGATAGTCCAGTATGCCCCGGAGAGCACAAAATACACAACTCTAACCGCGCAGGTCAGAGTTCCCAACCCCGCGAAAATGATACTTATTCCACACCTCTTCTCCTTATACTGTTTGAAAGCCTGAGCTGACAAACCGAGGATAAATGTGGATACACCGCACATCATCGCCAAAAAGCCGAATAATGATTCCATGAGGAACCCCCCTTTCCTTTTTTACTTTTTCAGAGACCGCCTCAAACCCTTCCTAAAGTATAGCATAATACATTGACACTGTCAAGAACAAAAAATTTACCCGTTTAAATCTAATTTGCTTACCGCTAAAATGTGAGGATTTTCCATCAGATCACGGATAAATTTGTCACTGGAATGGTAGCGATAAAGAAAATCGTTAGTAGAAAATACGGCATAAAGTATCTCCTGACCAATCTCCGCTTCCAAATTTTTAATTGTCGTATCAATTGCATAGCGTTTTAAGTCGTCCCCCACAACCACAATATCCACTGTCCGCTCCGGCTGATGGACAAAAAGTCCAGCTAAAGCCATAAACTTAATCTTCCCTGCCTGTCGGAAACGATTAGCAATCACCTTATTCTTTTCAACCAATTCCGCGCTAAGCAAAAGTCTCAATGGCTCATTAAAAACAAATTCTTCATCTAGTTGAAAATGACGGTTAGAAAATCTAACAGTCTTCTTAGTAACTGTCTTTTTCTCCTTAATTAAACCAATCGAACTTAAAAGAGCGACCTCTTTCTGAGTTTCGCTTGGGCTAACCTTAGATTTTTTGGCAATAGAGGCCCCATCAAATATGACCGTCGGATTCGATAAAAATAAACGCATAATTTTCACCCGAGCTAGACTGCCAAATAGTTTTCCTAAGTTTTCCATAATTAGACGGATTATACTCCTTGGAGGGAGATATTTCAACCAAAAAGCGAAAGCCCACGGGAAGTGACAATTTGTCATCTCGTGGGCCATTTTTCTGCTCATTCTTTTCCCTCCCAAAAGTGGCAGGTCTGCTCATAAAGAGATGGTGTTCCTGTCTTGGAACAATCTCCAAATAAGCAGTTGTCTTCCTTCTCTCCCCAACGACGGCAGGTACAACATATTTCTCCCACCTCTTGGAAGACACTCCCCTCTGTCCCTGTGGCAGAAGACATTTTCCCCTCCCTTCTTGCCTCACTATGAGACATTTCTAAATAATAAATACCGCAAAAAAGTCAGAGACGCAAACAGCCACAATTTTCTGCTAAAGCAGAAAATTGTGGCTGTTTATAAAACTTCTTTACTTCAACTCAATCTTACCTCCCGCTTCCTCAACCGCTTTCTTCAAAGCTTCAGCTTCCTCCTTCTTCATATCCTCTTTGAGGACAGATGGAGCGGCGTCCACCAAGTCTTTGGCTTCTTTCAAGCCGAGACCCAAAGCCTCTTTAACCGCCTTGATAACCGCAATCTTGGTATCACCAGCTGCGGTCAAATTAACAGTGAAAGAATCTTTCTCTTCCGCGGCTTCACCAGCACCAGCCGCCGCGCCACCAGCGACCACCATCGCTTGAGCCGAAACACCAAACTTCTCTTCTAAAACTTTTACCAATTCATGAAGCTCCAGCACGCTCATTGACTCAATCTTTTCTACCAAGTCTTTGAATTTTGCAGGAACTTCAACAACAGTTTTTTCGTCCATAATAATTTTTAAATTAATTCTTAATTAAACACTCTCACTCGAACCAGATTTTTTTGCAATCTGATCAAGCGCCATAACCAAACCTTGGATTGGCGAATTGATCACATTTACAAACTGACCATACAAGATCTCTCGACTTGGAATAGTCGCCAAGGCCATCATCTTGGATTGATCGGCATATGACCCTTCGAAAACACCGCCAACGATTTTCAAAAAATCTGGGGTTTTCTTCTGGTAAGCATAGACCTCTCGAACTGGCGCCAAATCATCAGCGCCATAAGCAACGGCGATTTCTCCCGGCAAATCTGATAGCTCACCAGTAAAACCAGCTTCGCCAAAAGCTTTGCGCATGAGAGTCTTTTTCGCAACAGTCAATCCAATACCATTTGCTCGCAAAGTGCGACGCATCTCAGTATTAATCTCTACTGGCAAACCATGGAAATTTACGAAAACTAACGATTTAGCTGTCTTCGCAACATCTTTTAGTTTACTGATTATTTCACTCTTTTTTTGTTTTGTAATTGCCATAATATTTTGCTTTTAGTTCTCCGTTTTTTGTAAACAAAAAACGGCCTAAAAGCCGCGTGATCGACCAGGAGCCAAATTTTATTAAACAAAATTCAGCATTCCTCGGCAGGATTTATGGTCAGATTTCTCCGGCCACCTGCTGTCTACGGCTTAATGGTAATTATACCTAATCCCCCACAAAAAGCAAAGGCCAGTACGGCTAGCTTGTCGAAAACGAAGCGGGGCTACTTTCTGGAAGATTCTCTTCGCCAAACCACCTCTTTTCCTCCGCCACTTTAATTAAAATCAAAAAAACAATTACCGCTACTATCGTCAAAACAAAGGCAGAACCAGTAAGCCAAAAATTTTTATTTATCATTAATTTTAGTTTAACGAATTATTGCCGATTAAACAAACTGCGGACAGAAGCCAAACCACTGGCTGGTAGTTGCCAAACTTTTTGCCAAAATTTAGGTCTCGGATTGAGATTGATAATTTCCGGCGCCAACGGTAAAGGGTTTGGCGAAATAATATTTTCCGATACTGGAGTTGGTTTGATTTGGTGAGAAATAACCCCTTCTTCCGTCGGCGCCGGCTCCACCCCCACCATCTTTTCTCTCGACAAATCTTCCGCCATACTTCTTATCTCCGCCAATTTATTTTCTATTGCCACTAAATTCTTTTCTAATTCCACCGAAGATGTCGCTTGTTTCGAATTTTTTGCAAGACTTTCCATCGATTGATTGTTTTTTACTTTTGTTGCCATTGCAATCGGATTGAGCAATTGGACTCTTCCTCCAATCAAACCAGTCATCGCCAAAGGAATCTTAATTGAAGTTTTCCCGCCAATGATTGTGTCTTTAGGCAAGAGATAATCGGCGAAAAAATTTGTCAGTCCCCAAGTTCCTAAATTTATTTCTTTAGATCCTTGATTATAAATTTCAACATAACCATCTTTCCAATTTACCGTCTTAATCACCACCTCCGGTTCGACCACCAAGACCTTCACCCGCGCAACTGCCTGCCCAAAAGGATAATAGGCGTTCGCTAAAACTTGATATTCGCCAGCAAAAAGATACTGGTGCTCGATTTTATTCCCCACTCCGCTTGTTCCATCACCAAAAGACCATGTCACTTTTTCTGGCAAAGACCCACTCTTATTATCCCGCCACAACTCAAAGCTTAAAGTTTGACCGACGGTTGCCAGACGGTTACGACCGATACCCACCTTAGGCAAACTAATTGTCAAATTAGAAACCGAAGCTTGACTATCATACGCCTGCCACGATCCACCCCCTCCCCCACCAGAAGTAGCTGTCTCAATAATTTGAACATCAGTCGTCGTGCTGGTAGTAGAGCTAGTGGTATTGTCATCGTTATCATCGGTGCTAGTTGATATCGCCAAGACATTAACCGAACCCGGAGTCGGAATCGAAGCTTGCCAAACACCATCGATTTTTTGTAATGATTGACCAGTTCCGCGAGAAGTATCTCCTGGAATATAGGTTATCTGGTCTTCTATCAAGACATCATCTTTGCTTTTATACCGAAGCCACTCTAACAACTCTCCCGAATCACTTAAAGAAAAAGTACTATCAAATAATAGCCCCCCATAACCGGAATAATCCGTTTTAAATTTGACAGCATCATCAGCAATTATCGCATAAGTGCCGGCGGGTAAAGATAAGCCACTGCCCGCATCTTTTAGCAAGTGCGCAGTCCCCCCTTCGCGCAAGCGATAGCCAGACAAATCCACCGCTTCCGCTCCGTTGTTTTTTATCTCCACCCATTCACCACCGACTGGATTGTTGCCCGGTGAATACATTATCTCCGTAATCTCTATCGCCGCCTTAGAATAAAGGGGGTTAAAAAGTAAAAAGAAAAACCAGCAAAAAAATATCTTCTTCATTATTTTAAATAATTAATTAAAAATTTTTAAACTTGAAAAATATAATTACTATTATGCCGACCCGGGGTTGCTTGCAAAAATTCACCATTTCGATTTTGGCCATTCTTATCCCAATCAGGAACATTAAATTTCCAATTATTTGGTCCGCTATCTTTACTCTGTGTCCCCCTCTCTAAGCTGTATATTGTATCGGGAAAATCAACCATTCGATCATAATATTGGAAAAATTCAGAAAAATTAAGGCCCGAATCAACTAAGTGTTTGACCCCCGAGACATCGAGCCAATAAAGCTCGAGCGGGAGAATCCCCCGAGGCAAGAGGTCGGCACTACCGTCATCGCTTGGCGAAAAGGTTGCCGTCTGATCTGCCGAGATATCAGCAATCACCCCATCATTCAAGCGCTCAATAAGAAAATAGTTTTGCCAATTGTTTTGTTCGTTCGCTGGGGAGATTTCTCCACTTAAGACAACATCCAAAGCGCCCCCATCAGAAATATGCCAACCAGACAAAGAAAGAGGAACCGGGAGCTCGCTGGCAAGTTCTAGCCACTCATCAGAAATCGGAGTAGTGGTCCCTGTCTGCCAACCAATCTCATTGATAACTATCGGCCGACGAGAAAAATAGATTCGAGGAGAAGTTGTCGCCACCAATCGTCCAGCACGATATACTTCGACTTGAAGTAAATTATATTTATGATTAAAATTTTGCGTCAAATCTAATTCCACCGAAGTTTGACTAGTAGTAGCGACTAATTCGGTCGGTGGATCAAAAAATTGATTATCAGTCCTAATTACTCGATATTCGTAATCCCCCACTGGCTCGACTGTCCAAGACAAATTAATCTTAGATTTTTGCGGTAAGACACATTCGGTCGGCAAAAGAGATTGCGCGCATTCGGCAATGGTCGAGGCAAGACTAACTGTCGGCTCGGCCTCCAAGACGATGCTAATAGTCGCCGGCAAAGAAACTCGCCCCACATTATCTTTAGCATAAAAATTAATTGTACTTGACCCATAATCTAAATCTAAGGTTAGGGTCCATGATCCATCAGTTCCCGCGAGCGCTGTACTCGAGGCACGATCACTAAAAATAATTTGCCCACTAGAAGCAGTGCCAGAAAAAGTAATTGAACTTGTGCCGATAAATTGTGCGCCAGAAACCGGCGAAGTGATAACTGGTGAAGGTAATTCAAAAGTCTCATCCTCATCTGGCAAAACCAAATCCGAGCTAGAGGCGGTACTTGAGCCAGTGATTGCTTGTTCTGCTTCAACCAAAATAGCCCTAGCCTGATTGCCAGAGGAAACAATAGACTGCTTTTGATTAGTCAAAAATATGGACTGTGAGTTATTTTGATTAAGCAAAATGGCAAGAGCGGAAATTTCAGTTTGAAGTTTTTTGATTGCCATTTCCGCTTGGGCTAATTTTTCAGCATTAGGATCGAC
>CAYUNI010000023.1:0-6686 GCA_964446245.1 uncultured Candidatus Saccharibacteria bacterium
AAGTTTTCTGATCGCAAAGAAGTATATAGGTGTACCAATTCTTCATTTGTGTTTATAGGCCTGCATTGATCTCTTGTAGTGAACCAGTCGAACTATGCCGAAGTGCTGCGGGTCTTGGAATCTTACTACTCATTTGGCACTTTCAAAAAATTCTTTCAACATTGATCTTAGAGTAGTTTTACCTTTAGTTGTTTTCAGGTATTCTTCTCGTCTTAGACAGTCTTTTCTATTTCTGTAAGCTTCGTAAAATATAAGATCAAATGGAGCATAACTTTTTGTTGATAATTCTTCTTTTTTATTGTGTTCACTAAAACGCCTTTTTAAATCAATCGTTTGACCGACATAAATAAAGTCTTTGATCTTACTTTTTAGGATATAGACGTAGTAAAATTTCATAACTCTTGAGACGTGCCATACGGCACATCTCTCACGCGCTATATTTATTCATGACCTCGCTGAAACGTGCCATACGGCAACATCTCGGGCCAAAGCCATGCAATCTAGGGACGCACCAGATGGTACATCCCACGCTTACCATTCGTTTTCTGCTTCTGGAGAAATGCCAGACGGCATATCTCTGGCGAAGCAGTGCACCGAATGGTGCGCTGCTGCCGGACTTGGACTCGAACCAAGATAGCATCCTCCAGAGGGATGAGTCCTACCATTAGACGATCCGGCAATATTTATATCCTATCATTTAAAGACCTTCGACCAAAACCTGACTTAAAATACTTCTCTCTTTTTATCGCTTTCTTTTATTGTTTTTGTATCCTGCTTCACACCGCCTTGGCGGGGCAAGTTAGACGATCCAGCAATAAGTGCTTTAAATTTAACAAAAAAACGCTAAATAATCCAGCAGAAAAAGATAATGGGCGAGGCTTGGATAAAACCAAGCCTCGCCCGTCGTGGTTAATCTATAGTGGCTTCCCATTCTGGTCCTTCGGCCAATCCGGGTGGTTTTCTCGAAGATAGTCAATCGTACCCTTCTTAGCATGATTGAAAAATCTCTTCGAGCAAGTACACTCGAGAATAATTGTTCCAGCAAAACTGTTGACCAGTCCAAGACTTTCATAGGTGTCAACGGAAGGCGTCCTGACCATGACCGAAGTAAAGCCAATCAATTTCGAAGTGATATTCACTGCACAATAACACCGACCACAGCAGAACCGACCATTGTTTTCAATACTCGGATCCCACTTTACCCCCCAATCAGGAGGACAAACAAACTCATCATTTTTGGGACTCATATGACCCCCCCTTTCTTTAGGGTTGTTAACCTTAAATCCAAAATCAAGCTAACATTTCCTGCCATTTATTTCAACTTTTTACCCAAAAAAAATGGCCAGGTGGGGTCTATGGTTGGAATGACCAAACTTATAGACCCCATACCTCTGGCATTTTCGATTGGTGGGTCTCCTCCCCGTGTAGGGATTTTCCCACCCGGCCCATAAGGCCTTGCTTCATCCAAGCTAACATAAGCTAAATTTAAAATCAAACCAATCAGCAATTCCAAACCATCCGCGTCTCTATCTGCGTTTGCTAGCCGCCTTCAAAAAGGCGACAAAAAGCGGGTGAGGATTGAGCGGGCTAGATTGAAACTCCGGATGGAATTGTGTCCCTAAGAAAAACGGGTGTTTAGTTTTTGGCAATTCGGCAATTTCCATTAATGTCTTGTCGGGAGAAATCCCCGAAAAAACTAGCCCCGCTTTTTCAATCTCAGCAATAAAATCAGGATTAACCTCATAGCGATGGCGATGGCGTTCACTAATTTCGGTTTTACTATAAGCTTCACTAGCTATCGTCCCCTTTTTGAGGAGACAAGGATAGGCCCCCAGACGCATTGTCCCACCATAATTTTTCTCCGCCATTAGTTTTTTCTGTTCGGGCATAATATCAATCACCGGGTAGGAAGAATTTGGATCAATTTCGGCTGTCTGTGCCTTTTTCCAACCCAAGACATCCCGCGCGTATTCAATCACTGCTAATTGCATTCCGTAACACAAACCAAAATAAGGAATCTTATTCTCTCGGGCAAACTTAATCGCCTTGATGATTCCTTCAATTCCTCTTTCGCCAAATCCTCCGGGAACCAAAACACCATCATAATCGGCTAATTTTTTAATCAACTTTGGATCAGTTTCAAAATCTTCTCCGTTGATCCAATCAATCTTTACTTTCTTGCCAATCTTTCCGGCGGCATGTTTTAAAGATTCGATGACCGAAATATAAACATCCGACAAAATAAAATCTCCCGTCTTGAAATATTTACCCACCATTCCAATCTTGATTTCTTCGCTTGACTTGACCATTCTGTCCACCGCCCTGCGCCAATCTTGCAGATCAGTTTGCTTAGCCTTAAGATGAAGCAAATTAAGAAGAGTATCACTCAGACCATCCTTTTCAAAATTAAGCGGGATTTCATAAATATTGCCCACATCTGGCGCTGAAATTATTTGATCAATTGGAACATTACTAGAAAAAGCAATTTTCTCTTTGCGTTTTTTATCGAGAGGGCGATCACTGCGCGCAACAATAATATCTGGATGAACTCCATAAGAATTCAATGTGCGAACAGCATATTGAGTCGGCTTGGTCTTCATTTCACCAATCTTGTCTGGCACTGGTAGATAGCTCACCAGAACAAAGGCTACATCCTGCGGGTGGCGAAGTTTTAAAATTCGCGCCGCTTCGATAAACATCTCATTCTGGTATTCGCCAACCGTCCCACCAATTTCGATTACTGTAATATCAGCTTTGGTCTTTTCTCGCGAAACTTCAATCCGGCGCAAAATCTCTGCCGAAATATAAGGTACCGGATCGACGCATTTACCTCCATAGCCAAGGGCACGCTCTTTATCTATCACATACTTATAGACCATTCCACTCGTCATATAATTTTCGTGTGGGACAGCAATATCCAAAAAGCGTTCGTAATTGCCCATATCCTGATCGCATTCTAGACCAGAATTAAGGACAAAAACCTCACCATGTTCGATTGGATTCATCGTCCCGGCATCAACATTGAGATATGGATCGATCTTCATCGCGTTCATCCGAAAACCACGCGCCTGCAAAATCTTACCAATAGAAGCGGTTGTCACCCCCTTGCCCACTCCGGACATTACCCCACCTAGTACAAAAATATATTTTGGATTGGTCATAAAACTAATCGCGAAAAAGGGGTGAAAAATCACCCCTGATTCAGAAAACTAATTGCTAATTTTTTAATAATTAAAAATGGCATAGGGAAATTTAAACTTTCGCATAACGACGAACTGCCAGATAACCAGATAATACCCCAAGAGCGATACCCGAAGCAAGTAAGGTAAGAAAAATGATGGCAAAATTCTGTAAATAATAAGTTACCAAATTGATTCCGCCAAAGATATTAAAGGTCAGATTTTTAATCCAAAGAACACAAGGATATAAAGCAATAATCGCCAAAAAAGCGGCAATTGTCCCGGCAATGAACCCTTCAACGATAAATGGACCCTTTACATAACTATTACCTGCTCCAACCAAACGCATAACCGAAATCTCTTCGCGTGAAGTATAAATCGCCAAAGAAATAGTATTGAAAGTGACAAAAACCGCCAGACAAATAAAAACCGTTGCTAAAACCAAACCAATACGACCGGCAACAGCCATAAGGCGATTCAAACGATCAACAATATCTTTTTTGTAACTAACCTGATCAATCATCAAACGACCAGCTGAAAAAGTATTGTCTTGATTATTTAAAAAACGAGCGATACTTTCATATTGAGATGGCTCTTTAGCTTTAATATTCAATCTCGCCCCAAAAGGATTACCGACCTCTTGAAGAGATTGAATAAGTAAAGCATTGTCCTTGTGACGTTCTCGAAAATCTTTTAACTCTTGTTCTTGAGAGATATATTCTGTTGCTTTCACCTCTGGTAACATTTCTAAAGACTTTTTCATTGCCAAAACATCAACCTCGCCAACATCAGTCTTAAAAGAAACACTGATATCAACTTTATCTTTGATTTGATCAGTTGTCCCAGCAAAGAAAGCGCTAGCGATCATCAAAACACCAACTACAAACAAGCTAACAAAAATCGCTAAAACTGAAGCCAGCGAAACCAAACCATTGCGCCAAAAACTTAAAAATCCTCCCCGCAATATTCTTTTTAAATTGACTAAAAACATAACTTAAATTTTAGGTTTGTGATTATTAAAACGTTCATCGGCAATTAATTGCCCGCGATCAAGAACAATAATCCGTGGGCTAGATTTTTGAATCACTTGCGGATTATGTGTAGTTAAAATAACAGTAGTACCAATATCGTTTATCTTGCGAAAAATTTTGATAATCTCAGCGGCATTATCTGGATCGAGATTAGCCGTCGGCTCATCAGCAATCAAAAGATCAGGTTGATTAATAATCGCTCGAGCAATCGCTACTCGTTGCCTCTCACCACCAGACATCTCACTCGGAAAATGCCACAAACGGTCGCCCAAACCAACCAACTCTAAAACATGAGGGACATCAGCGGCAATCTCTTCATCACTTCGGCCAGCGACCTCCATCGCAAAAGCAATATTTTCGTAAGCGGTTTTGTTAGGCAAAAGACGAAAATCTTGGAAGACACTTCCTATTCTCCGTCGCAATCTAGGAATATCATGACGACCTAAAGAATGAACATCGACTGATTCAAAAAATACCTTACCATCGGTCGGACGGTCTTCAGCTAAAAGCATTTTCAATAAAGTGGTCTTGCCAGCGCCAGATGGGCCAATAATTGCCACGAATTCATTTGGCTCAACCGAAAAAGAGACATTGTCCAGAGCCACCGAGTTAGGATTATAAATCTTAGAGACTCGATCAAAGTAAATCATAGATTGATTATACCAAAAGCAAACCCTAGAAAGCAAAGTTTCCCCAAGTAAGGCACAATCTTATTTTTACTTCGCCAGCTCTGCTTCGATGAACTTGTCTAACTCACCTTCTTCTAAGACAGCGTCAACATTAGTCTCCTCAACCTCAGTTCGGTGATCCTTAACCAGTTTGTAGGGGTGAAGGACATACGACCGAATCTGATTACCCCACTCGATTTCAGTTGTCTTGCTGACATACATTCCCTGCTCTTTTTTCTCTCTTTCTTCTTCAGCCATTTTGTAGAGCTTACCGGAAAGAATCGCCAAAGCTTTGTCGCGATTAGCCTGCTGACTTCGCTCCGACTCAACATGGACAGCTAAATTGGTCGGCACATGGACAATCCGCACCGCCGTCTCGCGCTTGTTTACATTTTGACCACCCGGACCACTCGAACGAGCAAACTCAATCCGCAAATCATCTTCGGGGATTTTTATTTCCGTGATTTTTTCAAATTTAGGGATTACCTCAACTAAAGCAAAAGAAGTGTGGCGTAATTTTTTGGCATTAAATGGTGATATCCGAACTAACCGATGAACTCCTGATTCCTTTTTCAAAGTACCGTAAGCATTTTTCCCTCTTAATTCAAAAGTGATATTACGATAGCCACCATGATCATTTTTATTCTCATGGATCAAATAAAATTCAAAAGATTTTCGATTGGCAAATTTTAAATACATTTCGACTAGCATCCGCGCCCAATCTTCAGCATCATCACCGCCAGCGCCAGCTAATATTGTCATAACAGCGTCTCCTTGATCATATTTATTTTGACCAACTAACTCCGCCTTCAACTCATTCAATTCTTTAATTTTTTGTTGCGCCAAATCCTTGTCAGACCAAAAATCAGGCTCGAGCATTTCTCTTTCTAATTGTTCTATTTTTTGTTTAATTTCGTCCAACATCCCTTTGTTTCATTGCATCTAAAGCTTGCTTTCGACTTTCTTCCGCCAATCTCTTATTTTCTTCAAATCTTTTATTATAATCTTCAATATTTTGGCCAAAATTCTTTCTATAATTTTCAACATTCGTTTTCGCCACATCTTCCCTTTCTTTACTTTCTTTTCTATTCCTCTCCAGAATCTCTTCGTAACTTAATCTTTTCTCGCCAACCTCGCCCTGTCTTTCATTTGGCTGTCCTTTAAATTCCCGATACATTGTCTGTAGACTAGTATTATCACCATCTTTAGCTAATTCATAAGCCTCATTCAATTTTTTCATTTTTTCAACATCCCCACCTTTATCAGAATGATAAGCTTTAGCCATTTCAATAAACAAAGGTCGTGGTTCGGTAGTATTATCTTCTGCTCCGCTTACATTAAAATTTGGTTGTTCAAACATAAAAATTTATTTTTTTAATTTAGAGCCACCTCGCAGGATCGAACTGCGGACCCCCACTTTACGAAAGTGATGCTCTACCAACTGAGCTAAGGTGGCAAACAAGATAATCGCTCTAATTTTTAACAAAAATTTTCTCTGACTTAGCCAATCATCTACGTTCCGCAACAGCGAAAGACAACGAAAAAAGTAAGGAGCCGCTCTAAATATAGCAAAAAAGATGCTGCCCAACAACACTTCGGCTAACATTGACTTTACTTTAATAAAATCCTAGGATTCGAATAGACGGACTGAATTCTCAGCCAACAACACAAAGAACCTTGAAAGGGGGCTATATGAAAACCGCATTTCCCCACCGGCATATTCTGAGGGCTGATCAATCCAGCCCAAATGATTTACGCCACATTTTTCCTTTGGCCGATGAACTTCAAGCAACCTCGACCTGGCAAGA
>CAYUNI010000024.1:0-4802 GCA_964446245.1 uncultured Candidatus Saccharibacteria bacterium
AAAAGTATTAAAAGCTCCTTTAGCATAGGTGACAAAATCAACTGCGGTACCTTCTGCTTGACCAACAGCTGATGGTTCTAATAAGACATAGCCACTTCCTTGAGCCAGAGATAGTGTTGGAATAATAAAAAACAAAGCGGGAATAATTAGCCAAAGAGTAGTTTTGAGAAATCTAATCATAATTAAAATTTGAAATTGGATTGATTGAGATTGACAATCGTCCTTATTTTAGCATTTTGGAATAAGACTTTAGGGTCAGTTATTTCTAAATCGATTGTAGCCGGGCCATTAAAATTATTTTTAGTTTGGATTAAAAGACGGCTAGGGTCTTTATTGTCGTTTGGGACTACTTGGCTATTGACTAACCAGTTGTAGATTAAACCAGATCGATTAACAAAATAAAATGGTTCAGCCTTGATTGTCGCTAAACTATCTTTAGAGCTGAAAGTGGAACTTAGCGCTTGAGAATAGTCGGTGCCTTCTGTTGGATGAGATCGATAAAGAACAATCTCCGGCTTTACTAATGGTAAAATCAAAGTATTTTTAGCGGAAGAAAAGTTATCAAGGGAGGTCGCCTCGACGCTTATTTTGTCTGGATTGGGAGAAAGGTCAGCTACGATCTTAATGCTATCCTTTCCCACTCCGGAGAGGTCGGGTCTTTGTTTGTTGTTAATTTTCCATTGGAAATTTATTTGTTCTCGGGGGACAAATTTACCCTGACGATCTTTCAGATTAGAGATTGCGACTATTTTTACTTCAGCGCCCGAACTAATCAAGGCTTTTCCTTTGTAGCCGAGTGGGACAGTAGTATTGGTCTCCCAGAGAAGATCGACAGTTCCTTGGTCAAAGACTAGGAGAGATTGAGAGTCTTGACCTTCTTGGGAGACTTTGACTAAAACTAAAGTATTTTTGTCGGTCGAGAGTTTGGTCTTAAAATTTTTGAGCCCTAAGCCACTAGTGTTTAATTGGCCATTGATATACCAAGAGATGGCGGCGGTATCAATATTTAAGCCATAACTGCTTACATCGATTGAGACATAGTCCCCTGGCTGAGGATTTTCGGGGGTAATTTTCAGGTCAAGATTATTCCCTTCAGAAAATTCTCGTACCGCTAGACCCGGCCAAGGCCAAAAGATGACAATTAAAAAAAATAATTTGAGAAATTGGGAAACCATAATTTAATTATACAAACAACTAAAAAAAAGATAAATGGACAAGTCGATTTTAAATTTTTGGTTTTGGGGTGAGTTTGGTTAATTTGGAAAGAGTTGGATTGTTTTCAATGAAGCGAATCATTAGAAGATTGAATGTGGTTTCTGGTAAAAGATTAAGATATGGGATAAAGCCGACAACAAAGGTGATTGCCATAGTCGCTGCTTTTCGAG
Organism: uncultured Candidatus Saccharibacteria bacterium; assembly: GCA_964446245.1. Classification (GTDB taxonomy): domain Bacteria; phylum Patescibacteriota; class Minisyncoccia; order Phycocordibacterales; family XYD1-FULL-46-19; genus CAYUNI01. The sequence continues at coordinate 1,386 of CAYUNI010000024.1, forward strand.
TTTCGATTTTGACGCCATTTAGATAGAAGTAGGCATAAAGTATCGCATAATAAAGCGGGGTAAGGATAAAAGAGAGGAAAAAAAGGATAACCGTAAGGTCGACACCTATGTCAATAATATCTTTAATAATGGCCAAGATAAGCATCGCCACAAAAGGAAAACCACTCAGTTTTTTCTTTGGTTTTGGGGTGGTGGCTTGTTGACTATTAGCAGTATTTTGTTCTGGAGGCATATTAAACTAAGATTTTATTGCGTTGGCAGGGCTTCGATCCCAGCTTTTAGGTCCTCCTTGGCCTTTTTTATAGCAAGGAGTTGTGAAGGGTCGGAGGTGATGATCTGATCTTCGGTATAAGAAGCGATTACTTTAATCGCGACTCTTTTGAGTCCTGCAAAAAATATTCCCTCCCCTACCCCAGATTCTAAGAGGAGATACTTTTCTTCGTCGGTGAGCTGGAAGGTCTGCTGTATCAGATCAATCGCGGCTGGAGATTGTTTGAGCAACATTTGGATTGAGGAGTTTTGGATAATGGGACGACCGTATTCTGATTTTAAGAAGTCGCCAACATCTTGAGTAATTGTAGCAACCCCTAAGTAATATTTTCTTCCTCTTTTTACTAGAGAAAAAAGAAAAGAAGCTGTATCTTCTGATTTCATCATCCACCAAGCCTCATCTACCACCAAAAGACGCTTTTTTAGATTGCGACGAACAACATTCCAAATATGGTGCATAACGATATACATTGCCACCGGTTTTAGCTCGTCTTCCATGTCGCGGACAGAGAAAACAACGAATTTTTTATTTATATCGACATTGGTTGGGCGGTTGATAAAGCCAGCCCAAGTACCTTGAGTATATTTTAAAAGCCTTTGGGCAAGAGATTCTCCTCCTTCCATTCCCGCCAAGACTAATTGCAGGTCAGATAAGAGGGGGGCTGGCTTGTTGGTAAAATCAGAATCAGCAGTAATGTCTTTCAGGGCGTAGGTTTCGGTGATGGCATTGTCAATGATTGAATCCTCCTCTGAGCTTAAACCGCCCAACATGATTCGCATCAAACCAACAAGATTAATGATATTGGAGCGCAAAACATCTGCCGGAGACTCATCTTCTCTCGGGAATGGCAGGTCAAATGGGTTGATATGGTGTTCGGAGGTTAGAGAGATGTTAAAATAGCGTCCCCCAACCGCCTCAGACAAGAATTCGTATTCTCTTTCAGGGTCGATGACAATAATATCGGTGTCAAACATCAAACTTCGAAGTATCTCGAGCTTGGTCATATAGGATTTGCCGGAACCAGATTTTGCAAAGACGACAGAATTGTAGTTTTCCAAAGAAAAACGATCGAATAAAACTAGAGAAGAGTTGTGGCGATTGACTCCAAAAAGGATCCCTTTGTTTGAGGTAAGATCAAAAGAAACAAAAGGAAAAAGGCTGGAAAGTGGACTAGAATTAAGTTTAGAATTTACCCCAAGATAATCATTCCCAACAGGGACAACACTATTGAAGCCTTCTTGCTGTTGATAGGTGGCAGGTTTAAGGTAGATGAGCTTGGAATCAAGAATTGAGCGAATTTCGGTTTCGGTTTTATTTAGTAGATCTTCATTATCACCATAAATAGTGATATAAAGCCCAACATCAAAGATTTTTTCTTGAGCTTGTTGGAGTTGATCGCGAAGATTTTCTATATCTTCATAGGCGGTATCAAGCTTAGGCTCTCGGACCAATCCCCTTTGTTCACGCATTGCAATTTGACTTTCCACCTCGGCAACTTTTTTCTGAAGGGTACGCATGGCAGCGGCAGTATCAATCGGATGAATGAAAATAGAGACATCGAAGACTTTGTCGAGATTGATGATCGGCGAGAACCATTCTTCAGTCAGAAAACGAGGGTAAGAAATAACAAAAAGAGTCCGAGCAATCTTTTCACCAAGATTAATACTTTTCGGAGAGACACGAAGAGCTGAGGGGGCAATAATATCGCGGAGCTGAAGAGTGCCGAATTCATAAATATCTTGAGGCAAGATTGGGACAATCTGTTCTGTGGTCTTGGCTTCGTTTTTGTTTTTGTTAAATAAAGAAAACATAAATAAAGATTATTGCATCGGACCTAGCGTGGTCGGGACTTCATTTTCGCCGGGATTAAAGATTTTGAAATATAATTCGACCAATTCTTCTGTGCCTAGGATAGCGGTTTTTAAACCTATTCGGGCTAAACCTTGCTCTACGACGGAGGTGCGCTGTTCGAGTTGAGTTTTTTGTTCTTCGAACTCTAAAGTTTCTTTAGCTGACTGAGCTTGTTTGTCTCCACTATTAAATAATTTTCCCAAGAGGCCTGTCTTGGGGCGGAGAATCGCTTGATAAAATGGCACCACAACAAAAAAGGTTTTGTTCATCACATTGGTGGTTTCGGTGAAATTTTTAATAAATTGAATATATTCGGTGATCTGGGTTTTGAGGAGATCGTTGGTTTGTTCTTTTAGACGCTCCTCTAGGGTGGTGATATATGGTTTGATATCAAGGCGTCGTGATTGAATAAAAATTTGGATATGAAAATCTAGAGAGTTGAGAAAATTTTGGTATTGAAACAATAAGGCTTCTTTTTCGTCGTTTGATTTTAAGGAAAAGTTGACTGAGGTGACCAAAAGGACCATTCGCATTGTGCCATCTTTTAAAATGACAACCCCGTCACGGATTTCTTGGATTGGGACAAACTCTTGAGAAGCGATAGATTTTTCAGCCATAGTTATTTGATGTTGGTGGTCACATCCAGACTCCAGGTTAGATCTTTTAATTTGCTAGCAGACATTTTGGGTATTTTATTGATAGGCTGGATTGAGTTGGAAGCAGTGGGGATGGTTTTTTTAATCTCTTCTTTTTTCCAGATGTATAGCTTGCGGGTAAAGAAATATTTAATAGCAGATTCGACAGCGATAATAAAAGGACGGTTGTTGATTTTGTAAAAAGCAAGGGCGAGAGAGAAACCAGCGACAGCGACCATGGGGATTATTCCGAGAACCCAACCCAAGATGATATAAATTAAAAAGCATATCCCCGCTCCCCCGACGATATAGAGGAATTGTTTCCAAGTCAGGGGTCCAAAGACTTGATCTTCTATTTCGATAAATTGCGGGACTTGAAAATTCATAAAACAAAATCGCTAATCACACTTACTTATTATAGTCTGAAATTGCTAATTAGGAAAATTATTTATTATCTAAAGCACTCACAAAGAGATCAGACACTTTTTATTTTGGCATTTCCCGATAAGGGTCGATGGTTTTTATCTCCACTTCTTCTTTGGGAATGCGAAAGAAGGCCGGTTTGTCGGCAGGGGTAGCTCCTCGGTCTTCGCTGGTTCGTGTTGGCTTTGCTGGGGGCTGATTGAAGAAGTTGGTTGGGGTAGGGTTTTCTATTTGAGC
>CAYUNI010000025.1:0-4637 GCA_964446245.1 uncultured Candidatus Saccharibacteria bacterium
TTAAGATAGGTAATTTGATTTGGGGTGACCGTGAGAGAGGCGGTTGGTTTGGTTGATCCTATATTTGAACTAGCTGGATCATACGGCCAAATTCCACAACCAGAAAGGGAGAGGGCGCACTGGTTAATTTTTTGTGTATCTACCACATCTACTTTCCCACTATTATCAAGGTCAGCGCAAGGATATTCGCTTAATTTAAGCGAACCGTTAGCGACATTATTAACTAAAGTGACATCCAAAATATCAATTTTCCCATCACCATTTATATCTCCAAGCTTACTACCAACAATACATTTAACGGCAGTTGGGCTAGGGTTATAACTTAATTGATATTTAACATAAGAACCAAGATTTCCTTTTTCTACTGGGAGGTACTGCGAATCAACAGCGATTACACTAACTAAGGTTGTAGAAGCCAAAACCGACGATTTATTCCCCAAAATACTAGCCCAGAACCCAGAAGTCATCACATCCGCGCTCACATCAAGATTAATCCACTGGTCCTTTAAAACCAAATTAAAATTTTTAAAAACTAAGTCTGTTCTTCCAAAAGAGGTATTGTCTATTTCTCCACCAAGTGTCACCTTACCATTTACCTTTAACTGAAAATTTTGAAAAAGTTTAGAAATATCCTTGACCCCGTCATTTGCTGCTAAGATAAACCTTATTTCATTAGCTACCACCTGGTCACTCGCCTTCAAAGCAAAGCTCCCTATTGAATGGCTAGTTGCATACCGATCAGAGGCAGTGATAATCCTAATAGCGCCCTCCGAACTTTCGATATTTTTACTTTCTAGATAAACGGAGCTTACCTGAGTCGGTATTGCTACCGATGAAGTGGCGCTCAAATCAAGTACCACGACGTTACTCCTCATCCCTCCCCTCTCAACATAGAGATTATTGGCTTTACCAAACCCACTTTGAGGGATAAAAGAAGCATTATTCCCTGTTCCTTTTATATCTTTGCCACTTAATTGACTATTAATATAGACAGCCATACCAGAAGACAACCCTAAACCAACAAGATTGACTCGCCCATTTTCCGAATTAAATTTTGCACTCTTAATCCATGGGCCCTTTTCACCGACAATATAAAGCGGATTGGATTTGTTAGAATTAGAAGAAATAGCTACAGACGCGCCCATTGGAAAAGCCGATTCTATTTTATTACTAAAATAAGCTTGATAATTGCCTGATGGCAAATCGACAACCGGGACAGTCATTTCGATTGAGATATTTTCTCCATTTTTACCAGCATAAAGAGTATTTTCTCTGGTGCTGATTTCGTTACCATTAGATTTTATAAGGTAGGTTCTACGATTTAGATAACCAGAATCAAAATCTACCCCTTGAGATTTGTTGGATAGAGTCAAATAGTAAGCAAGGGAATAGTAATTGAAAGAAACATCTTTACCGCCAAGATTTTTTAGAGATACAGATGCCCGCGCTCGCAAGACCGGCGCGCCATTAGCATAAACTCGCGCCAGCTGGATACTATTAACAGTGACCCCAACCTTTGCATCACCCTGGCTGGTCGTCTGACTCGTCAAATGAGCTAGTCGATTTTGCAAACTAGCAATCAACGCTTGCAATTCAGAGACAGAGAGATTAGTGCTCTGACTGACAATAGAATCTACCGATGAAGCTGACTGGCTCAACATCTGGGCGCTAGCCACAGCTGTCGTCAGCAACAAAAAACTGGTCGCCAAAAGTAGCGCCCATTTCCCTTTTTTAAACATAAACATAAAATTAGGCTAAATAAATAAAAATTAATAAAAACACAGATTCGCACTTTCATTATACCCCCCCCCTCTAAAAAGAGGCAATTAAACTGGGGATAAAGATTACTTTAAATCACTAAAGCCCCCATCTAGGGGCTTTAGTATGAGCTTTACTACTTTTATTACTTTACCACCCTACTACTTACTACTTATTCCTACTTCCTCTTCCCAACTTTTCGACGACTAACAATCAAATTATTAGAATATTTCTTAGCGCGACGAGTCTTGCGTCCACCAGTGATCTTACCCCACAAGGTCTTTGGGCGTCTGGTTCCGCGTCCCTGACGACCTTCACCACCACCATAAGGATGATCGACGGGATTCATCGCGCTACCGCGAACAGTTGGTCGGATACCCATCCAGCGAGATCGTCCCGCCTTACCCCAATTCGCCAAACGATATTCATCATTAGACACTGCGCCAATCGAAGCCCAAACCTCCCCACTTACCTTTCGAACTTCTGACGACGGCATTTTAAGATTGGTATAGCCAGCATCGTAAGATAAAACCTCAGCATAAGCACCAGCCGAACGAACTATTTTAGCGCCACCTTTTGGCTTCAATTCAATATTATAAACAAAAGTACCAACCGGAATATTTTTTAAAGCTAAACGATTTCCGGGCTTCACTTCGGCCTTTTCAGAAGCGACGATTTTATCCCCGACTTTCATCTGACCACTAGCCAAAATATAGCGACGCTCACCATCAACATAACAAACGCGAGCAATAAAGCCAGAACGATTAGGATCATATTCGATAGCCTCAACCTTGGCTGGGATATCAATTTTATCAAACTTAAAATCAATTTCTCGATAAACTCGCTTATGGCCACCTCCCTTGTGGCGGGTGGTAATTCGGCCCTGATTATTTCGGCCAACATGACGCTTGCCACCTTTAGTCAAAGATTTAAGTGGAGAATCGGTCGTCAAAGTCTTCTTATAGCTGGTGACCAGCATATTTCGACGAGATGGAGTTGTAGGGGCAAATTTTTTCATAGTAATCTTATTTCAAAAATTAAACGAGCTCGATCTTATCGCCCGCCTTCAAAAAAACCATTGCCTTACGGACGGCCGACTTGCTACCTAATTTACCGCGACGAAAAACCTTTTTGGCCGGCAAATTAACGATATTAACCTTTACTGGCTTGACCTTATAAGCAGTCTCGATTGCTTTTTTGATTTCAATTTTTCCCGCCGATTCTGAAACTTCAAAAGTATAAATCGGGGCAGTCCGCTCAGATAAGGCCGCAGCCTTTTCGGTGATTCGAGGCTTGGACAAAAGGACTTCGCTATTTAGTTTTTTGCCGATAATAGACATAGTAAAAAATTATTTAAGTTTAGGCGCTTTCGAACGAGAAGTGACTCCGGCCAAACTCTCCTCTGGGCTAACAAATAAAACATATTTATAGGTCATCAGCTCTCGGGGATTGATATTGCGGGCCTCGGCTACTTGAGAAGACTTAATATTAGCAAAAGCCGAAGCGACATCCTCAACCTTACTTGGAGTGACAATCAAAGCCCGTCGACCCTTGAGAAAATTAACTTTTTCTAGGCCAGAAATTTTGGCCATCTTGTCGAGAAAATCTTGGGCTTTTTTAGTCTTTCCGCCAAGCTCTAAGGAATCAACAAAAACCACCTCTCCGTCTTTATATTTTTTAGACAAGATCGTCCACAAGGCCTTCGTCTTCATTCGCTTATTAATTTTCTGACGGTAATTTACTTCATTGGTTGGTCCATGAGCAACACCACCACCAACCCAAATCGGTGAACGAGAAGAGCCGTGTCGAGCGCGCCCTGTACCTTTTTGACGCCAAGGCTTCTTACCGCCACCACGGACTTCCCCTCGATCTTTAGTATTAGCGATTGCTGATCGAGCATTGTCACGCATCGCCTCCACCACCTGAGCCACTAAATCAGTATTCCAAGGCAAGCCAAAAACTTTTGCTTCTAAAGAAACCTTATTCGCTTCTTTTCCTTGTTGATTGTAGACTATCGCTTCCATATTATTGCAATCTTTAAATTATTTAACCGACGATTTGAACTAATGTCCCTCGACGGCCCGGGATAGCTCCTTTAACCAAAATTTCACCCGCTTCAGAATTAATCTTCAAAATCTGCAAACCCTTAACACAAATTCGATCGCCACCCATTCGGCCAGCCATCCGCATTCCCTTCATTACATGTTGCTTACCACCAGCGCCAATCGAACCCGGCTCTCGTTCGGAGTGTTTTTGGCCATGGCTACGACGACCACCATGGAAGCCGTGTCTTTTTACTACACCCTGAAAACCTTTTGCTTTACTAATTGCCGTTGCGACCACTTCATCACCATCGGTAAATTGCTCCAACGATAAAGCGTCACCTACTTTTAGATCTTTCTTGTCATCAGTAAGAGGAATTTCTTTGAGAACACTAAAACCATAGCCCTCTTTAGCCACTCCTTTCACATGGCCAACCTGAGCTTTAGACAAGTTTTTTGCCTTCTTTTCTGCAAAACCGACCTGAATCGAATCAGTATTATCCTTAGGCTTAGTCTTAATTTGAGTGACCACCAAAGGCTCTGTCTTCAAAAGAGTGACGGCAAAAGCGCGTCCACTTTCATCGAAGAGCTGAGTCATATTCTGTTTAGTTCCGAGTATGAATTTCATAGACTTTTATAGACCACAGTAGGCAAAACCTAAAAAAGAAAGCCCACTGCGAGCTTCTTGAATATCCTAGCGGATTAAAGAGAAAATGTCAAATCACACAGCCTCCATTTGGAGGCTGTGGGTGCTTAATCTCTATTGCTCAAATAATCTCTTAAAACCAGACCAGATATTAGCCATTTGTTTCAAGCCATTAGCGGTCTCCTTCACCG
>CAYUNI010000026.1:0-4470 GCA_964446245.1 uncultured Candidatus Saccharibacteria bacterium
CGAAGAACAAAAATATTGCTGTGAGCTGACGCCGAATCCCTCATGAAGATTCGAATCCGATATTATACTGCGCACCAAAACAAAGGAGCCCGACGAGTAGCGTCGGGTGACTATTGTTTTGCCCGCAGGGAGGGATTCGAAAGACGGAGGCGGTATACAAGACCATTCGTAGCGAACAAAGAGGCCATGTTGCTTGGGATAGCAACATGGCCTCGTGTTGTTTGAGAACTATTCTTTCTCTTCAATTTCCGCAATCATCGACCGGAATTTATCCAGCGTGACTGAGAAATTCTTTTGAGGAACTTCGATGAGTTGCTCATCGAGCCAGGCGGTGGTCAATTCGGCGATTGCCTGACTTTTTTCTGAGTCATCCTCAATTTCAGAAGGGAGGTCATCTCCTCTGAATAGTCCGATGATATTGGCCATCATCTTTATTGCTTGATCAGCAAAACCAAGATGATTTACATCAAGCCAATTGATGAATATCGCTGGACCGCCAACATTTTCAAACCCAAATTTCGCCACTTTTTGAGTTTTGATTTTGTCGGCAGTGCCTGTTTGCCAGAGGGTGGGCATTTTGTTTTCTGGTAGATTGGACAGCCCACAAACTGGTGACATTAGGATTTCGGCCGACATTAGATTTTCTTGTTCCCCTCCCATCTCCAGAATAGTGTTTCCGCCAAGAGAGTGTCCAATGCCGATAAGAGGTAGCGACTTGAGCTCGGGTCTATCCTCCCACTCTTTTTTGAGCGCAGCTTTTGCCTCTTGAATTCGGTAGTGAAATTGCCGGTTGAATATCTCTAACACTCTTTGGTCGGTTATTTCGCCCTGGAAACAGTGCTCAAAGAGAAGGTCCCAGGCGCCATCTTGAAGATAATTTTCGCAATCAGGGATTTGTTGGATCTCCTTAGTCACGTCCTCTAGGGCTTGTTTGAGGCGGGCTTGATCTAATTTAATCAGCCTGCCATCTCTTCCGATAGTGACAATGTCGTCATGTTGTGGCGCGACTACATAATAGCCGGCTTCGGTTAGGGTGAGAGCCAGTTTCCGGTGGAGATCTGGCCGACCAGAGAAGCCGTGCGATAACAAGATGATCGCCCTGGGTTCTCCTGTTGGTGCCCAAACCAAGTATTTAACCTCTTTTGGTGATTTTCCTTCCTGATAGCTGGTGGTTTGCCAGCTATCGGTTGATGGACAGCTAGCAAGCGCGACAAGAGATAACAGAGATAGCAACGACAGCAGCCAATACTTCGTCCTCATCTTTCATCCCTCCCTCATTAGCCAGTCAAAGATCATTTTAAATTGACGCTGACCATCATATTAGACCTCCTTTAAATTATTGGCAAGGTATATAGTTGTCCACCAAGACCTTTTGTCCCCATAAAGTATGGGTGGTATAGTAAAAGAGTAGTTAATTTTATTTTATTATGATAAAAAAACAGGAGCCTAACTCCAAAGATTTTCAAGATTCCGATCTTGATGGCTTGTTGGATAATGTAGAAAAGCGTTATGGTACAGATCCCACTAAGCCAGATTCTGATTCTGACAATCTTAACGATTTTCAGGAGATAAATGTTTATGGAACCAATCCCAATAATTCTGATACTGATCGAGATGGAATGAGTGATGGTGAAGAAGTAAAGGTTGGACGTAATCCGGTTGGGGCGGGCAGCTTGAAAGATTTTTTTGTCCCTCATGCTGGGAATAATTTTGAGCCCAAAGCTTTAAGCCCTTATCGACTTTTGTTTTATGGTTTGAGTTCAGTTTTTGTTAAGTTGTTTGTTATTTTTATTATCATCATGTTCCCTCTCTCGGCTTTGTTGGTGCCAGATATTTTAGCCGATCAGAGCAGGAGAGTAATCGAGCTTACTAATGAAGTGCGAGTCAAGTCGGGGGTAGTTGCTCTCAAAGAAAATCCAAAGTTGACCCTGTCAGCAACGAAAAAAGCTCAGGATATGATGATTGATAAATATTTTTCTCATACGGCTAAACATGGTGAGACAGTAGCTGATTGGTTGCGACAGTCTGGCTATCCATACGAAGTGGCGGGAGAAAATTTGGCGATGGGTTTTGCCAATCCGGAAGAGGTGGTCAGCGCTTGGTCTAAGAGTAAGACTCATTATGCTAATATGATCGACCCCGATTTTACCGAGGTGGGAGTGGGGATGGCGGTCGGCCCTTATATGAATGAAGATACTACTTTTGTTGCTCAGCATTTTGGCCGTCAGTCATTGATAGACGAACAAGAGGCGACAACCACAGAAGATCAGAGTGAGGAAGCTCGAATAAAACGCGAGCAGGGAAAGAATCCGATTCCTCGTCCGACCACTACCCCGCAGATTTTAGGTCATAAAGTTTTAGGTGAAAAAATTTCTGGTCCGGATTTGAGTATAGATACTGCTCGCTCAAAAATTTATGTTGAAGACCCGATTGGTCAAGATCAAAGAATCGTGAAAGTAGAAGCTTACTTAGGAGTGGGGGTTAAGAAAGCTTCAGTTGATTTTGGTGGTTATAATATTGAATTAGCTCCGGCGTCAGAAGCTGGTCTTTGGACTGGTCAGGCGCTTTTGTTTAAGAAAACTAGTGATCAATTATTTAATCCAGTTGTTTTAGCCAATATTACTGTAAGCGATGGTCTTGGCCGAAGTCGAATTGTTGATTTAGATTGGGGGTCGGTTGTTCGAGTTAAGCCTTCTTTGTGGCGCCAGTATATGTTTACCAAGCAATATGGCTCAGAAGAATTAGGCAATATGTTTTTGGTCGCTTCTCTTTATTACAAAACTTTGCTGGGGGTTGCTCTTGTTGCGCTTGGTTTCTACACTTTGATCGAGATTAGAAAGAAAAAACCGCATATCGTCTTTTCCTCCTTGGCTTTTATTCTGCTCCTTATTATTTTAATTTTACTTTAATAATTATTAGATAATATCAAAATCATGAAATTATTTTGCCAAAAATTCTTTATTATCGGTCTGGCTTTAACTTTTCTCCCTTTTGTTTCTTTAGCGACCACCACGACTCGAGTTCTGAAAGTGACGACAACAGCTCAATCAGGCACTTATGCGACCGGACAAGTAATTCCAATTCAGGTACAGTTTTCTGATGTGGTGACTGTCCAACCGCTGGTCTGGTATAGCTACAACCCTGATAATTTCCCACCCCAAGGTCCGATGATTTATGAATATCCAAAATTAAAATTAAGGACAGGTTCGGGGATTGAAGGAATCGCTCTTTACAAAACCTCTCCGGCATCTGACATTTTAAATTTTGAATATCAAGTCGGCTCTCAAGATAAGATCAGCGGTTTGGATTATATCTCGACAAGCTCCTTGTCAATTAATAAAGATGTTTTATCACTTCCAACTACTAGAATTTTTAATGGTCAGTCTGGGCAGATTGTTGATAGTCAGAATCAATTAGTTGATCTCACTTTGCCTACTCCGGGGGAGACTGGTTCTCTGGTTGCCGAAAAAAGAGTAAATCTCGATTCAGCGTCGTCTAGTTCGGCTCCGACCCTTAGCCTTACCTATGGTAATAAAATTGCTGAATTTCTCGGAGATTCTTATTATGAACCGGGTTATCTTGCGGTGGATGATATTGGTGGCGATGTCTCCGCTTTGGTCGGAGTTTTGGGTAGCGTCGATATGAGTAGAGCCGGTAATTATACTTTGACTTACAATGCAACCGATACCGCTAATAATCTTACATCGGCTACTCGTCAGGTGGCGGTGGTTAATGCTGGGGATCTAATTTCTTTAACTGGTTTTATTTTCCCTATTGCTCCAGCTATAAATCGTCAAATTAATTTGCGTTTTGGAGGAAGTGACAATAATCAGCTTGGTTTGGGTGCTTATCTTGCAACGACTAGTGACCAAAAGATTGCAACATTTAATAATTGGTCTTTAAATACCGAAACCATCTCTCTTTTGGGTGATGTAAAGATGAGTATAGCGACAGGGACGATTATTTCCGGCCCTTTATCTTGGTCGGGGCAGTTTTTGTTACCGGCAGTAAGAGAGAATAGTTCAGTCGCCGTCACTGCCGATGCGGGGATGACTGCTAATACTTTGTTGGTTTTAGAAATTGGTGATACTAGCTCATCTCTGTCTTTAAACCAAGCCGCAAGAATTCTTTTTCCTGCTCAGGCAAACAACCAAGTTGGGTTTATCGCTCCGGGTGGGTCTTTCCAACATATTGATAATGTTTGCCCTGCTGATACCCAAGATTCTGCCAATGCTTTGTCGGCAAACGGGGATTGTCGAATTGCCGTAGGGGATGATTTGGTTGTCTGGACAAAACATTTCAGTCGGTTTGCTGTCTTTAGCCAGACACAAGTGGCGTCTGGTGGAGGGGGAGGCGGGGCATCACCTTATGTGAGTGCCCTTGGCTCTTTGGCTGAGGCTACAGCAAGGAACGGTCAAGTGGGTGAGGGGGAGGTTTTAGGTGTTAAAGTTTTTGGTTTCGGGAAAAATC
>CAYUNI010000027.1:0-4461 GCA_964446245.1 uncultured Candidatus Saccharibacteria bacterium
CATGGGATGCTACCAATCCATCTTCTTCTGCAAAAACTTTAAGACCAGCTCGTCCTGTAAGTTATGTTTCATGGCCAGATGTAGCTGCTTATGCTTCTTGGGCGGGATTAAGACCAATTACAGAATTAGAATATGAAAAAGCTGCGCGTGGCAAAGATATTGCAGCTGTTGCAGATGAATTTGCTTGGGGAACAGCTTCGTATACATCAGTCACGTCTTCTGATATCAATCCTTCGAATGCAGATGAAAATGGGACAGAAACAATTAGTAGCTCTGCTAACTTAAGTCGAAACTCTTTAGGATTTACTTCAGGCGATGGTCATACTGGTGCTATAGCAGATAGTCAAGCTGGCCCATTACGCGCAGGAATTTTTGCAACTATTGCTAATAACAGAATTAGTAGTGGTTCTGGATATTATGGCAATATGGAACTTTCTGGAAATCTAGCTGAACCAGTTGTTACTTTAGGAAAATCTCAAGGCCGACAATTTCTAGGAACAAATGGTAGTGGAACTTTAACAACAGCTGTTGGATATGAAGGTTTTGCAACTAATACAGATTGGCCAGGAATAGATTCAGTAAATTCAAATAGAGGTGTTAGATATACATCTGGTATTGGATATCGTGGCGGTGATTTTTCTACTTCAAATATTCGCACCTTTGAAACATCAGCTCGTACATTTGCAGCATCTGATCCTGATAGTCAAACTTGTTTACAAAGATATGATACAGGGGCAGGTTGCGTAGGTTTAAGAGGTGTTTTTTACGGTGGTCGTTTAGGCAGAACAGCTTATTAAAATAAATTTAGTAATGTTTTATAATTCAAAAAAACTGAATGTCATATAAAAATCCAAAATTAAAAAATTCAAACCGTCTATGGGTATGCTTTAGTTTGATAGCGTTTTCCATAATGGGATTCGTTGTCTCTAAAGCATTTGCTCAGTATTCCGGAGGAAACCAAACTTCGAATGAAGAAACGACTATTGGTAGTAATATTTATTCCGGCGGTTCACAAAACAACTCTCCTTTTGGATCTACTAGTGGAAATGGCACCTTATCACATGGAACAGCAACTAAATTAGTTTTTACTGTTACACCCTCAGCCGATAAACACAACTATCCATTTAAACGTCAACCAGTTGTTGCCGTACATTTCAGGAACAACTACAATTACAGCTGTTAATGGTTTAGCAACATTTACGAACTTAGCTATTTCTCGCCCAGGGCAATTTTATACTCTACAAGCAACTTCATTAGGATTAAATAGTGCAACTTCATCAGCATTTGATGTTTTACAAGGTACAGGTGTTCAGGGTACAGCAACATGGATAAGTACTCTAGGTGCTTATTATATTTTTACATGGGTAAATTCTGATAATAAAAGAGAAAATCTATCAAATGGTGGTGGTTCAACTTGTAATGATACAACAATTTATAAAGCTGATGGAACATCTGAAACATCATTAAGTATGACGATTGATAACGGTAATAATTGGTGTAAATCTAATACGACATGGAGTCCAACAAATTCACAAATATCTTATTTTGCTGATATTGCCATCCAATATCCTACAGGAACAACTTTATCAAATTATATTCCATTAACACTTACAAATTTTGCACATGACACATTTGGAAATAATATTAATTGGCAAGATATCGCATTAATTAAAGCTAAAACTGATACCATTAATTGGCAAGATGTTGGTGTGATCAAAAATGCAACCAATAATGTTAATTGGCAAGATGTTGGCGTTATTTTGTCCAATTCAAATTCTATAAAATCAGTTACAAGTGCAATAGGAACTACAATTAACTGGCAAGATATTGATGTTATGTCTAAACAAGGTGTAAATTGGACTGATGTTGCTAGAGAATCACTTGCAGGTATTAATTGGAATGATATTACAGCTCTAACTAATGTAGGTATCAATTGGAATGATTTCAGTGTATTGACAAAAGCTGGCGTTAATTGGAATGATATTAGTGTTTTAGGTAAGCAAGGTATTAATTGGTCAGACTTTGCAAAACTTTCCTCTTTAGGTATCAATTGGAATGACATGAACAAATTATTTAAGGCTGGAGTAAATTGGAATGATTTTGCTATTGTTCATTCTGCTGGGATCAATTGGTATGACATGGCTATTATGTCTGGAGCTAGAGTTAATTGGTTAAATACTATTAATTGGTATAGTCTAGCAGCGTTAACTTCATCAGGAGTCAATTGGAATGATTTAGCTGTACTTTCCATTAATAATATTAATTGGAACGATGTACGAATCATCACATCAACCGGTATTAATTGGTTTGATTATTCAGTATTTACAAGAGCTGGAATAAATTGGAATGATATGAATGTTATAAGTAAATCTGGAATTAACTGGAATGATTTTGGTGTTTTAAGTAAATCAGGAATAAATTGGAATGATTTTGGAGTATTATCTAAGAATAATATAAATTGGTCGGATTTTGGTGTTTTAAGTAAATCAGGAATAAATTGGAATGATTTAGGTGTTTTAAGTAAAGCCAATATTAATTGGGCAGAGTTTGGTGTTCTTAGTAAAATTGGTCTAAATTGGAATGATTTAACAGTTTTAAGTAAAACAGGAATTAACTGGTCAGATTTTGGAGTCCTAAGTAAAACAGGTATTAATTGGAATGATATTGGAGTTTTAGCAAAATTAGGTGTCAATTGGTCAGATTTAGAAGTTTTAAGTAAATCTGGTATTAATTGGAATGATTTAGGAGTTTTAGCAAAATCTGCAATTAACTGGAATGATTTTAATGTTATTAGTAGAACTGGAATTAACTGGATTGATTACAATTCATTATCAAGAGCAGGAATCAACTGGAATGATTTAAGTGTATTAACCAAGACAGGAATTAATTGGTTTGATTTTAGTGTTATCAGTAAGACTGGAATCAATTGGAATGATATCAATGTATTATCAAGAACCGGAGTTAATTGGAATGATTTTGGAGTATTAAGTAAGGTAGGAGTTAATTGGAATGATTTACAAGTAATAAGCAAGTTAGGAATTAATTGGAATGATATAGGAGTATTAAGTAAGACCGGAGTTAATTGGAATGACATCAATGTATTAACAAAGACCGGAATTAATTGGAATGATTTTGGAGTATTAAGCAAGGTAGGGGTTAATTGGAATGATTTAAGTGTATTAGCAAAGAGTGGAATTAACTGGAGCGATTTAAATGTGTTAAGCCGCAATGGAATTAATTGGAGTGATTTAAGCATCTTTAGTAAGGCAGGAGTTAATTGGAGTGATTATGGAGTATTAGGAAAAGTAGGCATTAATTGGAATGATTTTGCCGTGTTAAGCAAGACAGGGTTGAATTGGAATGATATTGGAGTATTAAGTAAGACCGGAGTTAACTGGAATGATTTAGCAGTGTTAGGAAAGACCGGAATTAACTGGAATGATATTGGCGTATTAGCAAAGACCGGAATTAACTGGAATGATATTGGTGTATTAGCAAAGACCGGAATTAATTGGAATGATATAGGAGTGTTAGCAAAAGCAGGAGTTAATTGGAATGATTTTGCTGTATTAAGCAAAACGGGATTGAATTGGAATGATTTATCAATATTTAGCAAAGCTGGAGTTAACTGGAATGATTGGGGAGTATTAGGTAAGGCAGGGGTAAATTGGAATGATTTTGCAGTATTGAGCAAGACAGGATTGAATTGGAATGATTTTGGAGTATTAAGTAAGATCGGAATTAATTGGAATGATTTAGGTGTAATAAGCAAGGTAGGAGTTAACTGGAACGATATCGGAGTATTAGCAAAGACCGGAGTTAACTGGAGTGATATAGCTGTATTTAGCCGTGCCGGTGTTAATTGGAGCGATTGGGGATTATTAGGTAAGGCAGGAATTAATTGGAATGATTTAAATGTGTTAAGTAAAACAGGCATTAACTGGAGTGATTTTGCAGTATTACATAATGTAGGAGTTAATTGGAATGATTTAAGTGTGTTAAGCAAGACCGGAGTTAATTGGATAGATTTAGGAGTATTAGGAAAGACAGGAATTAACTGGAGTGATATTGGAGTATTTACAAAGACCGGAATTAATTGGAATGATTGGAGTGTATTAGGAAGAACAGGAATTAACTGGAATGATTTTGCTGTGTTAAGCAAGGTAGGGGTCAATTGGAATGATATGAATGTATTAAGTCGAACAGGAGTTAACTGGTTAGACTTTGGAGTATTAAGTAAGGTAGGGGTCAATTGGAATGATTTAAATGTATTATCCAAGAGTGGAATTAATTGGAGTGATATTGGATCCTTTAGTAAAGCTGGAGTTAATTGGAATGATTGGGGAGTATTAGGTAAATCAGGAGTTAATTGGAATGATTATGCTGTATTAAGTAGAGTAGGCGTTAACTGGAATGATTTAAGTGTATTAACCAAGACAGGAATTAATTGGTTTGATTTTA
>CAYUNI010000028.1:0-4228 GCA_964446245.1 uncultured Candidatus Saccharibacteria bacterium
TTAAAAAATTAGATGCTGAACGAGCGGTGACACAAAAGCAAATCGAAGAGGCGGGTTTCGTAATTCAAAAACTTTCTTACGATATCAATAGCAAGGAGCAAAGGATAAATTCATTAACCAAAGATCTGGTTGCCAATTTACAGACCATGCGTCAGGCGGATTATTATAGTATTTGGGAAGTTGCTTTAGCTTATCCATCTCTGGCTAATTTTTCGGCGGAATTATCCCAATTAGATAGTCTTCAGCGGAAGGTGGATTCGACTATTGTCGATTTACAGGGAGTAAAAAAAGAATTAGAGCAGGATAAAAGTAAGACCGAACAAGAAAAAAGGCTCCTGGCTGATTTTAAAGCTAAATTGGAAGATCAGAAAAAAATTGCTGACCAAAACAAAGGAAGCAAAAACATTATTTTAGCAGAAACTAAAAATAAAGAAGAAAATTATAAAAAAATTATTGCTGATCGTAAGCAAAAAATGGCCCAAGTGGCGGCAGAGATAAGCAATATGGAAGAGCAGTTGCGAATCGCTATTGATAAAAATCTTTTACCTAAGACTGGCACAGGTGCTTTGAGTTGGCCTTTGGATAAAATTACAATCACTCAGACTTATGGCTATACCGATTTTGCCAATAGTCATAGTTCGGTCTATGGCGGTCGTGGTCATAATGGTGTCGATTTCGCTGCTTCAGTCGGTACCCCGATTAAGTCCGCGCGTGGTGGGGTAGTGATGGGAGCAGGAGATACCGACAAAACTTGTCCCGGTGCTTCTTATGGGAAGTGGGTTTTGATTAAACATGATAATGGACTGTCTTCACTTTACGCCCATTTATCTTTGATTAAGGTGAGTCAGGGGCAGACAATTAGCACTGGGGAGCTGGTTGGTTATTCTGGTAATACTGGCTATTCGACGGGTCCCCATCTTCATTTTACAGTCTATGCGACTCAGGGTGTCCAGGTAGGTCAACTAAAAAGTAAGGTCGCGGGTTGTGGGACTTATACTTTGCCGTTGGCTTCACCTAATAGCTACCTTAATCCACTATCTTATTTACCAAAATAATTTTAAAATATAAGTACTATGCAACAAAAAAATTCTCAAGCAGGTCTTATTAAACTGATCTTGATTCTGGTTGTCGCCGTTTTGGTCCTTAGCTATTTCGGAATCAGTATTCAAAAGGTGGCTGAATCTGACGCTGGTAGGGATAATTTCGGCTATATTAGCAAGATTTTGGGCCAAATTTGGTCTTGGCTGGTTAATTTATGGGAGGGGAGTATTAGACCAGCTCTGCCAGATTGGCTTGGTCAGGTAATGCCAAAATAGGCCAAATTTAAGCTTTTTCCTTGATACTTATCCACAAGCCAAAAAGTGTTGAAAAATAAGGCTAAAATTAGCAAAATTTAGGTCTAAAAAGGTTAAATTTGGTTGACTTTTGAGACCCGTTATGCTAGGCTTAAGGAGTCAGCAGTACTGTTATGGTTGGATGATAGAGTCGACAATTGGTTAAATGTTATGAAAAGCTAAGTATTCGTACTTAGTTTTTTCGTTAAGAGCTTATTTTAAAAACCCTCCAAATAGGTTTGGCAAGCCTCATAACTGTCTCGCAGGTTAACCCTGCTGTTCCTATAGACACGCGACCCGTGGAGACCCAACAGCCGGTCCTGACGCCGATCGAACGACAGATCGCCAGTACCAGCGCTAAGTATGGAGTCAACCCTGAGTGGGCGTTGAAAATCGCTAAATGTGAGAGCGATCTACGACAATATGATCCGGAGACCGGCGATGTTTTGCGTGGAAAACAAAATCCTCAAGATGTGGGCGTCTTCCAGATAAATGAGAAGTATCATTTAGAAAAGAGTCGTGAGCTAGGTTTTAATATCTATACCATTAAGGGTAATGTTGAGTATGGTCTTTGGTTGATGAAAAATGGTGGTCGTCAACACTGGGACTATAGTCGACCTTGTTGGAGTAAAGCGAGCGCTGAATTAAAGATCACTGAGAAGGTAGAGGCGAGCCATGCTTTAGTGGCAGAAATTAAAGAAGAGAAAGCGGCAGAAGAAAAGAAGGCTGTCGACGCGACCAGCACAGCAAACTTCAGTACACCAGGTTCTTTAGTTGTAAATATTTAAAGGGTAATGTCGCAAAATCTATGTTGTGCGACATTAGACCACCTTCAGACTCTAGCCTAAAATCATGAAACTAATCCTCCCCCGCGTCTAAACAGCGCGGGGGTTTGGATTTTTAAATTTATTATTTTTTATTTATTCTCTGCCACTTTTCTCCCCCGACTTGTCTTGGCTGATGGGTCTGTTTTAAAATTTATTTTTTAAAAATTTAATAATTAATCTCGTAGCCCAAGGAAGACTTCCCTTTTTGATTACTCCCCTTGCGGATTTGTTTTTAAGGGATTGACTAAAAGTTTCTCCCTGTTAGTCTAGACGGTAGAATCAAACTCTAGCCAATTGGTGGCTTGAGAAAGGTCTTTATTAAGGAGGGATTATGCCATTTGGTACTGCGAGATTGGAAATAGTTAAACTTACGGGAGAAGTATCGGGGACGAGAAGGCTTCGAGCTCTTGCTAGAGAGTTTGGTATCTATTTCTCCTTCCCCATCTCACCGGAAGAAGACCATCAAAAAAAGTTGCTGGAATTGGAAGTTCGGTCTTGTAGCTCAGTTTCGTGGGCTATCTTTCCAAGCCGACCGTTGTCTCAGATTTCATTGGGGGTTGAATATCGGTCAATAACGGCTGGTGCTCCGATCAGGATTTCGACTTTGCCCATAATGATGACTGGGCAAACTTTTTGCTGTGTCACCGAGTTGGCGATTGGCCGTGACAGCAAAGGGGTGACCTGTCGATTTTTTGATCGACCGGTTCCTGAAGTTGCTCTCCCCGATGTCTTGAGACTAATCGGTGAATTGCCGATTGTTTAGGGGGAGTAGAGATGCTTAAGGCTATCCTGGTTCGTTCTGGGGTAGCCTTTTCTTTATGAGTTTTTAGAGCTTGTCTTCTGGGGATTAACTCTTTTTACTTACAATTCCCCGCTTTGCTTCTGCCTGAGGCGATGGCTTCGGCTTCATTGGAAAAATAGATTCGATTTTCTGGTTTGATGCTTTTAGCACCTGAACACCATGGTAAATGATATTTGGTGCTATTTTTTGAAGCGACAATTTGTTTATTTTCAGAATTTGAGGTTTGAGCAGGAGAAGACTCTGATGAAGAGATAAAGGAAGGACTTTCTTTTGTTTTATATTCTATCATTCCACCAAAATCAATCGGGACAATTTGTCGGGAAAGATAGAATGGTGTATCTAAGGTATTAATTTGACCTAAACGACCTAATCCGAAGGCTAGCAAGGCAACAGCAAAAAGAAGAAGACCATGATAGAGAGGTTTTTCATAGATAAGAATCCATTCCCAAATATCCTCAACCCAAAACTTGATTTTTTGAGCCAAATCAGTTATAATTCTCATATTGTTGTTTAAATAATTTTAACACAGATTAATTAACTATGGCACATAGAAAAGCGGGCGGTACCGCTAAAAACCTAACTGATTCCAAGCCAAAGTACCTCGGTACTAAGCTTTATGATGGTGAAATCGCAAAATCTGGTTCGGTGATTGTCCGTCAGCGTGGGACCAAGATTGTCGCTGGGCAAAATGTCGGCATGGGCAAAGATCATACCCTATTTGCACTCAAAGAGGGTAAGGTCAAGTTTGCTGAAGTCCGCAAGACCAATTTTGATGGTCGGAGTCGAGTGATTCGTAAGGTAGATATTGTTTAATTTTTCTATCAGCTAAAACAAAATCCCCTTTTGAAGGGGATTTTGTTTTAGCTTTCAGCTTCTATCTTGATCGTAATTTCTGCTTGGCAGTCTCTTTTTTTGAGGTTGATTTTGTGGTTGCCGATAGATTTTAATGGGGAGTTTAGATTAAACCAGTCTTTGTCTAAAACTAATCCCCTATTTTGCGCTTCTTTTATTATATCTTCTGCTTTGACACCGGCAAAAAGATGACCTTCATTATTGGCTTTGGCTTTGATGGTTAATAAATTTTCGTTTAATTTTTGAACGATATCCAAAAAAGAGGCCAGCTCTTTTTCTTGAGTAAAATTTTTTTCTGCTTGTAGTTTTTTGATATTGGCGATCGTAGCGGGAGTGGCAACAATTGCCTTTTTTGTTTTAAGTAAAAAATTGTGGGCGAAACCATCAGCCACCTCTTTTATCTCATTTTTCCG
>CAYUNI010000029.1:0-4172 GCA_964446245.1 uncultured Candidatus Saccharibacteria bacterium
TTCCCGCCAAACGCTTGGCTCAAAATTTTCTGGAGAAAAATCAAAACGACTAGCGGTCGGCTGTTTCTCCGCCATTTTTTCAAGCAAATCACTATATTTGCGATAAGCCTTTTCTGTATCACTACCGTAAAATAAATAAATCATTTTTTGACTATCGGTTATTTTCCAATTCTAACAAATCTCGCAAATCTTTTACCACTTCTTTAGCATGGGACTCCGGTCTAACCACCTCATATACTTTAACAATTCTCCCCTGTGGGTCAATCAAAAAAGAGACCCGCTTGGTCCCCTCATATTCTTTCCCCATAAATTTTTTCTTACCCCAGACTCCATAGACATCCACCACCCGTCTCTCTGGGTCAGAAAGCAAAGTAAAGGGTAAACGATATTTATCAGCAAAATGTTTATGACTTCTTACAGAATCAATACTGACACCAATTACCGTCGCCCCAATCACATCAAAATTAGGAAATTCATCTCGAAGCATGCAAGCCTCCTTAGTACAACCCACAGTATCATCTTTAGGATAGAAATAAAGCAAAACCCATTGCCCTTGGTAATCTCTCAAGCGCCGCTTTTGACCATCTTGATCGGCGAGAAGGAAATCTGGTGCGAATTGTCCTGGCTGAGGAATCATGGTTTAATTATACCACGAAAAAAGTTGTCAACGACCCTATTGGTCTAGGTTCGATTTTTAAAGACCCTACCTCTCCAATTCTATCCCTATCGGACAATGGTCAGAACCATAGACCTGATCAAGAATGAAAGCTTTTTTTACTTGTTTAGCTATTTCCCTACTCACTAAAAAATAGTCGATCCGCCAGCCAATATTGCGATCGCGGGCCCGCATTCGATAGCTCCACCAAGAATACTGGATTTTATCACCATTTATTAAGCGAAAGGTATCGATCAGGCCGTGTTTTAAAAATTTATCCGCCCAAGTTCGCTCCTCGTCAGTAAAGCCCGCATTACCGACATTATCTTTTGGTCGAGCCAAATCAATCTCCTGATGAGCCACATTAAAATCACCGCAAGTAATCACTGATTTTTTCTTTTCTAATTTTTTAACATAATCAAGCCAAGCGTCATTAAATTCTTCCTTGAAACTAAGGCGTGATAATTCATGGTTAGCGTTGGGAAAATAACAATTCACAAAATAAAAGTTATCAAACTCGAGCGTTAAAACCCGACCCTCCTTATCTTCTAATTTAGCCCCTTTACCAAAACCACGAAAAACAGAGAGGGGCTCAATCTTACTCAAGACAGCTGTGCCACTATAGCCCGGCCGGTCAGCATGATGCCAATATTCATTATAACCAGCAAAATCGAATTCTTCTTTTGCTCGAGCTACATCGTTTATCTTTATTTCCTGTAAACCGACAATGTCTGGCCCCTCCCCTTTAAGCCACTCGGTAAAACCATTTTTCACAACCGCCCGAATGCCATTCACATTCCAAGAGATTAGTTTTAAACTTTTTTTAGACATTTTTTAAAAAAGAAAAATCGGCTAATAAACTTTTTTTTAGTTTTTGATTATAAATCGCGGCGGCGGGATGATACAAAGGCAACAAAACAATTGTTCCATAATCCGCTCTCACTGAGATTGGCTTTCCGTGGAGGTTGCCGATTGTCTCTGCCTCTTCTGGACAATTAAATTTTCTTAATAAATATTTCATTGAATACCGCCCAAGGGTGGCGATTATTTTCGGCTGAATCAACTCAATCTGCCGATCAAGATACGGCCCATAAAAATTTATTTCTTCTGGCAATGGATCGCGATTCTCTGGTGGTCGATCTTTGACAATATTAGTAATGTAAACCTCCTCACGCTTCAAGCCAATACTGGCCAAAAGGTCATCTAAGATTTTACCAGCCGACCCACAAAAGGGTCGACCAGTCTTCGCCTCATTTTTCCCCGGCGCTTCCCCGATAAACATTATTCTAGACTCATGAGATCCTTCACCTATTACCGGCCAATAATTATTTTCTTGTCGGTAAAGAAAAAGAGGTGAAGACGAAGCATTTAATAATTCTTGTTTAATCTGTTTCAATTGCTCTTCGCGTTGGTATTCGTCCATACATTATTTAGTATACAAAAACCCACCCCACCAAACCAGCTAAAAACAAAATCACCTCATCCGTACGGCTGAGGTGATTTTGCCACAGACTCAATGGATTATTGAGCGGTGGTAGTAGCGTCAGCACCAGTCTCAACAGAGGTGGTAGCGACCACGTCGCTAGTAGTCAAAGTATCGGTAGTAGAAGCGGTATCAACAGGAGCAACAGCGCCCTTGTTCGAGTACCAGACAACGCCAGCGATAATCAAAATGATTACAATAGCAACGATGATATAATTCTTCATAATTTACCTATAGGTTTTTATTGGTCGACCTTTTTCAACAAGAGTTGTAGCCAGATAATAACTTTTTTTTATTTCTAACGCAAGTTTTGACAGTGTGGATATAATATCCTCTAGCTAATTGGAAATATTTACCCTTTGATCTATTTTTCAATTTCTCCCCAAGATTTTCCATATCCCGAGCTCACTAAAAGCGGTACCGGCAAATCACCCGCCGACTCCATCGCTTTTTTAAGAATCTCTGTCACTTCGATTAAAAATTCTTCCTCTACTTCATAAATTAATTCATCATGAACCTGCAAAACAAGATGAGCGCGCGCAAGCAAATTATTTTTTCTTAATTCTTCATCAGCTTTTATCATCGCTAATTTCACTAGGTCAGCCGCCGTCCCCTGTAGAGGAGCGTTCATCGCCATTCGTTCGGCGCTCGAACGAATCATTGGTTGATATGAACGCAAACCGGGAAAATATCGCCGACGGCCAAAATAGGTTGTCGTATAACCAAGCTCGCGCGCGGAAGATACCACCTGAGAAAAATAATTTTTTATCGTCGGGAAAGTGACAAAATATTGATCATAAAATTTCTGCGCTTCCTCTTTGCTTGTCTCAAGGGTTGCTTTCAATTTATTCACTCCCATGCCATAAATAATGCCGAAGTTTATCACTTTAGCCTTCCGCCTCATCTCCTTAGTCACCGCCCCACCCTCGACCCCAAAAACCTTAGCGGCAACCGCCGTATGGATATCCTCTCCCGACTTAAAAATCCTTATTAATTCAGCATCTTCTGACAATAAGGCAAGAACCCGGAGCTCAATCTGGGAATAATCTAGAGTTAAAAGTTGATGCCCCGAAGAGGCCACAAAGGCCCGCCTTATCGGTTCTCCCAAACCATCACGGACGGGAATATTTTGCAAATTTGGATTACGCGAAGACATCCTGCCGGTAGTTGTGCCAGTCTGGTTTAAATTAGTATGCAATCTTTTGTCTTGATCAAGCAAGGCTGGAATATTATCAAGATAAGTCGTTAATAATTTCTGCAATTCTCGATATTCCAAAATTAAATCAATAATCGGATTTCCGTCACGTAATTTGATCAATTCAGATTCACGAGTCGACAAGGCACCACCGGCCGTTTTTTTAAGACCCTTAAAAGATAGGCCCAACTCCGTAAATAAAATTTCTCCTAACTGCTTGGGCGAATTCAAATTAAATTCATGGCCCACAATTGAAAAAATTTTCTTTTTAATCTCTTCGACTTGTCGATGATAATCGATCGATAAATCTTTTATTTTTTTTGTATCGACAAGCAATCCTCGCTCTTCAGCTTCTTTAATTATCGGGATTAGTGGCAATTCTATCTCGCGATAAACTTTTTCTAATCCAGGCTGTTTAATTTTTTCCTCCAAGACAACAAGGGCATCAATTAAATTATTTTTTCCCGATAAGCGATAAATATCATCGATAGTCGCTTCAGTTAAATCAGAATCCAATAACCAAGTAGCGATCGTCGCTTTTTTAAACACCGCCTCATCAATCACCTCGACTGGCTTTGTATTTTCTTTCTGTTGGTATTCTTCGACCAACGGCATCTCACCGGTCAGATTCTTAACTAAAGTCCTCACTCGTCCCGCCAAAGAACGAAACTCTAAACTAGTAAAAACTTTCTCTGCCGATTCAAGAGAAAAATTTTCCCGCCAAGTTTTTTCCGGCAAAGAAAAATCAATTGGCGCATCTCGTCTAATTGTTGCTAAAGTTTTTGAAAAAAGCGCTTCTTCTTCATTGTCTTTCAGTAATTGGACGATTCTTTCTTTAA
>CAYUNI010000030.1:0-2421 GCA_964446245.1 uncultured Candidatus Saccharibacteria bacterium
CCGCCCGGCGCGCGGCCCTTGAGGCGGAGCATCTCGCCCAGCTTGGCCCAGTCGCGCGCGGTGGCGTGCATCAGGCTGCCGCCGATCAGCGTTCCGGAGGCATCGAACTCGGGCACCATGCTGGCCATGCCCATGTTTGCCAGCCGGTTCAGACGCAGTTCGACATAACGCTCACCGGCCAGTTGTAATTCGAGTGTCAGCACATTGTCTTCCGTGCGCCACAAATAGTCTGGCGAGAGCGGTTTGCCATCGCAGCGCTGGGCACCACTTTGCTGCAACCGTTGTAAAACCTCGCGGAAATGAGAGCCATGGGCAATCTGATCCAGTTGCAGCAAAGAGGCATATTGCGGGTTGCAGACAATCAGAGCTCCCTCTGCATCGAACAGTGCAAAACCATCGCGGATAGACAGGAAGGTAGTTTCAAGTTGTGTGCTTTTTTCTTTGAATAAACGGGTCACCCGTTCCAGTGAGGCAGCATTGTTGGCAAACACGTTAAAAGCCCGCGCCAGATCGCCAAGTTCATCCTGCCGGTTCAGCGCCGGCACTTTGACTGTGCGCTCCCCTTTGGTCAGCCGGGTCATGGCATTGGCGATCGCACTGACCAGTACCCCCAGATTGTCATAGATATAGTTTCCGGCCAGCGCGGTCACGAGCACCGCCAGTAACGCAAATACCTGAATGGTCACCGTACTGGTCTGCAACTCTTTATGCGTGCGCTCAGCGCGGGAACTGGCCGAGTTCACGACCAACTGCACATACTGGTTGATATCCTGATCCAACAAATTGACCAGCGCTTTGATACGGAAGGTGTGATACGCAATCGCCAGATCACTGTTTTTCAGCTGTTCATTCAGTTGCTCCACTGGTGAAAGTGCATCGCACAACGCCTGCAATGTCTGTTGCCGCCGTGGAGAGGCCTGCGGTATCGATTGTAACCATGTCTGACGGTTACTGACCAGCTGAGCCAGTACATCCGGGGATGCCGGGATGGTCAATGTCATATCCAGCATGTTACGAAATAAATTTTGTTCCAGTGTCGTCGGCCAGCCACTGGATGGCTCTTTCGCCAGCAGATCCAGCTGTGACTGCGCCTGATAAATCATACCTAATAAGGTATGTCGTTCCAGATGACGTCGCCGGGTCAGATCCAGCAGTTTACGCACACTAGTTTGCAACTCATTGCTACGCTGATGAATACGATCAATCAGTTCAGAATTCTGCCGCGCCAGCGGGGCGGCAGCCATCTTGTTCAATGAATCCTGTAGCGCCTGCAGAGCATTTTTCAACAAATCGGATTCGCTTTGATATTCCATAGCACCGATAACCTGCGTCAGACTCACAGCAACGGTTGCTACTTTCGCCGTTTTCACACCAACTTCCATCCCGCTGTTCATCTCAGACAGCGTGCTTTCCTGCATATCTGTGAGCAGCCTCCCAGCATTGTTAAAACCAAAAACAGCGATGATGCCGATCAGAATGGTTAACAACACCACCAGCAGGTTAAACAAGAGCAGGCGCCCACGAACACCAGAAAACAAAGGCTTACGACGATTGGAAGAGGAAGGCATGACGGTTATCCATAACAAACATGGGTCTCAGATTAACGGTTCATCATCATGAACAGAAGCGCCGTTAACAATATGACAATTGTTAATCACACAAAACATACGCCATTTACCTGAGGGTGTTTTACTGCTGCCATGAAACTTCACCATGAGGCAGATGATGAGCGAGCAACAACCCATTCTGGAGA
This sequence comes from uncultured Candidatus Saccharibacteria bacterium, assembly GCA_964446245.1. GTDB lineage: Bacteria > Patescibacteriota > Minisyncoccia > Phycocordibacterales > XYD1-FULL-46-19 > CAYUNI01. The sequence continues at coordinate 1,754 of CAYUNI010000030.1, forward strand.
TGCGAAACATCGCCAAACGCTTCGGCCAGTTTTACGCCCTGAAAGATGTCAGTCTGAGCATCTATTCCGGCGAGATCCATTCCCTGATGGGAGAAAACGGGGCCGGTAAAAGCACGCTGATGAAAATTCTGGCGGGCGCCTACACCGCGACTGCCGGTGAAATTTTTATTGATGGCAAACCATTTACCATCAATGGTCCGAAAGATGCGCTGAATGCCGGTATTACCCTGATCTATCAGGAAATCAACCTGGCTCCGAACCTGACAGTGGCGGAAAACATCTTCCTTGGTTCTGAAATTGCGCGTAACGGCATCGTGAACCGCCAGAAAATGGAAGAGGAAACCCAGATTGTATTAGATCGCCTGGCAGCTCAGTTTAAAGCCTCGGCGAAAGTATCCAGTCTGACGATTGCAGAACAGCAGCAGGTGGAAATTGCCCGTGCATTGCATCGTAAGAGCCGTGTACTGGTCATGGATGAGCCCACTGCGGCCCTTTCCTCCCGCGAAACTGACATGCTGTTTGCACTGATCAAAAAACTGCGCAATGAAGGTCTGGCCATTATTTATATCAGTCACCGCATGGCTGAGATTTATGAGCTATCTGATCGCGTCAGTGTCCTGCGTGACGGCCAGTACATCGGCAGTCTGACGCGCAGCGATCTTTCTGCC
>CAYUNI010000030.1:2431-4077 GCA_964446245.1 uncultured Candidatus Saccharibacteria bacterium
GTTTTCCAAAGGGCATCTTCCAGGAAACGAGCTTTTCAAGAGCGTCTGGATTCATATCAATTCAAGCCGTATGCGTCCGCTACACGCGGATTGGTTGTATGTATTGAGCACTACTCGCCTCCTGATCCTTGCAGAAGGGCCCTAGCCAACTGCTTTCTTAGCCGTGATAATAACTACTTAGGCCTAATTTCTGCCAGCGAATTGGTTCGCATGATGGTCGGTCGCCCGCTGAACGATCTGTTCAACAAAGACCGCACCATACCGAAAGGTGAACTGGTGCTGGAATGTAAAGATCTGACCGATGAAGACAAAGTACTGTCCGGCACATTGGATGTCCGCGCTGGTGAGATTGTCGGTCTGTCCGGGCTGGTCGGTGCGGGACGCTCTGAACTGGCACAGATGATTTTTGGCGCCCGTAAAGTGGCGTCCGGAGAGATTCTGCTGAACGGCAAGCCGCTGCAAATCCGTAATCCGCGTGATGCGATTGATTGTGGTATTGGCTTCCTCACCGAGAACCGAAAAGAACAAGGGCTGTTTCTGGAGATGACCGTTCACGACAACATCGTAATGGCCACCATTGAACGAGACAGCAACTTCCACATTCTGAATGAAACGAAAAACCGCACCATCAGTGATACCGCCATTAAAACCCTGAATATCCGTGTTCCGCACAGTCAGGTGGCCGTCGGCGGGCTTTCCGGTGGTAACCAGCAGAAATGCCTGATTTCGCGCTGGACCGCCATCCATCCGAAGTTGCTGATTCTGGACGAACCAACCCGTGGTGTTGATGTCGGCGCGAAGAGCGAAATCTACCGCATGATGACCGATATGGCCCGCAAGGGTGTCGCCATTCTGATGATTTCCAGTGAGTTACCGGAAATCGTCGGTATGAGTGACCGCGTCTATGTCATGCGTGCCGGCAGCATTGTGGGCGAACTGGAGAGTGAAGCGATCACTCAGGAAAACATTATGGAGCTGGCTACCGGGGCAACCCATCATATAGCTGGCGCGGAAGTAGCTTGAGAGAGAAACAGGAATGAGTAACGCTATGAGCACATCTAATGCGAATGCGGCGGCTGCAGGCCAAAGCAAAAAATTAACGCTGCACAGCGTCATCCAGTCGATGGGGATCTTACCGGTTCTGATCCTGATTTGTATTGGCTTCTCTCTGATGACGCCAAACTTTCTGACTGAATCGAACATCATGAACATCGTGCGTCAGTCATCCATCAATACGGTGCTGGCAGCCGGGATGACTTTTGTCATCATCACCGGCGGGATCGACCTCTCTGTGGGTTCAATCCTGGGTACCACGGCAGTCATGGCGATGGTGACCTCACTGGACCCAACCCTCGGCGCGCTGTCGATTCCGGTGGCACTGATGGGTGGCCTGATCATGGGTACGCTGAACGGAGTGATGGTCGCGTATATCGGCCTGCCTCCATTCATCGCGACGCTGGGTACCTATACGGCACTACGCGGCGCCGCCTATCTACTGGCGAACGGCACCACTGTCATCAATAACGATATCGGTTTTGAATGGATTGGTAACGCCTATCTCGGCCCTATCCCATGGTTAGTGGTGATTGGTTTCGTGGTGATCGGTATCTGCTGGTTCATTCTGCGCAAAACAACCTTAGGTATGC
>CAYUNI010000031.1:0-3918 GCA_964446245.1 uncultured Candidatus Saccharibacteria bacterium
GCCAGTAAACAGTGGGGATCCATTATGAACGATAGCTATACGCGATCCACCATCCTTTTCAGGCTTCATCTTTGAGATGAGGTGCTGTAAGAATAAAAGCTGTCCATCGGAGATACGGGGAGTGCCTGCACCAAACCTGCCAGCGTATCCACGAGATGCTTCACGCTCTACGGCATCTTTATCCTTCTTCCAATCAACTCCGTAGGGTGGATTACTTAGTCCGTAATCAAATACTTCTGCAAAGAATTGATCGTTGGCGAGTGTACTTGCTTTTGAATGATCTTTTTCACCACCTCGGATGAGGTCTGGATTGTCGCCCTTGATAAGCATGTCTGACTTAGCCATAGCATACGTCACTGAGTTGAGTTCTTGGCCGTAAAGGAAAATGTCTGCCTCTTTATTTATGTTTTCAAGAATGTAATCCTTGGCGACAGACAACATACCACCAGTACCGCAGGCTGGGTCATAAATCTTTTTGATGACATGAGGCTTCTTGAGGTCCTTCTTATCAGGCGAGAAAAGCATTTCGGTCATAAGACTTATCACATCTCTTGGCGTATAGTGCTCTCCAGCAGTTTCGTTGGACATTTCAGAAAACTTTCGGAGAAGTTCTTCAAAGATATGTCCCATTTGATAGTTGTCTACCTTTGAGGGATGTAGGTCCACTTTGTTCAATTCCTGGATCACATAGAACAAAAGGTCGCCACCTTCGAGTCGCTCAAGTTGTTTACTGAAATCAAACTTCTCAAAAATGTCTTGGATATTCTTGCTGTAGCCGTTGATGTATTGCTTGAAGTTCTTTGCGAGATGTTTTGGCTCTCCAAGAATAGTTTTGAAATCGTAATCAGAGATATTGTAGAAGGCTGTCCCTGAAGTTTTCTTGAGGATAGGATCAAGGTCATTCACTTTGCCTTTATACTCATTGTATTTCTCGAGGACCGAAGCTTTAGTGTCGGCAAGGATAGAATCGAGGCGCTTCAAAACCACCAAGGGCAAAATCACGTCTTGGTATTCGTGCTGTTTCCATCCGCCACGCAAGATGTCGGCTATACTCCAGATCATTGATGTTTTTTGGTTGAAATTTTCCATGGTGTTTATTATTTATTAAAGAGATTAATGTATTCGGTGAGGTAGAAGATTCGATCCTTCTTGAGTCCTGTCTTCTCTGAGAAAAGCCCCAGCTTAACGAAATCTTTTGTTATTGCAGACGCTGTCGGGAATGTCACCAAGAGCATTGACTCGATGTCTCGAATCGTTACAACTGGCTGTGAGAACAAGCAACGCAAAAGTTCCTTGCCAAGCTTTTGGCGTTTGATGCCCATACCTTTTTCGATTGTGGTCTCGTACTTCTTTCGAAGATCGATAATCTTCTCGAGTGTCTGTCTTGAATTCTTTGCAGTCTCAAGCACACCAGTAAGAAAGAATCTCAACCAGTGTTCGATATCGTTCGTTTCGCGAACACGTGAAAGACCATCGTAATATTGCGGACGATGTTTTTCGAAGAAATCTGAAATGTAGAGAGTTGGTTTCTGCAGAATACCAAGGCTTACTAAGTGGAGGGTGATGAGTAGTCGGCCGATACGTCCGTTACCATCAAGGAATGGGTGGATGGTTTCGAACTGATAATGAGAAATCGCTATCTTTATAAGATCAGGAATATCAACTTCTTTGTTATGCCAGAATCTTTCAAGGTCACTCAGCAATTCGCTAACCTCTTCGTAGTGGGGTGGAATAAATACTGCATCTTTGAGAGTTGCACCACCGATCCAGTTCTGACTTCGGCGAACTTCTCCAGGAAGCTTGGTGTATCCACGAACACTTGAAAGCAAAACCTTGTGGGTATCTCTGACGAGCCTCATTGAGAGAGGTAGCTTTTCAAGTTCTGCAATTGAGTAGTTGATTGCTTTGACGTAGTTTTGAACTTCTTCCCAGTCATTTCTTTTTTCTGGATCAATTTCGAGCTCAGGGAGAAGTGCCTCGTCGAGTTTAGTTTGAGTACCTTCAATTTTACTTGATGTAGTAGCTTCTTTTGTGATGTGCATTTTTATGAAAAAATCCACGTCAGGGACCAGCTTTGAAAAGGCGTTGAGCTCGCCCAGGTATCTCATGGCATCGGCAAGAAGGACATCGATGCGTTTGTCTGTCCACTCAAAACTTTTATTAACCAAAGACGGCTGAAAGCTCTTATAGCCATCATGTTGCTTATGGGTTCCTGACTTGTATTTTTCTGTCATGCACACATCCTATCATTTTAATTTAAATAATGCAAATTTAAAGTTTAAGGCTTAATCTTTAATTTAGAATTATCAAATTAAAGGTACAAAAATAGGCTCTAAATGCGGCAATTTGTTGATAAATAAGGCTTTTTTAGGTCTTGGAAGATACTAAAATAAGAGTTAAGATATAGCTAATGACAAGCAAAACCATTAAAAATCTTGTTTTTATCGACTGTGAGGCGACTGGAAAGTGCCCAAGTATGGGCAAACTTACCGAGTTTGGGGCTGTAGCGTACCCTTCTCGAGAGACCTTTCATGGCGTACTTATCGAAAAAGAATGGTCAAAGGAAGATCCTTCCATCCGTATTTCTACTGGAAAGGTATTCGACGAGAAAGAGGTCTTCTCAAACTTTGAAAAGTGGTTATCGGAATTTGTCGGAGATAGACCAAAGTTTGTGAGTGACAATCCTGCTTTTGATTGGCAGTGGATCAACGATGGTTTTTGGAGAACGCTTGGGCGTAATCCATTTGGATATTCTGCGAGAAGGATCGGAGACTTTTATGCGGGACTTGTTGGAGACTTTACGGACGCATCGTTATGGAAAAGATTGCGTGTGACCAAGCACGATCATCACCCTGTTCACGACGCTCTTGGTAATTTGGAAGCGTTTGAGCGATTACTCAACGGTGAAAGACCTAAGAAACGATAAATCTATCTGCCGAATGGTATTTTATTCTTGATAAAGAAGTCTGAGACTTTTTCTTGGTCGCCTTTACAGCCAACATGCCACACTTCAATTGCCCTGGCGTGATTCATCGACTTGTAATCGTAAATTGTCACGATAGTCGGTTTAGTTCCTGGTATCTTGAAAGCCCATTCAACCTGAGTTTTCCAGTCACATGATTTCCAGGGACCGTCCCTGAATCTGTCATTAGGCTCTCCAAATTGGGCGACAAGGTCGTGATAGGTGCATATTGCGTAACCAATAAAACCGGACCCTTTTATTTCGTTTGGACGTGCTTTTTTATACTCTTTTTTCATGCACACACGAACATACCGAGAAGGTCTGAAGAAGTCCAGCTTTTTCTATAATCCTGTCCATTCTTCCTTACATTCGGCGCAGTGCGCCACTCCTGTGTGTTCAAACGTATCTGTAGATCCATTGGGCTGATATATCTTTTCGATTTCGTTCCATACAAACTCATCGTCGATAAGTGTCTCGACAAGTTTGCGCTCACAGCCACAAAATTGGCAGGTGTGTTTTGGAAATGTTTTTGTTACTTCTGTCATGCTCTGATCGTTGATCGAAGAGTGAAAGAAGTCAATTCTTTACTTTTTGCTTTTTAAGGAATAATGTTTCGGTATGAGTCAATTAATAATTACTGTAATAGGTGGCCTTTTGGTAGCAATTATCGCTGCTTGGTTTGGTATCGGTGGAACAACAAAAGTTGCAATCCAAGGAGGATACAAACCTAAAAGGACTGGAAAGTGGATCATCTTTATTTCAGTCATTATGTTTTTTGTTGGACTATCTTTATGCGAAAAAACTGACCCTACTCAATGGGGTTTTGATATGAGTATTCCAAAAACAGTCTATGGAGTTACGATTATGCTTTACAGCGTACTCTTTTTCTTTGTAGGAAAGATTGTTGCTTGGTTTCAAAAACCTTAGAACTCTTTCACATCACCCTCGGCCATAAC
>CAYUNI010000032.1:0-3835 GCA_964446245.1 uncultured Candidatus Saccharibacteria bacterium
AAAGCTCTGGCTTGTTCTTTATTTTTAGCAGTAGTCACAATCGTGATCGAAAGACCAAAAACATCTCGGATATCTTCATCAGCAGTTTCCGGAAAAACAGTGTGCTCACGCAAACCGATAGTCAAATTACCAACTTCATCCAAAGAGTCGATAGTAAAACCTTTGAAATCTCGAATGCGAGGAAAAACGATATTAAATAAACGATTCAAAAAATCATACATTCGCTTACCGCGCAGAGTGACTGAATATCCAACTACATCCCCCTGGCGAACCTTGAAGCTGGCGATTGATTTTTTAGCTCCACGAGCAGCGACTTTCTGGCCGGTAATTTTAGTCAAACGATCGGCAACTAACTCATTACGCTTTTTATCTTTAGCTTTTCCGGTACCAGAATTAATCACCACCTTTACAATTCGCGGGACAGCAAAACGATTCTTTACCCCTAACTCCTCTTTTAGGGCAGGAATAACTTTTTCAGCTCGGTTTTGGATTAATTCGATCATAAGCTTAAACTTAAATATTAAAACTGATTTTTACACTTAGAACAAATGCGGACCTTTTTCCCTTTTATATCTTGGCTAGATACTCGTGTTCCCTTCTTGCAAGTCGAACAAAACAAAGCGACGTTAGAAACATTAACCGGGTGAGCCATTTTGACAACCTGTCCCTTCTCACCACTCTTGCGAGGTTTCTGGCGTTTATTTTTCATATTTACGCCTTCTACCTGAATCTTATTATCGGAGGCAAAAGTAGCCAAGACTTTACCTTTCTTACCCTTGTCTTTTCCGCTCAATACTATTACATTGTCATTCTTTTTGATTTTCATATCTTTGCTTCTATACGTATTAGACTATACAACCTCTGGCGCCAAGGAAACAATTTTCTGATAACCCTTCTCGGCAATTTCACGCGGGATCGGACCAAAAATACGGCCACCCTTAGGGTCTTGTTTGCCTTTTTCTAGAATTACCACCGCATTCTCATCAAAACGCAAATAGGAACCATCTTTTCGTCGAAATGGGCTCTTCTGGCGAACAACCAAAGCTTGGACAACTTCTTTCTTTTTGATTGCTTTTCTTGGTTCAGCCGTCTGGACAGACAAAACCACCAACTCTCCAATCCGAGCATAACGTTTCTTTGAACCACCAAGCACCTTGAAAACTCGTCCGATCTTAGCGCCGGTATTATCTGCTATTTTTACGATGGTTTTATCTTGAATCATGGTAATTTAAAAAACTATTACAAAACTTTTGTCTTTAGAAATCGGCTTAACTTCTCGAATCAACACTTTTTCGCCAACAACGGCCTTATTCTCAGGGTCGTGAGCTTTATAGCGCTTATCCCGTTTCAAATATTTGCCATACTTCGGATCCTTGATAAAACGGCTCACCGAAACCACGGCTGTCTTATCCATTTTGGTCGAGACGACCGTACCCTTGAGAACTCGTTGTTTTTTGGTAATTGGTGAAGTCATGATATTTCTTATTTACTACCTTGATTATTAAGAATCGTCAAGATACGAGCGATTGTTTTTTTGGTTTCGCGGGCAGTCTTAACATTCTTTACACGGCTACCACTTACCCCAAAACGAAAACCCTTCAAAGCATCTCTCTTCTCAATCAAAAGCTTGTGTAATTCAGCTTCTTTTTTTGTTGTAAGTTCTTTCATTAACATAAGCCTAGGTAGATTAACGAGCAACAATTCTCGTCTTAACTGGTAATTTAGCACCGGCCTTACGCAAAGCCTCTCGAGCAACAGCTTCTGTCAAACCATCAACCTCAAACAAAATTCTCCCCGGCTTCACATCAAACAAGTAGCCTTGTGGATCACCCTTACCCTTTCCCATACCGACCTCCGCCGCTTTAGCAGTAAAAGGTCGATCTGGAAAAATTCGGATCCACAATTTGCCAGTCTTTTGCATTTGACGAGCAATCGTCTTTCGAGCAGCTTCAATCTGATTTGACTTAATTCGGCCAGGTGTCTCAGCTTTCAAGCCAAAATTACCGAAAGATAAATCAGCGCCACGGGTCTCGACTCGTTTTTTGGTGGGATTGACTCGGTCAGTCTGCCACTTTCTAAATTTTACTTTTTTCGGTAAAAGCATGGTAGTTTAATTATTTCTGTTTATCGGCAAAAATTTCTCCTCGATAGATCCAAACCTTAACCCCAATTACTCCGTAGGTAAGGTAGGCTTTTTCACGAGCAAAATCAATATCCGCCCGAAGGGTCTGCAATGGCACTTGTCCCAATCGCAAACTCTCGACTCGCCCCATTTCTGCTCCACCCAAACGGCCAGACAAGGTCACTTTTACTCCCTTTACCCCCTTAGCGGTCATCACCTTTTCCATTGTCTGCTTCATCACCCGACGAAAAGGCAAGCGTTTCTCCAAACCCTCAGCAATCATATAAGCAACAATCGCCGCCTGACTCTCGGGTTCTTTAACCTCCTCAACGTCAACTCGGATTTCCTTAGGTAAAGGCAATTTAGCCTTGCGGAGTTTAGTAATTATTTCGTTTTTGATTTTAGTGGAACCTTCGCCACTGCGACCGATTACCATACCCGGACGAGCAGTCTTAATGATGATGCGATAAATATTTTGATTACGCTCCATCTCTAGAGAATTAACATACATCCCGCGCAAACGCTTTGTCAAAAACTCACGCAACAAAACATCTGTCTTTAAAAATTCTTGATATTGGCCACGATGACTACCAAACCATCGAGATTTCCAGTCTCTAATAATTCCTAAACGATGTGAATATGGGTGAACGCTGTGTGTCATGATATTTATTCGGCTTTTTTAGCTTTCAAACGAGTAGCCGGCGTTTTCTTAACAGCAGGCTTGACGGTAGACTTTTTTGCTACAGCTTTCACCGGCTTTGCTGGCAACTTCTTCTCAATTTTTACGACAGGGGAAACAGTTTCCCCTTTAGAACCCAAAACAACTTCAATATGACTAGAAGTTCGGCGAAAAGGAAAAGCGCGACCACGAGCCCCCGGCTTAAAACGACGCATTGCTATCCCCTTATTAACAAAAATCTCCTTAATAAAAAGAGTTGACTTCTCGGCTTTAAAATTATTGACAGCATTAGCAACCGCAGAATCAACAAGCTTCTTTAATGGCAAAGATGAACGCTTGACGATTTGGGGTAAAAGCACCTCCACTTGATCAATGGACTTGCCACGCAAAACATCAGCCACGAGACGGACTTTGCGAGGTGCTTGTCGATAATTTTTTAATACCGCTTTCATTGTTATAAAAATTATTTCTTCTTAGTATCGGTCGCTGTCTTGGCGGCTTTAGCAGCAGCGATTTCGGCTTCCTTCTTCTTTTGCTCTAATTCTTTCTGCATTTTACCACCGTGTTTCAAGAATTTGCGAGTAGGAGAAAACTCTCCCAATCGATGACCAACCATTTCCTCGGTGACAAAAACTTCAATATGATTACGGCCATTATGAACACCAAAAGTAAAGCCTACCATTTCTGGGCTAATCTGGCTTCGGCGAGCCCAAGTCTTTATGATACCAGCTTCCGCCGGCTTCTTGCCGTCAATCTTTTTTATTAATTTTTCGTCCACATAAGGACCCTTTTTTAGTGATCGTGCCATAATTAAAAAACAAAAGCCCGCAAAAGAGCTTAGCCTCTATACTAGCGGATTAGAGAGAAAATGTCAAACTTAAACACCCTCCCCTTTCCTCCAAAAAGCCAGGTCCTTGTGGAACTGGCTTTTTATTCTAAACATTTAGCTAAGCTTTAATTTCCACCAAACAAACTTCTTAAACCAGACCAGATATTAGCCATTTGTTTCAAGCCATTAGCGGTCTCCTTCACCG
>CAYUNI010000033.1:0-3783 GCA_964446245.1 uncultured Candidatus Saccharibacteria bacterium
AACGCTTGCCTGTCACGCAGGAGGTCGCGGGTTCGAGTCCCGTCCGTTCCGCATTGGACATTAACAGAGCTTTTGGCTCTGTTTTTTGTTGCTACAAAATGCTAGTCTGTATATAGACTTACTTATTATCTTAAATTTATGGAAACTAAGAAATCGTCCAAAAATAAACTTATGCCGTATGTTATTGCTTTTTTAATTGTTGGAGCGTCAATAATAATTTTGAGACATTTAAATACTAAGGTTAATATCGTAGAGTCGATACCAAGCACGCCATTTGCTGGTACTTTAATTGCGATTCCTGAGTCTCAGGTTGAAGGGTTTGATATAAATAAATTAAAGGAAGCTAGTATTTTTAATTGGGCGATTGATGGTCAGGCTAATGTTGGCTTGGCATATGAAAAAGAGCATGGTTTTAATTTTATGGCAGATGTAGTAGATCGTGCTGATAAATCAGAAAAACCTATGCATAAATTTTATCAATACAATAATCGAAATTGGTTGTCAGTAAGGACTGAAGCTGATAGATTTTTAGCAGCTTATGGCTATAAAGTTGATTTTGATAACTCAAAAGATCTGAAGAAATTTATTGAGTTTATGAGTAAATAGCTTATTCACAACTATGCATTAGCAGAGCTTCGGCTCTGTTTTTGTTTGTCTTAGTGCTATAATTAAGCTAATTATAAATATGAAAATATGAAAAATTATAGTGCTAAGGATGTGGAAGCTTACATTGCTAGTATGGGCAAAGAAGCTCAGCCGCATCTCAAGGAATTGCGGAAGGTGATTAAGGCAGCGGTGCCAAAGGCGGAGGAGAGTATTAGTTGGGGGATTCCTTTTTATAAATATTGTGGGATGCTGGCTGGCTTTGCGACTTTTAAGGAGCATGTGAGCTTTGGCTTTGCCGCGACTTTGCAAAGTGAGGATAGGGAGTTGCTTGCGCAGAAAGGTTATAAGACTGGATCGAAGACACTGCAGATAAGATTTGATCAGAAGCTGCCTGTGACTATAATTAAGCAGATGCTCAAGGCGCGGGCGAAGATGAATGGGGTGAAGAAAAATTTGAAAAAATAGTTTTAAAAAGCAACTCGTGTGAGTTGCTTTTGTGTGTTCGTTAGGTTTTTTTTATCCATCTGGCTGGATCGTAAAATCCTTTGTAGATATAGCCTCCATCAATATTAATGGCGATGATGATGCCGTGCTCAAGCATTGCTCTTAATAACTTCAGTCCTCTACTATAGTTTTGTCTAGTCTCCGGCGAGTGTTCGTTGGTTTCTGGTGTTGGATTACTTAGGTTACCAATTTCGAAGCTGATAAATTTATCAGCCGTGACTTCAAGTTCGCAATAACCCCAGCCGCCATTATGATCATGAATATTCTTGATCATTTCTACACAAATGGTATATACAACATTGTTTCCAGGAATATTGCAATAAGCCTCTGGATCAGAATTTAGAAATTCAATCTTGTCAGGATGGACAATTTTATATAGATCTGTCATGAATTTGTTTATGAACATTTCTCGTGTGATGTCTGGACCGAAATTCGCGATGTCGTCTTGGCTTCTGCCAGTAAATTCGATGCGTTGTTTAGTCACTGTAAACCTCTGCTTATTAATGAACGAAATTATTTGCTGATATTCTAGCAAGGGGAGTTACAAAGTCAAGGTTGGCGGCCCTTGTATTTTTCTGACTAAGGACTAAGCTAGAGATAATGAACGGCTTGTGTTCGCTTAATTATTAAGCTTAACGTATGTGGTATATTTTGTTGGCTATTTTGTTGGTACTACTCTTTGCTTCGCTGAAGATTTTGAAAGAGTATGAACGAGGTGTGATTTTCTTCTTGGGGCGCTCGACTGGTGTGCGTGGGCCGGGGCTGATTATCTTGGTGCCTTTTTTGGAACAGATTACTAAGGTGACTTTGCGCACGATTACGATGAATATTCCTTCGCAGAAGATTATTACTAAGGACAACGTCTCGATTGATATTGCGGCGGTGGCTTATTACCATATTGTTAATCCCGAGAAGTCGGTGGTGGGAATTGAGAACGTCTATGAGGCCGTGAATCAAATCAGCCAGACTACTGTGCGTAATGTGGTGGGTCAGTTTACGCTGGATCAACTACTCTCGCAGACTTCGGAAATTAATGAACGGATTAAGAATGTGATTGACGCGCATACTGAGCCATGGGGCGCGCAGGTGATGGCGGTGGAGATTAAGGATATCGCTTTGCCGGAGAATATGCAGCGCGCGATGGCGAAGGAAGCGGAAGCGGAGCGTGAGAGACGCGCGAAGATTGTGGCGGCGGAAGGTGAGTTCCAGGCGGCGGTGAAGCTGGGTGAAGCGGCTGATATTATCATGGCTCATCCCATTGCTTTGCAGCTGCGCACTTTGCAGACTCTCGCTGAGATCAGTGTGGAGAAGAATTCGACGATAATATTTCCGGCGCAGTTGATGACTAGTGTGCAGGATGTCTTGAACACGGTGAAGATTGATTCTTTGAATGTGCCGAGTATTAAATTGTAAGCAAAGATTCTAGGAGATAAAAAGACCGAATTTACAAACTCGGTCTTTTTTTGTGCTTTGTGATATAATGAAAAGACTTATTTGGTGCTTAAAATTAATTAAAAAGTATGGCTAAGGATTTGAAGAATATCAATAATAAAAAGTTGCCAAGTAGAGGCTTCTTGTTTGCTGTAGGTGGTATAATTTTGATTATCTTAACTTGGGCTGGTTTAACTAGGGCTGGTTTGATTCAAAATTATTTGGATTTGGAAATTTTGTGTTCTGAGACGAAGTCTGAATCTTTCGATGCAGATCAGGGCGCGCTTGACCCAGGTGGAAAAAACGAATCGGCCGTAGATGATCAAGATTATGAGGATTTTACTAATTATGGTGGCGGTGGCGGCGGCGGTGGTGGTGGTTTAGATCTCTATAAGCCGGTTATTTATCTTTATCCTGAGAAAGAACAAGTCGTCACGGTTAAGGTGAAGGGCTTGTCTAAGATGCTCTTTAGTTACCCAGATTATAATAATGGCTGGAGTGTACTTGCTTATCCTGATGGCAAAATAATTAATAATGTGGATGACAGAGAGTATAGTTATCTTTTTTGGGAGGGTGAAGATGCTTGGTCTGCTTATGATATGTCAGCTGGTTTTGTGGTTAAGGGTTCAGATACGATCGAATTTTTGCAGGCTAAGTTAGCGGCCTTGGGTTTGACACCTAAGGAGTACAATGAATTTATCGTTTATTGGTTACCGCAAATGCAAAACAATAAATATAACTTGATACATTTTGCTACTAAAGAAGAGTATGATGATAGAATTGTTTTGGATATTAAGCCAAGGCCAGATGCTATACTCAGGGTATTTATGACTTTTAAAAAGTTAGAAAACGAGATGATGGCTAAACCGCAAGAGATTAAGTCTTTTGCTAGGAAAGGTTTTACGGTAGTTGAGTGGGGTGGAGCAGAGATTAAATAGTTGTTCTATTAATGGATTAATTTGCAGAATGAGGCAGGTGTTAAATTATAATTTAATATGGCAACAAAACAGTCGACGGTGGATTTTATCACTGATCAATTATCGTCTCTAGAAAATATCAGGACGCGGAAGATGTTTGGTGAGTATGCACTATACTACGAAGACAAAGTTGTGGCTCTCGTTTGTGATGATAATCTCTTCGTGAAGATTACGGAAGTGGGTAAGAGCTTTGTGGGAGATAATTATCAAGAAGGTCTGCCTTATCCGAGTGCGAAGCCGTCGATGCTGATCAATGGTGATTTGA
>CAYUNI010000034.1:0-848 GCA_964446245.1 uncultured Candidatus Saccharibacteria bacterium
CTTGGATAGCATCGAGCCGCGCATCCGGTCGGACTTTCAGGCGCAACCGCGTTCCGAACAAACCGCCGCTTCGCCATACGCGGGCACGCGCCCATACCACCCCGCGGACTTGCTCGCAGCAGGCCTCCAGGAGTCGATTCAGCGCGTGGCGGGAGATCTCAAGTTTCCCAGCATCCCCTGAAGCAAGGACCAGCCTTCGCGGCCGCCGAAACAAGAGCACCAAGATCAATACCCCGGCCACCACCCACAGCGCTGCGAGGTGGTGGGGGTGCTTCGCAAAATAATCCAACAACACCATCGTCGTTCCTAATCGTTAGTCCGACGTGGTGATGCCTGCCCACAGATCATCCGGCCGATCGCCCGTGGTCGATGATCCCGATGTGGCCATGCGAACGCCTTCCACAATCACGTCCACCCGCGACACATTTTTGTCCGTCATCGCCACGACTTGCTTGCGCACCGCCGTCTGAACTTCGTACGCCGTCCGGCCTATCTCGGCTCCATCCAACACCACCAGCCTCAGCTCGATCGCATACAGCCCATGACTGTCCTCTGTCACTTTCACCCCTCGCTTGTCCGATTCTCGTTTTGAGAAAAGTTCGCTGAGGCCATCGGCAAAGCCACCACCCACGGCGGCGACGCCCTGCACCTGAAGCGCAGCCAGTCGAACGATGCCCGCCACAACATCGAGGTTGATCTTGATTTCCCCCAAGTCGGGTTGGTCATCCATGCGAGTGGAACGATAGGGATCTCCAGTGTTCGGCATCGGGAACTCTATCTCCAGGTTGCCATAACTTTCAAGCGACCGGGCCTATCAGGCGGACAGAATATGCACCGGGAAATCGATG
>CAYUNI010000034.1:891-2807 GCA_964446245.1 uncultured Candidatus Saccharibacteria bacterium
ACGAAGAGATCCGGCGTCGTCCGATTGAGGAAATCTTCCATATAGCCCGTGGTCGCTTTCCCTTCCAGAAACACTGGATCGCTCATGATCGCCTTGTGAAGAGGGATCGTCGTTTTGATCCCTCGGATCAGGTATTCGTTCAAGGCCCGATAGGCGCGTTCCAAGGCGATTTTTCGCGTCGCCCCAAAACAGATGAGCTTTCCGATCATTGAATCGTAATAAGGCGGAATCGTGTAGCCGCTGTAGGCGTGGCTATCCACACGAACACCGTGGCCTCCCGGAGCATAATACAGCCCGATCGTTCCCGGTGAGGGCGCAAAGTTGCGCGCAGGATCCTCAGCGTTGATGCGGCACTCGATCGCATGCTTCGCAAAGGTGATATCGCTCTGGTCAAACTCGAGTTTCTCGCCGTTCGCGACCTTGATCTGCTGCTTGATCAGGTCGATACCCGTGCACTCTTCGGTCACCGGATGCTCCACCTGAATCCGGGTGTTCATCTCGATGAAGTAAAAATTGCCCTTCGCATCCACGAGAAATTCGATCGTGCCGGCATTCTCGTACTCGGCAGCCTCAGCGGCCTTCACCGCCGCCTTGCCCATGCGCTTGCGCAAGTCAGCCGTGAGAAAAGGCGAGGGCGATTCTTCGATCAACTTCTGGTGCCTGCGCTGGATCGAGCAGTCACGTTCCCCCAGATGAATGACTTTGCCGTGGCTGTCGGCCAGAATCTGAAACTCGATGTGTCGCGGCCGCTCAATGTACTTCTCGATGTAGACCGCTCCGTTGCCAAAGGCCTTTTCCGCCTCGTTGCGGGCCACGTGGTACTCTTTCGCAAAGGATACGTCATTGTGAGCGATGCGCATGCCGCGGCCTCCGCCACCGGCCACCGCTTTGATGATCACCGGATAGCCGATCTTGCGTGCGATCTTCACCGCCTCAGCTTCAGATTCCACCGGTCCATCGCTGCCCGGAACGATCGGCACACCAGCCTTTCGCACCGTATCCTTCGCCACCGCCTTGTCGCCCATCTTCTTGATCGATTCCGGCTTCGGTCCGATGAACTTGATGTTACAGGATTCACACTGCTCGGCGAATTTCGCGTTTTCCGAAAGAAAGCCATAGCCCGGGTGAATCGCATCCACATCGGCGATTTCCGCCGCGCTGATGATTCGATCCGACCGGAGATAGCTGTCCGCACTCTTCGGACCTCCAATACAGATCGCCTCATCGGCCAGCTGAACATGCAGAGACTGCACGTCCGCCTCAGAATAGACGGCCAGCGTTTTGATGCCGAGTTCGCGGCACGCCCGCACGATGCGGAGCGCAATTTCGCCTCGATTGGCGATCAGTACCTTTTGGATCATAGTTGCGAAGAGCGCCGGCCATGCCGCGACGGAAGAAACCCAACGTTCCACCGACAGACCGACCAGTTGCCTAGCCTTGCTTCACCTTGAAGAGCCGTTGCCCGTATTCGACCGGCTGCCCGTTTTGAACGAGCACCTCCACCACGGTCCCCTTCAATTCGGCCTGAATCTCATTCATGATTTTCATCGCCTCGATGATGCAGACCACCGTGGTCTCAACCACCTTGGTCCCGGCCTCGACAAACACCTTACTCTCGGGAGAGGGCGAACCGTAGAAGGTCCCCACCATCGGAGATTTCACGTAAATCACCCCCGGCTCATCGACCGCTGCAGCTGGCACCAAACCCGGCGCCACCGGAGCCGATGTCACCGCCATCGGAGGCGCTGACGGCGTATCAGCCATCAGTGGCGGATTCGATCCACGTCCAGTCGACACGACCGGCTGCCCATTGGCACCTCGCCGAACCTTCAGCTTGAACCCCTCTTCCTCAACCTCGAATTCGGACAGGTCCGAACGCGTCATGAGGTCGATGATCTGTTTGATTTGTTTGATAT
>CAYUNI010000034.1:2924-3738 GCA_964446245.1 uncultured Candidatus Saccharibacteria bacterium
GGCGATAATCGCAGAATCCCCCGCTCATTAGGCCTCCTTTCGCCCAAAAATCCTTCAAAACCAGCCTATTCCACCGCGTTTCTCGAGGGACGCACAGCGGCCTCATTTCTTCGATTCGCGATGCCCCTCCTCGATCCAAATTTAGCAAAACCGGCCTGTTTTCGGCCAAAAGCGGCCACGTTTGCCCCTGTTGTCAGAGCAAAACCCGGAATCTTTCCAAAACGCTCACTTGAGCGCCAGAAAGCCCGCTTGGAGGTGCGCCCGCCAAAAATTCTCCACGGTTCGGAAGCCGGCCTTCCGCAATAACTCGAGGTGTTGCCCCACCCGAATGGGGCGAAGTTCGGCGCCATACCGTTCCAAATGGCGATCCACCTCATCCGGGGTCCACGAGGATCGTCTGCCTCCACGGTCTCGACCGCCAACAACGCCCCTCCGGGTTCCAAAATTTGCTGGCAGGCCTGCAACGCCGCCAAGCGGTCATCCAAATCAAGATAGTGATGGCAAAGCATCGCCGTCACCACATGAACCCGCGTGGTCCCCATCAAACCGGGCAATGCCGCGCTCCCACCCGCGCCAAGTATCGTCACGCGATCCACGCTTCCCAGACGCTGGCGGGCCTGCTCCAGCATCGCGGCAGAGGGATCAGCCAGATAAAAGCGCGTCCCCGGAAATGCCGGCAGTGCTTTCTCCACCAAAATACCCGTTCCGCACCCGGTATCGAGCCAGGCATCAGGTGCCCCAGCCACGGTCCTCACCAGGCCGAGCACCTCGCCCTGAATCACGTCATAAAACGGGATGACCTTCCGGATCTCCG
>CAYUNI010000035.1:0-3410 GCA_964446245.1 uncultured Candidatus Saccharibacteria bacterium
ATGAAGGAAAGATCTCAGAAATGCGTACAGGAGAAGGGAAAACCTTAGTGGCGACCTTGCCGGCATATTTGAACGCTTTATCCGGACGGGGAGTGCATATTGTGACCGTAAATGATTATCTTGCTCGTCGCGATGCTGTTTGGATGGGTCAGATTTACGCTTTTTTGGGTTTGACTGTCGGGGTATTAAATAATCAGATTTCCTATTGTTATGATGCGGAGGCGTCTTCAAAGTCCGACGATCTTAAGCGTGACGAAGAGGGCGCATATAAAATAGTTTATGATTATTTGCGGCCAACTAGTCGAGGAGAGGCTTATTTTGCTGACATTACTTATGGCACTAATAATGAATTTGGTTTTGATTATTTGAAAGATAATCTAGTCTATGAGCCGGCTCAAATGGTTCAGCGAAGCGAGAACGGCGCTCCGCAATATAATTTTGCAATTATTGATGAGGTGGATTCGATTTTAATTGATGAAGCAAGGACACCACTTATTATTTCGGCGCCATCTGGTGAGTCGGAAAATTTGTATAAAACTTTTGCTGATATTGCTAAACAACTTGTCCGCGACGAGGATTTTACTGTCGACGAAAAACGCAAAGCGATTTCTCTGACCGATCAGGGGATCACTAAGGCGGAAAATTTGCTCGGTATTTCTGATATTTATACTGAGAAAGGAGTTAAATATGTTCATCATTTAGAGACGGCCACTCGAGCTAAGGCCTTGTTTGAAAAAGACAAAGAATATGTCATCAAAGATGGAGAGATTGTAATTGTTGATGAATTTACTGGTCGTCTTCAGCCGGGACGACGCTGGTCTGAGGGCTTGCATCAGGCGATTGAAGCGAAAGAAGGAGTCGACATTAAAGAAGAGACGAGAACTTTTGCCACCGTCACTTTGCAAAATTATTTTCGTTTGTATAAAAAACTGGCGGGAATGACCGGTACGGCCAATACTTCCAAAGAAGAATTTTTAAAGACTTATAATCTTGATGTTGTTGCTATCCCGCCTAATCGAGAAAGTCGTCGAATTGATAAAACCGATCTTATTTTCCAAACAGAAAAGGGTAAATTCCAGGCGATTACCAGGCGGGTTAAAGAACTCCAACAAAAAGGTCAGCCGGTTTTAGTGGGGACAGTTTCTATTGAAAAAAATGAACTTCTTTCCGCTTATTTTACTCAGGCCGGAATCAGACATGAAGTGCTGAATGCCAAGAACCACGAAAAAGAAGGAGAAATCATCGCTTCTGCTGGTCATCCTGGGTCGGTAGTTATCGCGACTAATATGGCAGGTCGAGGGGTTGATATTAAATTGGGAGGACCTTTGGCTTCGGCCGAGGAGCAAGAGGCGATTAGGGCTCTTGGTGGTCTATGTGTAATTGGCACAGAACGTCACGATGCTAGAAGAATTGATAACCAGCTTCGAGGGCGATCTGGTCGTCAGGGAGATCCGGGAGAAACCCAATTTTATCTATCGCTTGAGGATACCTTGATGCGGGTTTTTGCTTCTGATCGGGTCAAGAGTATGATGGGTCGTTTCGGTATTCCCGAAGATGAACCGATTATTAATAGCTTGGTTTCAAAAGCTATCGAAAATGCTCAAAATAAAATCGAAGGGCTAAATTTCGATATGCGTAAATATCTTCTTGAGTATGACGATGTCACTAACCATCAACGGCAGACTATCTATGAGCGTCGTCGACGAATACTTTTTGGATCAGAGCAAGCGGCGAAAGATTTTGTGGCTGAGGCTTTGGGACGAACTGGTTGGACGGAAGAAGAGGTTGTTTCTTGGCAGAAAACACTTGTGGCGCGGGAAGAAAAAATTGGCACAGAAGTATTTTGGCAAAATGTCCGTCGGATGATTTTACAGGTGATTGATATGTATTGGGTCGAGCATCTTGAGGCAATCGAGTATATGCGCAGTAGTGTTCGTTTGCGCGCTTATGGCCAGCGTGATCCATTAGTTGAATTTAAAAAAGAGGGTTTGATGATGTTTAAAGAGATGGAGGCCTCTATCTACGGCACGGTCTTGGAAACTTTAGAGAATTTGGGAGCAGAGTCTGCGCCGGCGGAAATAGTTGAATTGCAAGAAGTTAAGGAGGGGGCCGAAACGGTGACTGGCGGATCTCGACGCAATGAAGTGGAGGAAAATCAGGGAAAAGACAAAATTGGACGAAATGATCCTTGCCCTTGCGGTAGCGGAAAAAAGTATAAAAAGTGTCATGGGAAGTAGTCGAGAAATTAAAAAGAAGATTTTGCCAGAATATTTTGAGGCGATTGTTGTTGGTCGGAAAAAATATGAGTTGCGTCTAGATGATTTTACTATTGGTGAGGGGGATATTTTAATTCTTGAAGAATGGGATCCTAAGTTAAAAAATTATACTGGTCGAAAGATTGAAAAAAGAGTCACTTATGTCGGACATTTTAAGATAGACAATTTATCTTGGTCGGAGGAAGAAATTAGAGAAAAGGGTTTGCAGATAATCTCTTTAGAATAATAGCCTTTAGGAATATAGGTCAAACCCTTGATTTTCTCTTGATTTTCGGTATACTAGGCTCACTATGTTAACTTTAATGACAAAAAAGCGCGAAGTCTATGGCCGAGCTTTAGAAGCTGAGCGGACAGCTGGCTGGTTGCCGGCGGTAGTTTATGGTTCAAAGACAGAGTCTGTGCCGGTGTTTGTTCCCTTAATTGATTTTAAAAAAATACTAGCTGAAGCGGGAGAATCAACCGTTATCACTATCTCTGGTGATGGTTTTAAGAAAGAAGTTTTGATCCATGATGTAGATTATAATCCTTTGACTGGCGCTCCGATACACGTCGATTTCTTAGCGGTGGATATGAATAAGCCAATCAAGGTCCATGTCGAATTAGAATTTGAAGGGGTCGCGCCGGCGGTCAAGGAATTGGGCGGTGCTTTGGTCAAGGTGATGCACGAATTGGAAGTGGAAGCTTTGCCTAAGGACTTACCTCATAATTTGGTAGTAGATATTTCGGTGTTGGCTGATTTTGATAGTCAGATTTTGGTTAAAGATATTAAATTGCCAGCTGGCGTGGTGACTGATACTGATCCGGAAGAGGTTGTCGCTTCGATAAGTCAGGCTGGTGAGGAGGTGGTCGAGGAGCTTGCTCCTGTCGATCTCTCGGCGATTGAAGTTGAAAAGAAAGGTAAAAAAGAAGATGAAGAAACAGAGGCCTAGGCCTCTGTTTTCAGTTGGAGAAGAAATGATTGATAAACTTTTTAAAAATTTTTTAATTGGTTTCCTAAAGTCGATAAACGCGATATAATAGAACAGATATGATTTTCCGTCTGCCATGGTTTTGGCTGATTTTGTTTATCCCGTTATATTTTCTTTCTGTTTTTCAGCTGACTTCAGCCCAAAGTGAAAGTGATAAAGCCGCAAT
>CAYUNI010000036.1:0-3190 GCA_964446245.1 uncultured Candidatus Saccharibacteria bacterium
ATAAATGTTACGACAAAATCCATATCCCGGGTACGGCTCCAATGAAGCGAAGCAACGACCTCGAGGTGAACGGTCACAAGATAAAAATGCCTGATGGGGCGTTCAAATTGTTTATAGAATTGGTGGCTGAGATCAAGAAAGGCAAGGGTGGATGGCTTACCAAGGCTGTGGATGCTGGGAAGTATCAGATTTTTGATCGGGTTCGATCGCCGATTCAAGGCAGTTTGTTGAATAAGGATGCTAAGAAATTCATTGAGAATAATGCATCCAAGCAGTATCGCATTTCAACGCATCCTGACTTTGTCACTTACAATCGGGCAAATTTAAAGAAGCATGCGGATTCGACCGTTCAATCTTTTGCTAAGAAGCTATCAAAAGGATAAGTTATGAAAAAAAGGACAGTAGCGAAGATTTTTTTGGCGTTATCGATTATGTTTTTTTCTACTGGTATTTTAAAGGCTCAAAATAATGCAAGCGTGAATGTAAAAAATGGCAATGTTTATTATGTCGCGACTGATGGTAAAACGAAGCAAGTCACATCTTCTGGTCGAGATGAATATCCGGCGTTAAATCCCAAGGGAGACTGGGTATATTTCGTTCGTGACGTTGAGGGAAAATGGGTAGGCGAGAAATATTACCCGCCGAAAGGCGCAAAAATAAAAGACGGCATCTTGAAGCAAGAACTTTGGCGAGTCAAAAAAGATGGTACCGGCGCAACCATGCTTTTTCGATCTGAGCATGCCGCAATCGATGGCCCTGATCCTGATTATACGATCGCCACTGTTGAAAATATCCAGTTTTCACCTTCCGGTGACAAAGTGTATTTTGAAACGTCAGAGTGGGTGACTTCGGCCGCACTTCACATGATGAACGCTGATGGGTCGCAGGAACAAATGATAGGACCCGGAAACGATACCAAGATCGTTCTATCGGCTAGAACTTTTGATGACAGAGAGAAAAGTTATAAGGGATACGTTGTTACCGCCCAGCACAGGTATTGGTTCTACGGCGGTTCGTATGATTGGTATTATTTGTTTACCTCTGATTTAAAGAAAGAAATCGCCCCTTTAGGAGATGATCCTGCATATTTCATCGGAATGGGCGAAATAAAATATACAGATGGTAGCGAGAAAGATATCTTAAAAAAGAAATGAAACTTACGATTTTGACCAGCAATGCGGTGAGTCCGAAGGATTTTGTGGACTTCTGGAGTAGCTTTTACAGCTATTCGCTTGAGGCATATTACGTTCCTATCATCGAGAAGAAACGTTTCTCGGAATCGGATTTGGCAAAATTGTTTGAGTGGAAGAATGGCGGGAAGTTGGCACAAAAGAAAAAGAAAGCTCTCGATAGCATTATTGCCAAGATTGACAAAATCAATGCGCTCAAGTCAAAATTTTGCATTGAAACATTCTTGAAGGAATTTTGTTTTATTAAGGGCGCGATATGGAAGATGTTTTTGTTGCATATAATTCAGCCCGACAAATTCCCGATTTTTGATCAGCATGTTTATAGGGCGTACTTTTTTATCGCTAGGGATCAGCGAGGGGAGATCCCGATTAATAATCGTAAGGAAGAAGCGTATTTCTCAGAATACGTTCCTTTCTTTAATGCATTAGCGGGTAATGGAATTTCGAGGAAGAAGCTCGATGAAGCCCTTTGGGCATACGGGAAGTTCTTAAAGACACCTTACGGGAAAAAAGCATGAGGGATCCACACCAAAATATTTTCTTTTATTATCGCGGACCTTCCAAGGACAGGGAATTGTCCTTGTACGATTTTCAGGTAGAAGATAATACGACCAAGAGCTTGATCAATATCTTTGAATTTTGTCATCAGACAGGTCTCGATGATCTATTGAATGGGTTTTTGAAGGCGGCCAATGCCCCCAAGCGGCCGGTTGCTTCTTTTAAATTGCAAAAAGGGTTAAATGACAGCAGGCCCGATGCTTTGATTGATTTGGCGGATTACGTTATTCATATTGAATCAAAGGTCAGAGCAAGGCTGGATGTTGATCAGATTAAACGCCATCTATCGGCTATCAGCCCAAAAGATATTTTGGTTGTTATAACGAATGATCGCCATGATAAAGAAGAATTAGGGAAGGTCAGAGACCTGCGCCTCAGGTATATGGATTGGGCTGAAGTGCATAGAATATGCATAAGGACTGTTGAGGCGATCCGGAATGATAAGAAGCAGATTGCGATCGCGCAATTAATCGAACAGTTCATTGATTACATGGAGGTTGTCGTGATGACCGAATTTAATGGATTCAAGAATTCAGATTTTGATTTTTGGGTGGACCCGAACCCATATTACGTGCCGATTCTTCGGAAGAAGCTGGAGGCTCTGGCTACGATAATTAAGGAAAAACTTCCACGGGATATTGGGCAAGAGTATTCCTTTATTAAGCCCGGCAACATATCACGAACTGGCAAGGATGAGCGGTTTGCATGGGTCGCAATCAAGCGGCCAAAGGATGGTAAGGATATATTTAATCAATGCAATTTTACAATCGAGGTATCAAAAAGCTGTCTTGATATAAATACGGTTATTCGCAATGGCCGCACTCATCAGTTAAAGACACCGATTGGTGTATTCTTTAATAAGGTCTCGAACAGCCCAGAGAGTTTTTTGCAGGTCATTAGGGGTGTTACAAAAGAAGCGAGGATCGTCATCTCCAAAAGGTTGCCCAAGACGGGTAAACGTATTATGCCGGGCAATGAGAAATGGGTGAAATTTTTTGATATGAAACTGTGCGACATAACCAGCAAGCAGGATGCTCTTTATTTGTGCGAGGTATTAAAGAAGGCAGATAAAGAACCCGGGGCGCCCGGAATACACGTTAGGCGTTCAATAGATAGGGGCTCGAAAGTGCTTACTGAGCCGGAAGCATTGGAAACTGAAATCATAAGCACCATTACTGAGTTTAAGCCGATACTGGCTTACTTGGGGGAATAGGCGGGGAAAGGGTTGGGATCGCGGTTTTAGGGGATCAAAACGGGCATTTTGCTGGATTTTTGTCGGTGTTGTGATAAAATGCCTTTATTGTACGGTCGGGTATTGTCGATTGGCTCCCCTAAGGATATCAGCGCTCCCATACTACGTTTACGGAAGAGTGGTATAAGTAGGCTTATTTCAATGGGTTGTAGGGTTCGCATTTCGTCCACGACTACCCGCCAGTTTTTAG
>CAYUNI010000037.1:0-2923 GCA_964446245.1 uncultured Candidatus Saccharibacteria bacterium
TACAGTTAGGAAATTTTACAAGCTTAGGATTAACACATCGAAGGGTTGAAAGTAATGCACGTAATTTTGCACATTTTAAACCCTAAGATATAAACATTCCCGTTGCACGGAAGAAGCTGGACCACTTGCAACGGGGGTCTAGCTTTTTCCGTTTTGAGAAAAGCTAATTACAAAAGGTCGAACACCTCATTATGCTCACCAAACAAGCACTAGAAGAATATAAAGAAATACATCGCCAGGAAATCGGTATGGTTGTTCCCGATGATGTTCTCGCTAATGAGGCAATTAACTTGCTTACTCTTTTTAACTTTGTCTATCGACCAATCAAAAAAGAGTGGCTCAAAGAATATGGACGAAGAAATAAAACTGAACGAGGAATGGATAAGAATTCTCAGTCAAAAAGAAAAGTCACCGACACGAGTGGCGAAGTTTCAACAATTCAAAAAGACACACCTCGATCACTCTAGAAATGAAATAGATCCAAGCACACTTCGTAGCAAGAAAAAGCCGAACAGGTTTGTGGTTGATAATGAATATGTTAGAGGTCACTATCTTGCGAAATTTCCACCTCTCTGTACGCAAATACTCCTCGCCTTATTGGTCCATTGTAATCTCAATAGACAAGATGCATTTCCAAGTCTTATAACCATCCAAGAACTATCTGGATGCACAAACACTCGAAGTATTATAAGTGCACTTAAGATTCTTGAAGCCTACGGAATAATTAAGATTCGTCGGTCCCCAAAAGGGATGAAGGCAGTAAATGTGTACTTCTTTCAATCGGTCCGATATTGGAGACCACTCTCAAAGGATATGAAAAAGATTAAGCTCACCGATCCATTACCGAACTGGCAAAAACCTGTCCATAGTACTAGCAGAAAAGAAAGTTATCGTACTGGCGCCAGTGCCAGTCTAACTAACCTAAGAGAAAACTATAATAATAAAATACAAAATATTGGAGATATTTTAAGGGAAAGATACAAAATACCAGAAAGCCAACCTATAGTTGCTATTCAAGAGCCTTCTAGCAATACTGTCGATAATGCCAAAAAAGCAGAGGACATGAGGGTCGAAGTGTCTGATAAAACAGATGAAATACAGTCTTATCGTACTGGCACTAGTGCCAGTACGATAGATACCCGTAATAACGGGAAATTAACGGGAATTGATACCCCTGAGACATACACCCCTTACGTTGATAATACAACGCAAAAACAACGTGAAGACGATAATTTTAAAAGCGCATATGAATAATAAAATACCCACAATTAAATACTTCCTCTACGCTCGTAAATCAAGCGAGGCGGAAGACAGACAAGCGGCATCAATCGATGCCCAGAAAGACGAACTCTTAAAGATCGCTCAAGAGCAAGGCTTAACGATAGTCGAGGTCCTCACCGAATCACAATCAGCCAAGAAACCAGGAAGACCAGTCTTCAACAAGATGCTTGAAAGAATCTACAAAGGAGAAGCAAATGGAATTATATGTTGGAAGTTGGACCGTCTTGCGCGTAACCCAGTAGATGGTGGACAGATAAGTTGGATGCTACAGCAAAGTGCAATCGCACAGATCGTAACTTTCGGTAGGACTTACTATCCGACAGACAACGTACTCATGATGCAGGTAGAACTTGGAATGGCGAATCAATACATCAGAGACTTATCAGTGAACGTAAAGCGAGGTCTAGCCAAGAAGGTCCGAGAAGGTTGGTTGCCAAGCATGTGTCCTGTCGGCTACATGAGTACGCCTGATAGAGAAAAAGGATTCAAAACGATCATGAAGGACCCTGAACGCTTTCCAGTGGTAAAGAGACTCTTTGACCTCATGCTTACCGGTAATTACAGCACCATTCAGATATGGGATGTGGCTCGTAAGGAGTTGAACCTCAAGACATATCAGCGAAGAAATATGGGCGGTAAGCATTTATCAAAAAGCGGTATCTACGCACTCCTGAGCAACCCTTTTTACTACGGCTGGTTTGAATATCCCTACAAGAGCGGAGAATGGCACAAAGGCGCGCATGAAGCTATGATCACTGAAGAAGAATTCAATAAGGTCCAACAAATCATGGGAAGGACCATGCAACCACGTCCGCGACCAGAGCGTAGCTTTGCTTTCACTTCGCTTATGAAATGCGGAACGTGTGGCTGTAGCATCACCGCACAGGCGAAAGTAAAGCGATGCAAGAACGGCAACGTTCATCACTACGTCTACTACAACTGCACCAAGAAAAAGGTTGATGTTAAGTGTCCTGAGAAGGTTATAGAGCTCAAAGATCTGATACTTGATATCAAAGGTAAGTTGAGTGAGATCACCATTTCAGAAAGATTCAAAGACTGGGCGATCAAACATCTCCACGAACTCCGAAAGACGGAAGTCGATAGTGACACCTTGGTCCTCAAAGGCAAACACAAAGAGCTAGAACAAGTCACCAAGAATTTGCAGTCATTGACGCTCAACTTTACCTCACCAGCAAACAGCGAGAGAGCTATAATTACGGACGAAGAATACCAAACGCTCAAGGTTGGCATGGTCAAAAAGAAGTTATTACTCGAAGAAGAATTGAAGACTAAAAACAGAGAAGTTTTGGAATGGGTAGACCTCACTGAGCAGACCTTTGACTTCGCTTGCTACGCCCATGTTTGGTTTGAAAAAGGAGACGATAAAGCCAAAAGAGCGATACTCGCATGCCTTGGCTCGAACCTCACCCTAAAAGGCAAAAAGGTCTTTGTAAATTACCATTCTTTCATTAAAACGATCATAAAAAGTCGTCAGGCGGTCGAGCAAGAATTAGAGCGCGCTCGAACCTCTAAAATATCAAGCCATAAAAGACAAAACCCCACAAATTGTGAGGTTTCGTCACTAGGGCTCCGCGGGCAGGGATCGAACCTGCGACCAAGCGATTAACAGTCGCTTGCTCTA
>CAYUNI010000038.1:0-2905 GCA_964446245.1 uncultured Candidatus Saccharibacteria bacterium
TTTGTACACTCGTCTACTGTGCAATTCTTAAGCATGGGAACACACAGACTCAAGTGGCCTGGCCGAACCTGGATACGATCCAGGAACTTACTGGAGAAAAGAACAGAAACTATGTAGCCAATGCGGTCCGGTTGCTTGTAGAGTGCAGCATTCTTGGTGTGGTCCAGACTAAGAGTGGATTTAAAACACTGAACCTGTATTACTTTAAATCAGTCGACTTTTGGAAAAGCATTGGCCATGTTACAGGAAGATTGAAACTGAAAGATTCGGTTGCGCAGTATCCAGATATACATCTCCGCAGTATCCGAAAGCGCAAAAATCGTAGTATTAACGTAGATACTCTAACTAACCAAATAAATAAATCCCCGAATTCTTTAACTAGCATAGGTGATGTTCTTAAGAGGAAAATGCAGAAGTGGCAGCCACCCGAATCAGTTGCTATTCAGGACCCTTCTGGGCATAGTGTGGTCGAACCAAAACATGAGGGTCAAAATGCCCAACTCCTTCCCGTAATAACGGGAAATTTACGGGAAGTCGGCAGTATCCAATCGGATACTACGGAACCACCCTTTAAAAACGGGGAAAAATGGGCTGAACCATCAAATGAGACCCACAAACCAGACACACAAATAAACCATGAATCAGACAAACCAACCAACTAAATACTTCCTATACGCCCGTAAATCGAGTGAAGCGGAAGACAGACAAGCAGCATCCATAGATGCCCAGAAAGACGAACTCTTAAAGATTGCAAAGGACCAGGGATTGAAGATCATAGATATCCTTGAAGAATCACAATCAGCCAAGAAGCCAGGCAGAAAGGTATTTAACTCAATGCTTGAGAGAATCTATAAAGGCGAGGCTAATGGAATCCTGTGCTGGAAATTGGATCGTCTAGCCCGTAATCCGGTTGATGGTGGGCAGATAAGCTGGATGTTGCAGCAGAGTGCCATATCTCAAATCGTCACGTTCGGCCGAACCTATTATCCGACAGACAATGTGCTTATGATGCAGGTGGAACTCGGAATGGCCAACCAATTTATCCGAGATCTGTCAGTGAACGTAAAGCGAGGCCTGCAAAAGAAAGTAAGAGATGGCTGGATGCCAAGTGGTGCGCCGATTGGTTATCTCAATACACCAAACAAACAGAAAGGTTATAAGACTCTAGAGAAAGATCCTGAAAGATTTCCATTGGTCCGAAGACTTTTTGACCTTGCTCTTACCGGCAATTATTCAATTGCTCAAATTTGGAATATATCCAGAAAGCAATTAAATTTGCGGACAGTACCACGAAGAAACATTGGTGGCGAACATCTTTCACGATCAGCAATCTATGCAATTCTTGGCAATCCATTTTATTACGGGTGGTTTGAGTTTCCACTTCATAGTGGTAATTGGCATAAGGGTGCGCATGAACAAATGATAACCAAAGAAGAATTTGATCAGGTCCAAAAGGTCATGGGTAGAAGCAGTCAGCCGCGCCCTCGACGAGAGGAACGCACATTTGCTTTTACCGGTCTGATGAAGTGCGCAACGTGTGGTTGCAGCATTACAGCTCAAGCTAAGGTAAAGCGTTGTAAGAACGGCAATGTCCATCACTACGTTTATTACAACTGCACCAAAAAGAGATATGACGTAGGCTGTACCGAAAAGCATGTCGAAGTAAAGCAACTCCATTTACAAATTAGTGGAATCCTTAAAGATATAAGAATTTCAGAGGAGTATCGGGACTGGGCGGTCCAGCATGTTCATGAGGTCCGCAAGAATGAAGCTGAAAGCGATTCAATAGCTCTCAAGACTAAGCACAAAGAATGTGAAGAAGTAACGCAGCAGCTGCAGTCTTTGACCTTGAACTTTACAGCACCTTCCAATAAGACTCGAACTATCATTAGCGATCAAGAATATCAGTCTTTGAAATCAGACCTACTCAAAAAGAAAGGAATTCTTGAAGATGAATTGAAGCTCAAGAACAAAGCTGTTGAGCAATGGGCTCAACTATCAGAGCAAACTTTTGATTTTGCTTGCTACGCTCATCTCTGGTACGAGAATGGCGATGAAAAGACCAAAAGAGCGATACTCGCATGTCTTGGCTCGAACCTCACCATTTCCGACAAAAAGATCCAGGTTTCTTACAATTCTTACTTTCTTAGCCTCATAAAAGCACGAGATGCTATCGAACGAGAAATCGAACGCGCTCGAACCTCTAAAAAACCAATGGTTATAAAACAAAACAGGCATTTTGTGCCTGTTTTGTCACTAGGGCTCCGGCGGTAGGGATCGAACCTACGACCAATCGCTTACGTATCCTCCACTATTACTAATGGTACGGACTATATCATCTCCATAAGCTAACTTCGTGTATTTCGCTTTTAGGGGTGAGGGGCTTCCCATCTTTTGAAAGACAGTACTCCCTTTCGGGATAGTCTCTACACCTTCATCTATTTTACTAGACGCTTGGCTCGGTATTGCCCTGTTTAGGGTTTCACCGAATTCACCTCATTTGTCAACCAGAATTTCTTCTGGAAGCTGCTGTATGCCAGCACCGACTTCTCTATGGCAATTAGCACAAAGAAGGACACACTTATCGAGTTCTGCTTTAACTTTATCCCAGGACCTTGTATAACCTTTATCACCTATACCAAATTCTTTTTTATTGCTATTGATATGATGAAGTTCTAAAGCACCCTGGAATTTGTTATAGCCACACAATAGGCATTTTCCACCTTTATACTCAATCGACATAGCCTTAATCTTACGTCGTCTCTTTGCAACGGCTTTTATTAAGGATTCTCTTCGATCTGCATACTTTCTTCTATCAGGCATAATTATAATGATTATACCAAATAGAATCGTTTACAGGCGACTGCTCTACCTCTGAGCTACACCGGAATATATTCTTTTTTAT
>CAYUNI010000039.1:0-698 GCA_964446245.1 uncultured Candidatus Saccharibacteria bacterium
AGACTGGAAAGGGTGATCGACACTCCTTACGGCAAAGTAAAGCCTGTATACGAGGATGAATTGGTCGATGAAGGTCCTCAATACCCCGATATCGGCATTTAAACAAAAGTAATGCACGCAATTTTGCATTTTTTAAGCATCATACTGGAACCAATATGTCATTAGCCCACTACAAGAAAAGAGACACGCTCTCAACCCAGGCTCTCAAAGAGATCGATTTTTCATACCGATACAAGAAGGCCCGCATGTCATCGTGGAATAAAAACGAAGACATGATGAATCCTGATCGCACAAGTCCGGCGGTCATTTCTCCGTATGGTGGTAGCACCTTCCAGCAAGCAGGTGACACTCGAGCGCAGGTCCCGCTTTATAAAATGCATGGATTCGTTCATACGATTCTCTCAAAGATTGATAGCCCTCTCACATTTAAATACGTCAAAGGCGAATCAGCAGATTTGAAGAAATCGAAACTGATGAATGCGATCAAGGATAAAGATTCCAAGATCGGCAGATGGAACTTCAAAGACCTGATGGGCAAGCGTGATGCGGCAATTTATGGTCGCGCAATTTATCTCTACCTCACAAGAAACGATAAGAGTCAGTATAAAAGTTTGCTTAACCTGATCGATCCAAAAGACTTCCTTATTGATCCTGATGTGGGAGGTTTGTGTACTGAAGAAGAAGATGGAAGTGGTATA
>CAYUNI010000039.1:708-1197 GCA_964446245.1 uncultured Candidatus Saccharibacteria bacterium
CGGATGGTGGAATACCAAACTCACTCGGGCTCAACTCACAAAAGGAATCAAAGACGGAATTTATTACAAGAAAGTTGTCGAAGATCTGCTTGATGGCGGCACAAATACAAAAGTAAAAACTGCACAGGATACTGACAAGGATAATCGAAAGGCAAATGGAATGCCGCGCGAGCGTTTCAAAAACGAGAATCAATTTATTTTTTATACTTGGATCACCACAGATGAGAACGATGAGAGATACTATCTCGTTCTCACACCTTCAGGCGACTGTATTCGATGTGAAAAGTGGGTAGATATTCGAAAGAGCGGAAAGTATCCAATTTGGACATGGGCAGCATTCCCTGATCCTCGGGAATTCTGGACCCCATCATATTGCGACTTCGCTCGCGGTATCTTCATGGCACAAGAAAAGAGTATCAACCAATCGCTTGATAACTCTGAACAGATCAATCGGCCTCAAACAGCAGTAAATGTGGATTATGTCCGCAA
>CAYUNI010000039.1:1207-2838 GCA_964446245.1 uncultured Candidatus Saccharibacteria bacterium
GCACAGGTCCGTTACCGAAAGGACGGCTACATCGAGATCGAAGGAAACGTGGATGTGAATCGGGTGCTTCAGACCAGACAGACTCCTCCCATCCAGGGTCCATTCATGGTCTACGACAAGCTCGAGCAAATCGCTGAAGCGGAAAGCGGAGTCACATCAGATGTGAAAGGCACAAGCGATGAAGACACACTCGGAATTTACGAAGGCAATCTAATGCAGGCCGGAGATCGCTTCGGGCTTTTGAATAAAAGCTACGCAGAAGGCTACTACCGCTTTGCTGTCTTACACAAAGAAGGCGTGATGCAGGATTTGAAAAAGAAAACTGCTGTTCAGATTCTCGGTCCGATGGGTCTTGAAATTGAAATGGTTAGCTCTCGTGACCTGAAGCCGTTCCAAAATGACTATGACATCCTTGTGGAGTCGAGTCTCGCTGAAGCACAAAGTAATCTTGCGGACAGCAAAAACAAACTTACATTCCTCGGTGGATACAAAGGCGATCAAACAATAAATCAAAAAGTTTTATTTGAAACCCAAGCAACTATTGCTGGAGTCGATGATGACACTATCAAAAGATTACTTGATACAAGCGACTACGATGCTATCGAAGTCATAGCGCAGGCCGATGAAGCCTTCCAGCTCATTATTGGTGGCGATAAGGCCCCACTCTTCAAAGATGCAAACACTGCATTCCTCCAGAGACTGCATGATCTCTCCGATAAATATGATCACGAGCTCACTTCCGAGCAACATGCCGCAGTCTTCGCTTACATCGATGAAATCACACCGATTGTAGAGAAGAACGCTGCACGTTCGGTGGTAGCACAATCCGCAAAAGCAGGCTTGATCAGTGGTGGGGGAAGTATGGTCGATGTAACTAACCTCGAAAATCCTGATCTTGCCGCAACTGAATCGGTCCCGCTTGGGGACCCAGGCGCGGAAGCAGCTGCAACCGCAGCATTATCAAGTTAACAATTAATTAAATTAAATTTATGTCTGAATCAAACAATGTAAAGTTCGCAGAAGATAACGGAAAGTGGCTTTGGAAGCGTTACAACGAAAGTGGCTCTGTCATTTTTCGCAGCCCACTCTTCGACACTGAAAGAGAAGCCCGAGAAGATTATGAGTTGAATGGCGAAAAGAATAATGGTGGACCTATTCCATCAGATGAAACCCCTGCTGGTGAAGCAGCGCCCTCGACTGAATCCGCACCCGAAGGCGCAGCAGAGTCGACTGTTGGGACTGCAACTGGTGAAGAAAATCAGCAACCAGAAAACGATAATAGCGCCGGCTCAGCTTCACTCTAATGCTTAAATTCGCTTACAAAGTAAAAAAGAAAGCGAAGGATAAGGGCGACCATCGAATCACCAAGCATGGTCAAGTCGCTGAGTTTTCTTTGCGCGAGATGAATCGCAATATCGAACAAGTTCGAAAACAATCTCGTGAAATGGAAGCGAATGCTAAGTTGCAGGAAGCCCTAGCAGAAAATATTCGCCGAGCAAATCCTGATCTGGTCGTATACATGAAAAAGTTGTCGCCCAAAAAGCGTCACGCACTTATCATGCTCTCAATTCAGGAAAACAAAGCGAACCAATTCAAGGACCAAGAAAAACAAGCAAAGAACATACTTCGTA
>CAYUNI010000040.1:0-2776 GCA_964446245.1 uncultured Candidatus Saccharibacteria bacterium
TTCTTTCTGTTTTTCAGCTGACTTCAGCCCAAAGTGAAAGTGATAAAGCCGCAATCGAGGCGAGATTGCGAGCGGATTTGGCGGTGGTCGAACAGCAGATTAAGGCTCAATCAGATCTTTTAAAATCAAAACAAAAAGAGACGGCTTCGGTCCAACGCGATATTGATATCCTGACTTTCAAAATCAATACCGCTAAGCTTAAAATCAAAGCGAAGCAAATCGAGATTGCGAGATTGGGAGGAGTGATTGTTAAAAAAGAAAAAACAATTACCGCTTTAGGTGATAAGATTGAAGATCAGAAAGTTTCTTTGGCCGAACTTCTGCGTAAAGCTAGAGAGTTAGATGATGTCTCGACGGTTGAAATCGCGGTTGGTAGTCAAAATATCTCGGATTTTTTCTCAGATCTTAACGCCTTTCAATTTTTACAAGAAGGTATTTTACAAGCTTTCGCCAATATCCGTGGGACACAAAAGAAAACCGAAAAAGAAAAAGTGGTCTTAGTGGGTCAACGAGATGAAGAACTTAACGCTAAAAAGGCGATTGAAGCAGAAAAGGCAAATATTGAAAAGTTAGAGAAAGAAAAGCAAGCTTTGCTTAGTTTGAATAAAAAACAAGAAAGTGCTTATAAGGCGGTCCTAGCAGCGAAACAAAAAGAACGAAGCGCAATTTTGAATGCCTTGTTTAAATTGCGAGATGCTAAGGGGATTTCTTTTGGTCAAGCGTTAGATTATGCCAATAAGATTTCACAAAAGACCGGAATTCGACCAGCTTTTCTTTTGGCGATTATTACTCAAGAGTCAGATACCAATGATGGGACACTGGGGGTTAATGTTGGTACTTGTAATCGACCACAAGACACTCGTAAATATACTGAAGTAATGAAACCAGATCGGGATATTAAGCCATTTTTGCAGATTACTAAAGAAC
Source organism: uncultured Candidatus Saccharibacteria bacterium (assembly GCA_964446245.1). Classification (GTDB taxonomy): domain Bacteria; phylum Patescibacteriota; class Minisyncoccia; order Phycocordibacterales; family XYD1-FULL-46-19; genus CAYUNI01. The sequence continues at coordinate 928 of CAYUNI010000040.1, forward strand.
TTGGTTTAGACCCAGAGACAATGCCTGTGTCCTGTCCCTATGGCGGAGGTTACGGTGGGGCGATGGGGCCGGCTCAGTTTATACCTTCGACTTGGGTGATGTATAAGAGCCGAATCAGTGCTATCACTGGCAATAACCCTCCTAATCCTTGGAATCCATTTGATGCTTTTGCCGCTTCGGCTTTGTTGCTCAAAGATAATGGAGCGGTGGCTGGTAATTATAGTGCCGAGCGTAAGGCAGCGCTAAAATATTATGCTGGCGGTAATTGGTCGGCAGCTAAGAATGCTTTTTATGGTGATCAGGTAATGGCTAAAGCGACCCGTTATCAGTCACAAATTGATATCTTGCAAAACAACTAATCTTTTGTTATAATAACAAAATATGAAGAAAGATATTCATCCTAAATACCATAACGAAGCGAAGGTGTCTTGCGCCTGCGGTAATGCTTTTACTGTTGGTTCTACTCGCGACAATATCCAAGTAGAAATTTGTAGCGCTTGCCACCCGTTTTACACTGGCGCTGAAAAGGTGATGGATACTGCTGGTCGTGTCGATAAATTCAAGAGCCGACTCGCCAAAGCTCAGACCGCCACCAAGAAGACTAAAAAAGTTAAGTCGGAAAATTAGCTGTTTCTATCTGAAAAAGGGTCCACAGAAAAATGGGCTCTTTTTCATACCATTATGATTGAAGATTTGTCCAAATATAAAGACAATCCCAAGACCACTTATCTAGCGGCTTATTATGAAGAGCAATCTAAAAAGATGAGTGAGCTTTTGCCACTTTTGGATGATTCAGCCATGCGTGATCTTGCTTTGGCAGAAAAAGAAGATCTTGAAAAACAGCTTGAAAATTTGGAAGCGCAGATGAAAGAGATCTTGGCTTCTGATCAGGCGATTACTGAATCACCAAATGATTTGATTTTAGAAATACGCGCCGGAGCTGGTGGTGATGAGGCGTCGCTTTTTGCTGTGCAATTGGCAGAAGTATATCGTCGTTATGCTGAAAGCCGGGGATGGGATTTTATTACTGTTGATGAAGCAAATACTCCGCTGGGTGGCTATAAAGATGCTACTTTTGAAATCCATGGCAAGGGGGCTTATGATGATTTTCGTTATGAGACGGGGGTTCATCGAGTACAAAGAGTTCCGGCAACTGAAAAACAAGGACGAATTCACACCTCGACCATTTCGGTGGCGACTTTACCTATTCGCCCAACAGAAAAAGTGCGAATCGATCCTTCGCAATTAGAAATAGAATTCACTCGTTCTGGTGGGGCTGGTGGTCAAAATGTAAACAAGGTAGAAACAGCCGTTCGTATTACCCATAAACCGTCGGGGATAGTTGTCCGTTGCCAGAGTGAACGAACCCAGTTGAGAAATAAAGAAAAAGCGTTAGCAATACTTTCGGCGAAGCTTGAAGCGGCGCAGAATGAGGCTGAACAGGCTAAATTATCAGCCGAAAGGCTCAGCCAGATTGGGACGGGTGATCGATCGGAGAAAATTCGAACTTATAATTTTTTGCAAGACCGAGTGACAGACCATCGAATTAAAGAATCTTGGCATGGTCTAGATCGGATTATGGCTGGAGAAATTGGATCGATAATCAAGACAATAAAAGAGAAAGTGGCCAGTGGAGATTTTGGTGAGGGAGGGGAAGATGAGGAGTGATTTTGGGGCCATTGTTGGGTATTGCCAACTTAGCCCTTTTCTGTTAGACTTATCCCCGTATGTCCACTGATTCTAAAGGTAGCGCCCATGAGGCGACAATTAAAGAAATGTTTAAGGCCGGAGCTCATTTCGGCTATTCTCGTTCTAGACGACATCCGTCGATGATGAGTTATATTTTTGG
>CAYUNI010000041.1:0-2689 GCA_964446245.1 uncultured Candidatus Saccharibacteria bacterium
ATAACAAACACAAGATTGAACTGCCAGCCGATTTTGCTGAGCAAATGCAAGATATCTGGCAGAGAAATGCTGATAGTATAAAAGAGGCGATAGAAGAGAAAGGGTTTGATAAAGTTTTATTTCTTCCCAAAACCCTTCCCAATCTGGCAGATTTAGAGGCGAAGATGACTGATGGTTATGAAAAAGAAAAAGGCAAAAAACCCTCCTGGGAGATAGCAGCCGATCAGATAACCGAGGCCTCAAGGATCGGGGCCAGAATCATTTTGGTTCACAAGGCTCCAGATTTGACTGCCGAATGGGAACTCAAGAAAACGTTGGGTAAAGAATATGGCGGAGAAAAAGAAAACGGGAAAGATAATAAAGCCGAGGATTTTATAAGAAATGGCGAGACATTAACTTTGTCTGAATATTTGATTTTACAAAGAAGTGTTTTTGAAAAAACGGGTGTCCATTTAGATGGTAAAAAAACACCTGAAGAAGGTGTTTACTGGACATGGCTCCCGGGCTCGAGGGGCGGTTCTCATGTCGTTTATGCCGGCTGGGACCCCGGTGGTGGTCGGCTCTGTGCGTGCGCGGTTTCCGAAGACCGCTCGTATCCGGATATCGGCTGCCGGCTCTCCCGCTGTTTCCAATAGTGAGGTAGCTTGTCGCTTGGATTTTTGCTTCACCCGCCGAAGCTTAAACAGCGGCGGAGTGTCGGGGAAGCGGAGGCGGGTGATTTATTTTTGATTTGGAATTTGGGTTTTTGCAGGGGGGGGGGTAATCAGATGGCTAATTAAGTATTTTGTTCTTTGGCTCAGAGTGGCTATAATCAAATCATGTCTAAATATTGGCGACTTGCGCCGGACTTGGAAGGTGAATTAAAAAATGAATTTAAAGATTTTTCACCCCTATTGGGGCGTTTGTTGTTTAATCGAGGTCTAAATTCTCTCTCATTGGCTACGGATTTCTTGATATTTGATTATGATAAAGGTTTGGCTGACCCTTTTTTGTTTTCTGATATGGAGAAAGCGGTTTTGCGAATTTGGCAGGCGATTGATGCCGACGAAAAGATTGTCATTTTTGGTGATTATGATGCTGATGGGGTACCAGCAACGGTGATTTTAGCCGAATTTTTTCAGAAGATTGGTTTTAATAATTTTCTCCCTTACATTCCCGATCGTTACCATGAGGGCTATAGTTTGAATGAGAAAGCGATTAAAAAATTTGCTGAGGCTGGGGCGAAATTAATCATTACTGTCGACTGTGGTATTACGGCTGTCGCAGAGGTAGCGCTGGCTAGATCTTTGGGTATAGAAGTGATAATTACTGATCATCATTTGGTGGCGGGGGCTTTGCCGGAAGCTTATGCCATAATCGATGCTAAAAAAGAAGATGATCAGTATCCCTACAAACATCTTTCGGGGGCCGGGGTAGCTTTTCAGTTGATCCGAGCTTTATTAAGCCGGCGTCCGGATCTTGCTCCTCTCGGTTGGGAAAAATGGCTTCTTGATTTGGTCGCTATCTCAACAGTGAGTGATATGGTGCCATTGACCGGTGAAAATAGAATCCTAGTTCATTTTGGTCTGCGGGTTTTGCGTCAGACGAGGCGCGTTGGCCTTTGGGAATTATTTCGGCAATTAAAATTGAAACAAGGCGATATTACCGAGGATGATCTTGGTTTTTCAATTGGACCAAGAATTAATTCAGCTGGGAGGATGTCGCATGCTTCAGAGGCGTATGAACTTTTAATTACCAGTGACCCAGTATTGGCAAAAAACATTGTCACCAATTTAGAAAAAAATAATCATCGACGGCGAGAGGCGGTTGATGAGATTTTGGCTTGGGCTGATAAAAATTTTAGCGGACGAGAGGATTTGCCACCAGTTTTGGTACTTGGCGAGCCGACTTGGCCACTTGGAGTATTAGGTTTAGCTAGTGCCAGATTGGTAGAAAAATTTTCCCGACCGGTTTTCGTCTGGGGTTTAAATAGTAATGGTGAGGCTAAGGGGTCTTGTCGTTCGGATGGCTCGATTAATATGGTGGAATTGATGGGAGCGGTATCGGAAGGTATTTTTAGTGATTATGGCGGACATCATCATGCGGGAGGATATTCTTTGCCTGCTGAACAGGTGGCGACTTTGGAAAAAGATATTGTCTTGGCTTTTGAAGATTTGCCTAAAAAAGAAATTACCATGGAGATAATTGCCGATATGGAATTGGATTTAAGGGAAATCAATAATGAAACTTATGGTGAAATTGAGCGTTTAGCACCGTTTGGTATAGAAAATCCTAAACCAATTTTTTGGTTTAAGAATTTGGAATTAAAAAATGCGCGAGCTTTTGGGCGGGGCGGGGCACATTTAGAATTAACTTTTTTGAATCATCGAGGGCAATTAATCAAGGCGATAGGATTTTTTGCTTGTTTAGATTTGGGAGGCGATGGACAGATTAGGCATCGTTTTGGGGAGGTGGATTTGACTGCTGGCCGCAGGGTTGATCTCTTGGCTAATTTAGAAAAAACCACTTGGTGTGGGAGAAAAGAATTGAGGTTGCGGATAATAGATATTCACTAATGCTGACTGAACGCAGACTCCGCCTCCGCCGGCTGGCGGATGGCGGAACGCGGATAAACCCTGCCTACGCTACCTCCTTCGCGTAAAGCTACGAAAGGTCAAAGAAAGCTACGGCGAGGCAAAGGCGGATAAAA
>CAYUNI010000042.1:0-2661 GCA_964446245.1 uncultured Candidatus Saccharibacteria bacterium
GTACCGGCATTTCTCTAGAGAACTTAGATTCATATAAGCGCAGTATTTTTGCGACTAAATAATATGTTAATTGGGATTGATGCTAGCAGGGCTAATCGAATTCATAAGAGCGGTACGGAGTGGTATGCTTTTTATTTGATTCGCGAGCTAGCGCAAATTGATACGGAGAATCAATATATTTTGTACACTGATCGACCCTTGGTCTCGGGTCTCGCCGATCTAGGTAGCGAGGAGGCTGAACCAATGACCGGTCCAGCTAGTTTTGATAAAGACGGCTTGCAGATTTTGCAGAGTCCACATGGTAATTTTAAGGCCAAGGTGCTGAATTGGCCCTTTAAGTTCTTCTGGACGCTAGGTGGCTTGTCACTGGAGATGTTATTTAAAAAACCAGATGTCTTGTTTGTGCCAGCTCACACCTTGCCACTCTTTTATCCAGCTAAGTCGGTAGTGACCATTCATGATATTGGTTTTAAGCGTCAGGAGAAGCTCTATGACCATGATCGAGTAGGTTATAAAAATAGCTTTGTCGACAATCTGGTTCGGCTCGTGACCTTAGGTAAGTATAGCGCAACTAAAACTGATTATTTGGATTGGTCGACTAAGTTTGCTTTGAAAGCGGCTCGTAAGATTATTACTATTTCTAATTTTTCTAAACAGGAGCTCGAGGAAGTCTATGGAGCAGAGTCTGATAAAATTACAGTGATTCATAATGGCTATAACAGTACTTTATATAAACAATTGCCTACGGAGCAGACTTTGCCGACTTTAGCGGTTAATGGTATTACTCAGCCTTTTATCTTTTATGTCGGACGCCTGGAGAAAAAGAAAAATATTTCGACTTTGATTGAGGCCTTTGCACTCTTGAGGCAAAATCATCCAGAGATTAAGCATAAACTGGTCCTAGTAGGTAATGCTAGTTATGGTTTTGACGAAGTGAAGTATAATATCAGTGAATATAATTTAGAAAGATCAGTCTTGATGCCGGGTTGGATTGAAGAGAAGTCGATGCCAGATATTTATAATGCAGCCAGTGCCTTTGTGTTCCCCTCAAATTATGAGGGCTTTGGTATTCCACTGTTGCAAGCTATGGCCTGCGGCACGCCAATTGTGGCCTCGGACATTGCGCCGGTACGTGAGGTGGTAGGTGAGGCGGCTGTACTGTTTAATCCTAATAAGGCCCAGGAGATGGCTGAGAAGATCTATGAGCTTTTGAGTGATGAGCAATTAAAGCAGACTTTGCTGGAGAAAGGTCTACTGCGAGTGCGAGATTTTGATTGGCGTAAATGTGCTAAGGAGACTTTGGCAGTTTTGCTTGCTCATCAGTAGTCTTTGACTTTAGTGTTTAAAAATGTTAAGTAGATAGAGTAGTAAGGTTCTTTAAATTATTCCAAAGGAGTTGTCATGAATACTGAAGAGAGGGTGGCTTTCTTTTTGCTTACGGCTTTTTATCCAGTCTTGTTGTGGCTAATATTTGCTCGCTCGAAGAAATATTTAATGTATCGTTTGATTAATTCTTTTGCATTTTTGAAAGGTAAAGAATCGACTCAGGGCTGGGATTTCTTCGCAACTTGGTCTTTGCAAGAGCTGTCTAATCCACAAGTTTTTTTAACTAAACTATTGTGGCAGAGGATGCTGACAATGACTGCTGTCTTGCAGATCTATGGATTTTTTCTCTTTGTGTTTGTGAAATATGTATTGGGTATCGATAGTATTGCTCAGGAAAGGACTGCTTATTTTATCATTGAACTACAGCTAGCTTTGGTGTTTATTGCCCATCGTTACCATTATCTCAGGCTAGTTGAGTACGAACTTGAAGTAGAGGAGATGCAAAAGTTGGAGCAAGAGACCGACAAGATAATACTGGCAGTTAAACAAAGGCTAAGTGATTTAGCTGAAGATGATGATTCTGATGATGACTACTGGTGGAGAGAGTCAAAAAATTAAAACTATCTGGTTAGTCCGGATAGTTTTTTATTTTGTTTATAAAATGGCTTAAATAAGCGAAAAAATGACCATATCCTTGACAAATAATGTTAAATGTGATATAATCCTGTATTAATCGAACTTTGAAAATTTATTTATTTGTTTTGTTTCTCATTATTTATGGAGGCCTCATGGCTAAGTCTATTGTTGTTTTGTTTGCTATTTGTTTAGCAAGTTTAAGTGTGTCAGCTCAAACTTTTGAGTTGAAATTCTTGCAGTCTGCCTATCCAGTTAATCGTGCTGGAGGTATTCTGTGGGCCGATGTTCAGGTGGCGAGTGATCAGGCAGTCAAGGATTTGACCTGTCGGGTCAGTGTGGCTTATGTCAATTGTGTTAATTTCGCAGCCAAGCCGATACCGGCGAAATGCGTTTTTAGCAATTCGACTAATATTGATCAGTCTAAGTGGACAGATACGGCATCTAATGGTGATGGAACTTTTATGTTCCATTACTACATGGATCCCAACAAATCAGCTGACTATTTGCCAGCTGGTGAGTTGCGTAAGGTCATGGAGTTTTATCTCCAGACCAATAAAACAATTCCGGATCTTGGACAAGTGGTTATTACGTTTGATAACTTCAAGGTTATTAGCGCTAATGGTCAGACCCTGGCGACGCCAAGTAGTCGATCGATTACTATTGAGCTGGGGAAGTTACCTCCGCCGCAAATGGTGATTG
>CAYUNI010000043.1:0-359 GCA_964446245.1 uncultured Candidatus Saccharibacteria bacterium
CAGTGCTGCCAATCTGGCACTGGAAGAAAAAGTTCAGCAACGCACCAATGAACTCGAAGCTGCCAACCGAAAGTTGCTCGACCTTAGCAGCACCGACGGCCTAACCGGCCTGGCCAACCGACGTCGCTTTGACGCCGTGTGGGAAACGGAGTGGCAACGTGCACTACGCCAGGGTTTGTCGCTGGCGGTGGCGATGATCGACGTGGACCAGTTCAAGGCGTACAACGACCACTACGGCCACCAGGCTGGCGACGAATGCCTCAAACAGGTGGCCACGGTATTGGCCACCACCGCGCAGCGCTCCGGCGAACTGGCCGCGCGCTACGGCGGCGAGGAGTTCGTCGTCATCTTGCCCGGCC
>CAYUNI010000043.1:383-1983 GCA_964446245.1 uncultured Candidatus Saccharibacteria bacterium
TTGCACACGCCTTTGGCACGACGGCCCGGGTGCTGACCGTCAGCATTGGCGTGGCCACCTGCATTCCCACCCAAGGTGAAAGCCCCGCCGGTCTGTTGCGCGCTGCCGATGCCGCCCTGTACGAAGCCAAGCACCTGGGGCGAAACCGGGTGCAGCTTGCACAATGAAAACACCCTTGGGCGTACAATCCGCCGCGATGATCGATTGTTCCGTCATTGCCTCCACCCCCAAGCGGCTGGCGCTGTCCAAGCGCCGCAGCTTTGACAATCGTCGCCATCACAACGGTCCTCCCTGCGCACGCTGAACGTTCTTGTTGCGTTTGTGCCTGGAGACCCGATGCGTATCTGTTTACCCGCCACCGTCTGTTGTTCTGAATTTCCGCAGGGAGCCTGACCATGGGCTACCTCCTGTCGGCTGCATGGGTGCTGCTGTGCGGCGGTGCGCTGTGCATGTTGCCGGTGCCCAACGGGGTGCGCGCCGTGTGCGGGCTCGCGTCGCAGGCCATTGCGACCGTGCTCACCTGGGTGGCCGTGGCGCCGGTCCTGGCCGGCCACGCCGAGCCCATGCTGGTGTTTGCCTGGGCCTACCCCATCGGCCAGCTGCGATTCGAACTCGATGCGCTGGGCGCTTTCTTCCTGAGCTGGTCGTTGCCCATGACGCTGCTGGGCGCTGTCTACGCGGTGGGCTATCTGCGAGCCTACTTCCAGGGCCCGCGCCACGTGGGCGTGCACTTCGCCTTGCTGAACATGACCTCGCTGTCGTTCCTGATGGTGTACACCGGGGGGCATGCGGTGACCTTCCTGATGGGCTGGGAGGTCGCCGCCTTGTCGGCTTGGCTGCTGGTGATCTGGGACTACCCCAACCAGAAGGTGCGTTTTGCCGGTTTCAACTACCTGGTGTCCACCCATATCGGCCTGATCTTTCTCGTGGCCGCCGTCATGGTGCTCTACACCCAGACGCACAGCTGGTACCTCAGTGACTTCGGCCAGTGGCTCAGCCACCATCCGGGGCCGACGCGCAACGCCGTGTTCCTGTTGCTGCTGACGAGCTTCGGCCTGAAATCGGCGTTTTTCCCTTTTCACTCCTGGCTGCCCCGCGCGCATGCCGCAGCACCGGCCAACGTCAGCGCCCTCATGTCGGGGGTGATCCACAAGGCCGGCCTGTTCGGGTTGCTGCACTTCACCATCCTGCAAGGGCAGCCAGATGCCTGGATGGGCTGGCTGGTGCTGGGCTTTTCGGCCACCTCGGCGGTCATGGGCGCCCTGTACACCACCGCGCAACGCGATCTCAAGCGTTTGCTGGGTTACTCGTCGACGGAAAACGTGGGCATCGCCGGAATGGGGTTTGGCATCGGCATGCTGGGCATGGCCTGGCAGCAGCCGGTGCTGACCGCCCTGGGATTTGCGGGCGGCATGCTGCACGTGCTCAACCATGCATTCTTCAAGTGCCTGCTCTTCTACACCGCTGGCAACGTGTACCGTGCCAAACAGGGGGTGGACATGGAACGCCTGGGTGGGCTGGCCCGGACCATGCCCTGGACCGCGACCAGCTTTCTGCTGGGCGGCATTGCCATCTCCGGGCTGCCTCCGTTCAACGGGTT
>CAYUNI010000043.1:1993-2584 GCA_964446245.1 uncultured Candidatus Saccharibacteria bacterium
GATGCACCCATCGGCATGTGGGCCAGGCTGGTATTTGCCCTGGTGGCGTCACTGCTCGCCTTTGTGGGGGCCTTGTCGGTCCTGAGCATCACGCGCGCCTTTGGCGTGATCTTTCTGGGTGAATCCCGGGACTCCACGCTCCCAGCGGGGCAGGAGCCCACACTCTGGATGAACCTGCCCGTTGTGTTGCATACGGCCGGCACCGTGGCGCTGGGCCTGGCTCCGTGGCTCGGCCTTGCCCTGGTGCAGGCCAGCCTGCCCCTGTTCCTGCGCGACGCGCCGACGTCGTCAATCCCGCTGGCTGTTGCCCAGGTGCACGATACGCTGGTGCAAGTGAGCCACTGGAGCATCGCCGCGGCGCTGCTGATGGCGCTTGTCTACGGTGCGCGGCACTGGGCAGGCAGTCCGCAGCGCCCTGCAAGCACACCGACCTGGGGCTGCGGATATGCAGTGCCCAGTGCACGGCGCCAGTACACCGGCAGCAGCTTCGCACGGGACTTCACCCGCCACTATGCGGGCCTGATGGGCTATGTGCAGCGCAGGAAACTGCCCACGGGCTACTTCCCCGACGATGGGTATGTCGTCACCGAT
>CAYUNI010000044.1:0-2468 GCA_964446245.1 uncultured Candidatus Saccharibacteria bacterium
CTAGAAACACCCCCCGAAGGACTGACAGTCATCGCGTCACCAGCTTTACGCTCAGCATAATTAACCACAATCTCACCATCCAGCCACTCAGTCGTCTGCGGAGCAACCCGATCACCTAGCAAAATAGCATTAGTTCCTTTGTAAGCATCGCCCACACTCAACCAAGCCACCACATAATAAAAGGTTCCACTGCCGCCACTATTTTGTGTCAGCAAAAAGGCCACGTCTTCATGACTATCATCATTAAAATCAGCCCGGACTTCGTTACCAAAATACTGCGTCACTAGCTTGCTTGCACTATCAACACCTAGTGCGCTCTCAGCTCGACCATTAACCAAAGTCACCGACTTACCATCGATATCATAACTAGCATTTTTGTGATCACTAGTCGACTTCGGTTCAGACACCACTGGCACTTCCGGCACCACCACCGGCGCCTTCGCCTGATAAATAAAATAACCAGCTCCCAAGATCACTAACCCAACAACCACGACCGGCCCTACAATTTTCTTATCCATACTCTAAATCTAGTTTATAAAACTAAACTAAGCATAACAGTTAATACTACTAATAGATAGCCGTCTCCAGCTCAAGCCTTTTTACGAACAATGATATTAAACAGATGCCAATGCTTCGGCTCGCCACTAGCCAATTTCCCGTCCCGCTCAATTTCTACCAATTTCAAAATTTCTAAGCCAGAGAGCATTACCTCAACCTGCTCTTTTGAATGAAAAATCAATTTAGACTCAGCCGTATTCCACTCATCATTAAGACCAAAAAACTGTCCAACAAATAAACCATCTTGTTTCAAGGCTAAAATAATTTTCTGCCACAATATTTCAAAACCATCTTTGCCATTAAAAGGCAAAGAAAACTGAGCATTTATCAAATCAAAACTATCCTCAGGAAATTCATAATTCTGATAAGAACTTTGCATAAAACTAAATTTATCATCATCTATCTGATCAGAGAATTTCTCTTGATCCACAGCTACCACCTCAAAACCAAGCGACAATAAATATTTACTATCAGTTAAAGCTCCTGCACCCAGATCCAAAGCTCTATTTTTATTTGCCACAAAAGACACAGCCTCCACCAAAATTTTAGCCGGCTGCCTATCTTTCGTATCATCGTAATAACTTTGCCATTTACTCATATAATTCAAGATAACAAAAAATACCAGCCAAGGCTAGTATTTTTTGTAAATGCTCTGCGAGGGGGATTCGAACCCACGACCCATTGGTTACACTTATCCTCTAGTTGCCTAGGGGGGTGGACTATATCATCTCCGTTTCTAAGTAGAAATACGGAGCGAGGCGCTTCGCGCCGAAAAGCTCGGAGCTACTCCACAAAGTGGATAGTCTCTACACCTTCCTTCTCTAAAGCATTAGCTTGCATAGCAAGTCGAAGCCTCAGCGAAGGCTTGGCTCGGGATTGCCCATAAGGGTTTCCCCGAGTTCACCTCGTTTTTCAACCTTGATTACTCAAGGAAGCTGCGTAATACCGTCGTGAATTTCTCTGTGACAATTCGCACATAACAACACACACTTATCAAGCTCTTCTTTTACTTTCACCCAACTTCTAGTATAGCCTTTAGCAGAAATGCCAAAGTCTTTTTGACTAGGGTCGAGATGATGAAAATCAAGCGCTTGCAAAGATCTGTTGTAAGCACAAATTACACAGCGACCACCTTTATAATCAATTGCCTTAAGTCGCAAATTTTGACGACGTTTAGCAACTGCTATTTTAAGGTAATCTGCACGATCGGCGTATTGTCTTTTGTCTTTATAAGACATAAAACATTTTATGTTCACAGCCAATTGCTCTACCACTGAGCTATCGCAGAATATGGTAAGTACAGGTATCATTCTAGGTAAAAAGTCTAAACTTGTCAATTATTACTATATTTAGCTATTTTTTCATTATAAAACAGTAAAAATAAAAACAGCTAGAATTATCAATCTAGCTATTTTTATTGAGAACTTTTAAACTTTATATTTTCTAACTTTCAACTATTTAATAGTCAACCAACTTCTTAATACTATCATGCTTCTTAATCCTCTCAATCGCCTTTGCTTCAATCTGTCGGATACGTTCACGAGTCACTTCAAATTCCTGACCCACTTCTTCCAAGGTATGAGCCACGCCATCCAAAAGACCAAAACGCATTTCCAAAATCTTCTGTTCACGAGGTGACAACACCGAAATCACTTCTTTGACATAGTCCTTCAGCAACTGCAAAGCCGCCACACGATCCGGCGTCGCAGTCTTCACGTCTTCAATAAAATCCTCCAGAGTTGAGTCTTCGTCATCATCACCCACTGAAGTTTCCAGTGAAATAGTATCCTGACTGATCTTAATCACATAGCGCACCTTATCAATATCCTCACCCATTTCTGCTGCAATTTCTTCCGGCAGTGGTTCGCGACCCAAGAGCTGCGCCAAATTACGCTGCACCTGTTTACATT
>CAYUNI010000045.1:0-2309 GCA_964446245.1 uncultured Candidatus Saccharibacteria bacterium
GATCAGGCAGCCTTCGCCGTCGCAGCCAGCTTGACCAGACGTGCGGCGGTCGGCGACAGTTGCGCGCCGTGACCCTGCCAGTACGCGAGCCGCTCGTTGTTGATCACGAGACCCTGCTCGTTCTCGGCGGCGACGGGATTGTAGAAACCGATGCGCTCGATGAAGCGGCCATCGCGACGATTGCGCGAATCGGCAACCACCATATTGAAGAACGGGCGCTTTTTGGCACCGCTGCGGGCGAGACGAATGACAACCATGGTGTTCTCTTGAAAAGCGGGAAAGCCGGCGATTTTATTTCAAAATCCCGGATAAAACAAGGCATAGCGTCCGCATTCCGGCTGCGGCGGCGATCCCCGCCGCAGTGCCGTATCAGGCGGCCCCGGCGGAAAACACCTCGGCAATGGTGCGCTGGATGTCGAGCGCGGCCTGGCGCGGACTGGCGGCCTGGCGGATGGGGCGCCCGACCACGATGTAGTCGGCCCCGTTGCGGAAGGCTTGGGCGACATCGACCGTGCGCTTCTGGTCGTCGGCCGGCTTGTTCTCCACCGGCCGGATACCCGGGGTCACAACCATCAGCCGGTCGCCGAGTTCGCGCCGGATCATGGGCGCTTCCAGCCCCGAGGAGACGATGCCGTCCACTCCGGCGTCCAGCGCCCTGCGGGCCCGCGAGAGCACCAGCTTGTCCACTTCGCAGGCGAATCCGAGATCGTCGAGGTCGCCCCGGTCGAGGCTGGTCAGGACCGTGACGGCGAGGATCTTGAGGTCTCCCTTGTCCTTCACGGCAGCTTCCATGATCGCCTGATTGCCGTGAATGGTGGCAAACGTGGCGCCGCTGCCGGCCAGAGCCCGCACCGCCGAGCGCACGGTTTCCGGCACATCGAAGAACTTGAGGTCGACGAACACCTTCTTGCCCTGATCGACCAGCCACCGCAGCAGGTCGAAATATCCCTCGGTCATGAACAGCTCCAAGCCGATCTTGTAGAAGACCACCGAGTCGCCGAGTTCGGTGACCAGCTTGCGCGCCGCGTCGGCCTCGGGCAGGTCGAGCGCGACGATCAGGCGATCCCTGGGATCGATGGGCTTGGCGGACAGCAGGCTGGTCATTTCGGAGTCCTCGCGGAGGCAGGTCGGAAAATGCGTCGGGATTCTACTAGAATCATTGTTCTTACCTGGTCGATTCGTTCATCATGCCGCGCAAGAAGACCGCCTCTCAGACGCCGATCCAGAAACAGCGTGCGCTGGACTGGCTGGCCGAGCCGCCCGGCGAGGATCCCCTGCTCGACCTGGTGCCCCTGCGCCAGCATGTGGCCGAGATCGCCGAGCTGAGACTACCGGTTCCCCATCGACTCAAGATCGGCGAGCTGTTCCAGCAGCGGGCCGAGCGCATCGACGACGCCCTCACGCCGCTGCTGCTCGACGTCAAGCTGCCGCTGCCGGGCTACCTCGCAACGGTCGCCCAGGGCTTGATCGGCCTGCGCGCCGAACTCGGCGAAACCTGGCTGAAGCTGGCGGCGGAAGCGAACCCGAAGGAGCTGGCCCGCATCCATCGCAGCCGCAGCCAGATTTGCCTCAACGGTGTCCACAACCTTTCCCGGCAGCTGAACGCCAGCCTGCTGATCGCGGCGCCGACGCCCGCCCATTTCTGGCGCAATGCGCAGGCCCTGTACCACATTGCGCACGATGCGGTGGATCCGGCGGCGACCCTCCCGGTGGAACTGGGCGCCATCGACGTCCGCTTCAAGGCCATGCTGGCCCTTACCGCCGCCCAGCCGGAAGGCTTGGCGCCGCGCGAGATCGCCTTCCTCGCGGAGTACCTCGAAGCCCATGCCGCGGCCACCCGCATCGACCCCATCCGGCCGGACAACGCGGGGGACTGGTTCTGGCTCGATGCCAGCCTCGACCAGCCGCCGGTGACGATGGCCCGCCTGCAGCCCTACAGCGAGAAATGCCTGTATTTCCGCTTCGGCGAGCTGGCGGAACTCGCGGCGCGGCATCTCGACCAGTTGAACGACGGCGTTCCGCCGCTAAAGATGGGCCTGCCGCTTCAGGCCGCGGGTGCGGACTATCGCAATGCGCTGGAACGGGCCCGCCAATGCTGGGCCACGCCACGACGGCGCAGTTTCAATCGTCGTCCGCAGACGCTGACGGTGTCGGTGTGTACCCAGCTGAGCAGCCTGTGGACCGCGCTTGAGAGCGACTTGCGGCAGGAACCGGTTTCCACGGAGTGTGCGCTGACCTACAGCGACTGGACCCTGCTCAACGAAAGCCCCTCCGGCTATGCCATCGTGCATGTCGTGGGCGAGGTCGCG
>CAYUNI010000046.1:0-2270 GCA_964446245.1 uncultured Candidatus Saccharibacteria bacterium
TCGCAATTGCTTAAACCGGTAGGATGGGCCTCCGAATTGGCTTTCAGCGCCAATCACATTCTATCCGATAAAATAAACCCTCATAACGAAAATCAGAGTTTTTTCGGCATCAATACAACCGTTAAAAATGAAGGCCTCCGCAAAGGAGACTCGCTGTCCATCGCCTTTCAAAATTCTGTGGGCGTGGATACGAACGGCCACTTTGGCGCTGGTGGCACAGTGATTTTGACCGACGCTATCTATGGATTTAATCTTTCAATCTATGTTTCAGCCAACAAAGAAGGTAATGCCAATGGCACATTTATTAACACCAAGCTTGGTTTTGTTGGAAGCTACCAATGGGATGGTGGGAAAAAAGGTCTGATCTATTCCATTACTGCAGACGCAAAAGCGATCCGCTCTCTGATGAGCGATATCGAAAGTTTAAAACAACAACCTGACACCATTCAGACACGAACAAATCTGATGATCTTAAGAAAATCATTAAGCTTACGATTGCCAGCTTACATTCAAGGTGTGACTGTGATGATGCAAATGTTAGTTCCCGAAGAAAGATATTTTCCACTGACCGATCCCGAAGTCGGTTATGCCATCATTGAAGCGGTTCAAGAAATAAAAAATGAGCAAGAAAGGGAAAGAACTGAAAAACTAATGGAGCGTCTCTATTTCCACAATTAACTCTTTTGTTCGGGATGAGTTTGATAATCCTTTAAGACAATCAGCATCAGTAAGCCTGGAATCGCAATCAAGCCGCACAAATAAAAGAAATTAGCCCAATCCAAAGCTTTCACCATATTCCCGGAAAAACCCGAAAAGAAATTTCTTCCGACCGTAGCTAAGCTTGACAGGATCGCATACTGAGTCGCTGTGTACTTTTTATTTGTGATCGCAGCGAGAAAAGCAATGAACGCGGCTGAACCCATTCCCGAAGAAATATCTTCAAAGCAAAAAGCCAAAGACCACAAGAGATCGATAAATTCCAATCGAATAAATGACCGCGCCGCCAATGAACAACCCCACTAAAGAAGAAATCAAACCAAAAGTTTTTGCAATCAAACCTATATCTTCATTGGAGTAACCCATTTGCACGTAATAAGGATTGAGCATGGCGCCCGAAAGCGCATCACCTAATTTAAAAAGGAAAACAAAAGCAAGAATGATCAAAGCTTTATCTCGCGTGAAAAACTCTTTAAAAGGTTCCACCACCGCCGAACGCAAAGTTTTTGGTCTTTGGGTGCTATCAAGATTCGGTTCAGGCGCAATCAATGTCGTCACTATTCCGAGAGTCATGATCAGACCCATCACCAAATAAAGTTGCTGCCAACTCAAGTTCAACCATGATGATCCCACCAGGCCGATGCCAAGGCCACCAGAGATCAACATTGCTATACGATAACCATACTGGGTTACACTTGATCCCATACCTAGTTCCATGTCTCTTAAAAATTCTCTGCGATAAGCATCGATGGCCACGTCCTGAGTCGCGCTGAAAAAAGCAATCAGAACAGCAATGCCCGCAATGGTCGACAAAGAATCTTTTGGATCGAATAAAAACAAAGAAGAAATAAGCCCTGTCAAAAGAATTTGAGTCACGAGCATCCAGCTGCGCCGCCGCCCCCAGTTGAAAAAACTAAATCGATCCAATAAAGGAGCCCAAATGAATTTCAGAGAATAGGACATTCCGACCCAGCTAAAATAGCCAATAGTACTGATATCCACCTGTTCACGAGCCAACCATGTTTTTAAGGTCCCACCCGTGAGCAAAAGAGGCAGCCCACTGGAGAACCCCATGAAAAAAACCAAAAGCATCTTTTTACTGAAAAAATCACGAAAAAAAGTTTTCGTGCTCATGGCTCACTCCTGACTATCAATTTTTTTTCTCATTTTCCAAAGATAATGGCTGATCAGCGGTCGACGAGTTTCACCCGTAACCACCATCAATAGCTTAGTGATTTTAAGGTCATCAGCATCAGTGTACAGCAGAATCAACATCTCTTGGATAAAGTTGGTATTCAAAGTGATGTAATTATCGGTGCCAACGCCCAACTGCACGCCTTTCTTTTCCCACCAAGAAAAAGGGTGATCTTTATAATCCTCGAATTTTCCGGTCAATTTGTTGTTCGAAGATGGCAGCGATATCAACGTGACTTCTTTTTGCAGCAATCGATTAAGAACATCATGCTGGTAATGTTCGACTTCTCTGGCTGTGTGAAATTTCGCTTTCAGAAACAAAACCTGTTCGCTTTCCTGCAGTTTTTTTCCGGCCAACA
>CAYUNI010000047.1:0-2073 GCA_964446245.1 uncultured Candidatus Saccharibacteria bacterium
ATGGCGGTGCTTTTGGCAAAACTCGAGCAGATGCAAGAGGAGAAGGAGAACGCTAAATATGCCGCAGAGCGCGCCTCGCAAATAGGCACCGCCGACCGCTCCGAGAAGATCCGCACCTACAACATCCTCCAGGACCGCATTACTGACCACCGCCTCAAAGAGAGCTGGCACAATCTGCCGAGTATTTTTGCCGGTAATCTTGAACCAATTATCGAGGCGCTGCAAAACTTTACCCCAGGTCAACCGGCGGCAGCTGGGGGCGCGGATGAGGAGTAACGGTTGCATTTTGGGCCCCGCCATGGTACTCTCGAGCCTACATATATGGATACACAGGCACTTATAGAAAAGCTTTTTTCAGTTGGCGCACACTTTGGCTATGCGCCGTCGCGCCGTCACCCATCAGTGGCGCCCTTTATTTTTGGTACGAAGGGAGGTAGTGAAATTATCGATCTTGAAGCAACATCCGCTAAACTCATAGAGGCTCTTGAGGTGGTAAAGACGCTTGCACAGAGCCGCAAAACCATCCTCTTTGTTGGTAGCAAGGCCGAGGCTCGCGAAGCACTCAAGCGCGCTGCTGACCGTCTTGCACAGCCCTATGTCGCATCGCGTTGGATAGGTGGTACTCTCTCAAACTTCAGCGAGATCAAGAAGCGTGTAAATCGCCTCCAGGAGCTCTCAGCGATGCGCGAGAAGGGCGAGCTCGCAAAGTTTACCAAGCACGAGCGACTCCTTATTGATCGCGAGATCACCGAGCTCGATGACATGTTTGGTGGTTTGCGCAGCATGTCAAAATTGCCTGATGCGCTCATTATCGTAGATCCAAGGCACCAAAGCGGTACGGTGAAGGAGGCTGCGCTCCTTAATATCCCCGTTATTGCTATACTCAACACTGACTGTGACCGAGCAGGTGTTACGTATCCGATCCCTGCAAACGATGCGTCAGCTCAAACTATTGCATTCATCTTGGGTGAAATTGCAAGCACCTACGAGCAACATCTTGGTGCGGCACAAAAAGAGACCGAGGGCGCTCACTAATAACTAAATAACAAGAAATATGGCTATTACTGCAGAAGCGGTGAAAGAACTTCGCGACGCAACTGGCGTTTCAGTTATGGAGTGCAAGAAAGCACTCGAACAGGCTGCGGGTGATATGGAGAAAGCAAAAGCAATTCTTCAGGAGCGCTCTGCTGCTGTGGTTGCAAAAAAGAGCGACCGTGAGCTTGGTGCTGGTATGGTCGCTGCGTATGTTCACAGTAACGGCCAGATAGGCGCGCTCGTGCTTCTTTCCTGCGAGACAGACTTTGTTTCAAAAAATGAAGCCTTTGGCACACTCGCGCGTGACATAGCAATGCACATTACCGCGATGCGCCCTACCACAAAGGAAGACCTCATGGCACAGCCATTTATTAAGGATCCAAGCAAGACAATTGCTGACCTTGTATCAGCTGCGACACAGAAGTTTGGCGAGCGAACCGAGCTCGCTGAGTTTACCTGTTTTTCAGTCGCTGAATAGGGTACACTATCTTTATGGTGCTATTCTTCATATCGACGCTGTGCGTCTCACTCCTTGGTCTCGCGGGGTTGCTCTATGCTAAGCACTGGGAGTTAACGACCAATAAGGTGCTTTTTGCTGCTAAGCGGCCCCAATTGGCAAATTTCTTTCACACCATACTCTTTTGGGTAGAACGAGTGTTGCCCACGCTCGTGCATGACTACGCACTTTTGGTGTGGCGAGTAACTCTTCGCTATATGCACACGGGCGTGGCATATCTTGTCCTAAAGGCTGAAAAGCTTCTTGAGCGCATACTACACACGCTTCGACACACAACAGAGGTGGAGCGTGGTGTAGGGCAGGCTTCGGACTTTTTGCGCCAAGTAGCAGAGCACAAGAAAAAGCTCAAGCACCGAGAGCCGTAAACTCGAGCAAGTAGAGAGTATGTTGAGAAAATAATCCAAGACGGGTATATTAAGACTGCTCCAAGATGATCGTGCGCAGATGCCGCCTTAGCTCAGTTGGTAGAGCAACACTTTTGTAAAGTGAAGGTCCCCAGTTCGAGCCTGGGAGGCGGCTCA
>CAYUNI010000048.1:0-2064 GCA_964446245.1 uncultured Candidatus Saccharibacteria bacterium
ATAAAGGTGGCCCCCAGCTTGGCACCAATCTTGATGTTGTTTACTTGCATAGGCGTCTCCTCATACGTTGTTGTGATGTGACATGCGGTGTGGTGCGCCGCGAGGTTTCGAACCTGCCCTTCAGGAACAGCAAACCCAAGGTGGCGCCAAATGCCAAAGGGAGCCTTAACTTCATGAGCAAGTCTCCTGTCGGGTGTCGCGCGGTATGCGTGTGCCGTTGACAGCGACTCTAGCGGCAATCCCACTGTTTGTCTTCGGAAAATGCAAAGGGCGCCGAAGCGCCCATTGCTTGCAAGCACCGGTTGCCCGGCAACGTGCTTACTTAATCCCCAGCATGGCATCCTTGAGGTTGTGATCGGCCGGCACATTGCCAAACCAGATGGACATGATGGCGCGGAAAAACTCGGGCTCCTTGAAGGGCTCGCCCTGCACTTTGCCTTTGGCGGTGAT
Organism: uncultured Candidatus Saccharibacteria bacterium; assembly: GCA_964446245.1. GTDB lineage: Bacteria > Patescibacteriota > Minisyncoccia > Phycocordibacterales > XYD1-FULL-46-19 > CAYUNI01. The sequence goes on from CAYUNI010000048.1 coordinate 451, forward strand.
GACCATGCCGGTGCCTGGAATCCAGTCGAGGTGGATCACATCGCCGGGGACCAGGACCTTGTTGACCGTGAAAATGTCGCCCATGCGAATCAGACCTGGCACCAGCTTTGACATTTCGGCTTTGGAGTTGTTGTCTTCCACGCCGCGGGTCAGCAGTTTGCCGAATGGTCCAGCCTCGATTTCACGCACGAAAACCATGGACAGACGCTTGGGTCCAGGCGCGGCGATCAGCTCTTCGAGCGACCCCACTTTCTTGGTGGTGTACAGCTCGCCCACATAAACCTTGAAGGGGCCTTTGTAGCGCGTGCCAAAACCGTTGAGCTGCAGGTTGACCCCTTCGACCATCGCCGTATCCTCCACGCGCACACCATGAACCGTAGTGGCTGCGTGGGCCGATGCAAGACACAGGACCAATGCGGTGATGGCGCCCAGGGCGCGAATGACCCAGTGCATGGAGTATTCCTTCCCGTCCAGAAACAATGCAATGCGAATGATCCAGTCAGCTTACTGCGCGCGACAACGCCCGCGCCGATCAGGGTCTTATTCGGTCTAGGAACTCAGGACATGTCGCCCATCAGGTTGTCCTTGAGCTTCCAGTAGGCGGGGGACGGACCCAGCCAGATGCCCATCAGGGCTTTGAAGAACTCAGGCTCCTTGAAAGGCTCGGTTTCTACCTTGCCCTTGACCGACACAACCAGACCCGTTCCTGGCACCCAGTCCATGACAATCATGTCGCCAGGAACGAAGTTCTTGTGCAAGGTGAACAAGTCGCTCATTTTCATGAGACCGGGCACCAGCTTGGACATGACGGCCTTGGGGTTGTTGTCTTCCATCCCCCGCGTGAGCAGTTTGCCAAAGGGGCCCGCTTCGATCTCACGCGTCATCACCAACACCATGCGCTTGGGACCGGGCGCGGCCACCAGCTCTTCGAGGTTGGTCACCTTCTTGGTGGTGTAGAGCTCGGCCACGTAAACCTTGAAAGGCCCTTTGTAGCGGATGCCCGCACCATTGAGCAGCAGCTTGGTACCGGCCACGGTGACGCTGTCTTCCACCTTGATGCCGGCGATGTCAATAGGAGCGGCCAGTGTCGCCGCACTGACCCACAGCGCCAAGGCGCCTGCGACCCACGATTTGAAGTTTTTCATAGTGATACCTGAACAAAAGTGAACAGTCGTTCTTTTTTTATGTGCTCATTTTGCCCCCGCTATTGCCTGCGTAAACCTAGGGTTTGTGTGTAGAGCGTTGCGCAACCCGAAGCGAGGCCGGAGGGGCGTTTTGCTACACTGTGCCCATGTTCATTCACCGCATCTGCATTACGGGTTGTAGCGACCGGGGAGCCTGGCCCTGGCGGACCTGTCCCGTTTTGCCGGAACCGTTGTCCCGCGTCGCGGCCTAAGGCAGGCCGTTTTTGCGGAGCTAGCCTCGGTTCATGCGCGATCAAGCGGCACGGACCTTCCTCCGACACCTTGCGCGCCAGGTTTCCCCACCCGCTGGGGCATTGGTTAGAACAACAGCGACCCGTAGTTTCTTGATCGGGCGCTGACGGCTCTTCTCGTAGCCGGTCTGCATGGAAAGGCACGCCACCGTGATCACTGAATCCGAATTCCAGGCCCT
>CAYUNI010000049.1:0-1835 GCA_964446245.1 uncultured Candidatus Saccharibacteria bacterium
CGCCATGAGTTATCCGTACAATGGACGCCTTCGCCCGGCTGAAGTCCTCGTCGCAAACGGAAACGCCGAACTCATTCGGCACGCCGAAACACTCGAAGACACATTGCGAAGAACAACTATTCCGAAGCATCTTGCCGGTTCCATGACACTGGAATAAGTTTTACCGGAGGAGAATTGAGAGAGATGCTTTCGGTCCTGCTTTATTTGCAAGCAAGATTGACAAATGCGGTCGTTCATATACCCTCTTCAAAGGAGGTGTATTTTGCTTCATATCAGCGCGGAAAATCGCCTGCAGTTCCTGCGTGCAGGACGCATTGGTGAATTCATTCAAAGCCATCTCAATCCCGATCTCTATCTCGCCGATGGGGTGCGAGATTTGCTTAGCGGAGCAATGGATATCCCCGATCGATGGCCGTGTTGGAAAACCTTTAGGCCACATCAACCATTCGTATTCGTTGAGCTTCAAAACATACGTATCGCGAATCCTGGTCCGGAATACTCCTTCCGAACAGGACAACCTCAACGCGTCTTCGCTTCATCACGAATGCTCCCAGGAGCTCACTTCGACTTGACAGACGGCACAGGAACCGCACGCGCCGTTTGGACAAACCGACTCTCATTGCCTCACCCACAATCGTTGCCAGAAGATCATGACATCGATTGGAGCGAGGGACTTCTGGTCGGCACGGTTCTCTTGACCTACACCATGAGTCGACGCGTGGAACAAGCGCTTTCGATCTTCGATATCGATCTCGACGAACCTCCGCCATCCAACAAGCGTCGTCATAAGGAGAAAGATCGAACGCCCGCGTTCATAGACTGGCTTCCCGATCCCACTTGAGACCCTCATGTATCCAGACCTTTTGTCTGGATTTTTGATCCGCACATCTTCGAATGCCATTCTTCTTGACATTTCCACCGTTTTTTGTTAAATGACATCCTCCCCGGGCTAAAGCCCGGGGTTTCCTTTTTTCTGCCATGAGAATCCTAGGCGAGGTTGTTTGGGGAGGTCTTGCTTTCCTTGGTACTCGATATACTTCTTGATTTGGTCTTCATTCAATCCGATGGTGGATGAGAAATAGCCCACGCTCCAGACGTTGCCGTCGATATAGACTTCTCGGATAAACTTGAACTTCTTTTTTAAATGAATACTTGTTTTCGCTTTCAATATTTGAACCACGACGGCAACGGCGATGCTTGGTGGTATTTCGATCTGAAGATGCACGTGGTCTAGATCGGTGTTTATTGAAAGAAGCTGGAGCGTGGGCTCTTTCTCTATGATCTGTTTGATGCACCAGAGGAATTCCCGTTTGATATGTTGTGGCTTCAATATATGACGTCTATATTTCGTGCCCCAGACAATGTGATACTGATGTTGATAGACGCTGTGATTGAGGCTACGGATTCTCATGGACACGATCATCGCATGGCTTCGCCATGCGAACAAGGAATCCATTCCACCCCGCACTCCGCTTGCGCTCTCCCCAGCCTCACGTTTCCTACCGTGGGCTCCGTGCGGGGTTGCCTGGATATCAAACGCGCGCCCCGATGCAATATCGGGGGCGTGTCGGACGGGGTCCGGAGAGCCAAGTACCCAAGGTTCCAAGTGCCGTTTTGAAGGGCCGAGGGACCGAGGGTTCAAGTGCTTACTTGCGGAGGACGAACAGGAACCAGAAGTCGGAGGTATACCCATCGGCGACCCAGTGGAAGTCGAGGATGCGCCCGAGCTTGTTACTCACAGCGTGAGCGCCTCCAGGCTGCCGGAACCGGTGACAACACCGGCGCCAGAGAACCAATCGCCGAGCACGGCCAGCGTCACGGCGCCCACGAAGGCG
>CAYUNI010000049.1:1845-2061 GCA_964446245.1 uncultured Candidatus Saccharibacteria bacterium
TCCTGTACAGCATCGCGACGCTACAGTCGTCGTCGTACATCGCGGACGAGCCGAGGCCGACCAGACGGCGCGAGCACTGAAGATCGCGCGTCTCTGGGTTGATCCCGAAGGCGTGGGTCTCCTTCTCGTCGGCAGCCACGAGATTGTTCCGGATGCCCCAAACGATGATGTTCTCGGTGGTCACGCCATCCGTCTCCCACACCTCCTCCGCAGAGA
>CAYUNI010000050.1:0-1122 GCA_964446245.1 uncultured Candidatus Saccharibacteria bacterium
TTGGCGGTCATTATGCTGGTAGCCGGAGTCGTGACAGTTATCTTCCATTACCTTAGACAACCCGTTGTTTTGGGCTACATCATTGCGGGCTTAATTATCGGCCCTTACGCCACACCATTTCCATTTATCTCGGATGAGAAAACGATTAAGACTTTAGGTGAATTGGGCGTGGTCTTCCTCATGTTTGGCTTAGGGCTTGAATTTAGCCTCAGAAAACTAGCTAAAGTAGGCGCTACTGCATTTGTAGCGGCACTCGCACAAATTATTCTGTTGATCTGGGTAGGATATGAAATTGGTCGTTTCTTCTCATGGAACCCAATGGACTCATTATTGCGTTGCCATTGACGAGGTGCGTCCATCAAAATGGATCTATGTCAGCTGCTCTTAAAAATAATCGCAGGCATATTCGTTTCAAACCTGACGCTGGCGCCCTCGCGGCGATCGACATCGACTGCGGCTCCACTTTTCTCCCGCGCATCACGGCCAAGGTGCTCAACGAGTCTTTTAGCGGCTGCTGTGTACTCGCCTTGGGACACCTGCCGCTCTGCCCAGGCAACCGCATCCGGATCCGAGTGGGTCGGATGGATGTCCTGCCCGCGGAGGTCCGTTGGCTGCTTCAGGACGGCAACGGCGAAGTCCGCCTCGGCCTGATGTACCTGGATCCTCCCGAGCTTTCACGCCCCGCCAAAAAGGACGAGCGACAGCACCACCTGCGGTCGGTCGTCAGCGAGGATCGACTGAGCGCGTCTGGAGACCCTGGATGCGATGCTGTTTTCGAAGACTCGGAATCATAAGCAGAGCCGCGACCAACAGGACCAGCCCGGCCACGGTCGCTACCGAATTCCAGAGCAGGAAGCCCGAGACCGGCTGCAGTCCCAGCACCGCGACGCCATCCGCACGCGAGCGCTCGAGATAAGTACCCATTCCGGCCACGACTAGCGCGGTCACCGTCCGATCGAACATCGATTCAACGGAGTTGAGCGTAGCGCGATAGCGTGAGTCCGCAATGGCGTCATTCAAAAGCTGTTTTTGGGCCGGAAACGCCAGCCCCATGGCGACCGCGGCCACGCAAAGGCCCGCGAGCACGCCGGCCAGTCCGCCAAAGGCCATGGGCAGGATACT
>CAYUNI010000050.1:1132-2025 GCA_964446245.1 uncultured Candidatus Saccharibacteria bacterium
CGGCGAGGAATTCGCCCGAGCCAGCGTGCCGCCTGGGCTGCAGAGCCAGGGCATGTGCCAGTGCAGTGCGCTGGGTCATACCTTTTGAAAAGCCTCGAATCGTTTTACCTGCTACATGATCAATGCCAAAGCGCTCAAGCCAGCGTTGCGCGCTTTGCGACGAGCACGCCGCCTCGAACAACGTCATGAGCGAGAGCACGGCGCCGTGCCAGGCCAGAGGTACGGACTTTTCCTGCAGCAGCGGCTGAAAGAGATTCACCTCGACCATCCGCCCGACGACGAACAGAAACAGTCCTTGCACGATCACCCAAAGCAAGAAGGGCGAAGCCACGAGCACCCGAACCGCGCCTCCCAGCTCGCTCACAAAACGCCGCGCGCGCCAGTCCGCGACGACAGTTTCGCCGGGCCGCGCATCCCGGAACTTCGCATCTTCCGGAAGAAATAGCGCCACGCCAAAGGCCAGCAGCGCCGAGCCGGCCGTCAACGAATACGGCAGCGTCAGCTGCCATTCCATCATCGCGCCCACCCCGATCCAGAACACCACCTTGCCCGCCAACGAGATCGCCCGGGCGTTGCCTTCGACTTCTTTATACTCGGACGCCTTGCCTTCCCGCTCTAAAAAATCGTAAACATAGGCGCTCGTCGCGCCCGAGACAAAAGAGCGGGCCACGGCCACGCCAAAAAAATGCGCCAGCATCAGCGCGAATTTCATCCCGGGCGAAGCGCCAGGGGCCACCACCGGAAGCAAATTGGCCACCACCAATGTGGCCGCCCCGGCCAGGATGCTGGTCCGTCGGCCGAGCACGTCGGCAAAAAGACCGGTCGGTATCTCGAGCAGGACAAAGAGCACCGAGTAGATTCCCTGGATGCCGAAGATTTGGCTATCGCTCAGG
>CAYUNI010000051.1:0-2023 GCA_964446245.1 uncultured Candidatus Saccharibacteria bacterium
CGCTGACGACGACGCAGATCAGCAACTTCGCCACCACGCAGCTGAACGCGCTCACCACCACCGCGGTCTCGGGCCTGTCGACCACCACGGTCGCCGGCCTGACCACGACCCAGGTCAAGGGCCTGTCGACTACGTTCATGCAGACCCTGACCACGACCCAGATCAGCGCGATCACGACCACGCAGATCAAGAGCCTGACCACGTCCGAAGTGCGCGCGCTCTCGACCACGCAGATCGGCGCCATGACCACCGTGCAGATTGGCGCGCTGGCCACCACCCAGCTGAACGCGCTCACCACCACGACCCTGGCCACTATGTCGACCACGCAGATCAGCAGCCTGACGTCGACGCAGGTGAAGGGCCTCGCCACCACGTCGGTCTCGGCGTTCACCACGACGCAGATCGGCGCGATGACGACCACCAACATCCAGGCCTTGGCGTCGACGCAGCTCAATGCGCTGGCGACCGCGACCGTCGCGAGCCTCTCGACCACGCAGGTCGGCAACCTGACCACGACCCAGGTCAAGGGCCTGTCCACGACCTTCGCCGGCGCCCTGACCACGACGCAGATCGGCGCGATGACGACCACCCAGGTCAGCAACTTCGCCACCACGCAGCTCAACGCGCTCACCACCACGGCGGTCGCGTCGATGACGACGTCGCAGGTGGGCAACCTGACCGTGACGCAGATCAAGGGCCTGTCGACCACGGCGGTGGCGGTGTTCACCACCACCCAGATCGGCGCGCTGACCACGACGCAGGTATCGTCGCTGTCGCTCACCGACATCACCGCGCTGACGACCGTCCAGGTCGGCGCCCTGAACACGGTCCAGATCGGTGCGCTGACGACCTCGCAGTTCAACGCCTTCACCACGGCCGATATCGTGGCGCTGTCGACGACGCAGGTCAGCAGCATCAGGTCGACGCAGATCTCGGGCCTGTCGACCACCTTCGTCAATGCGTTCACCACCCTCCAGGTCGGCGCTCTCAGCACGACCCAGGTTGGCCAGATGACCTTCACCCAGCTGAATGCCCTGACGACCACGGCGATCACGGCCCTGGGCACCAGCCAGGTGGGCACCATCAGCACCACCACGATCAAGGGGCTGTCAACCGCCAACCTGGCGGCGATGACCACGACCCAGATCGGCGGGTTGAGCACACTGCAGATCGGCGTGCTGACGACCCTCCAGGTCGCGAGCCTGACGACCTCCGATATCGCGTCGATGAGCACGGTCCAGATCGGCGGCTTCACCGCCACCGGCATCGGGGCGCTGACCACCACCCAGTTCACGGTGTTCACCACGACCCAGATCGGCGCGCTGACGACGACGCAGATCAAGGGGATCGAGACCACGGACATCGCGGCCTTCACCTCGGTGCAGATCAACGGCCTGACCACCACCCAGCTGGGTGTGCTGAACCAGGCCCAGGTCCAGGCCTTCACCACGACCCAGATCGGCTACATGAGCACCACGCAGTTCGCGGCGCTGATCTAGCCTCGCTCAAGACCCGGCCCCGCCAGGGGCCGGGTTTTAGACATCCTTTACCAAAAAGGGCCACAACCAGCATGTTGGGGCCCTTTCTTTTTGGATTCTAAGGATGATCGCCGATCTTTTAGCCGACGCCCTGAAACGTTCGCTCGAGCGCACGCTCACGGTCATGGAGCTTCTCAACGCCGCCGGCACCTTGCAGGCCGCCGGCGAGATGTCGGCCGTTTCGATGCTCTACAAGACCTGGCTCGAGCACAACGCCGACAACCCGGTGGTCTACGCCATCCACTTCAATCACGCCGTGGTTCTCAGCAACACCGGCGACCTCGAGGGCGCGCGCCACGCCTTGTCCGAGGCGGTGCGCATCAACCCGGATTTCTATCCGGCCTACATCAACTACGGCCACGTGCTGGAACGCATGGGCCTGAACGGCGACGGCGTCTCGCAGTGGTATACGGTGTCCAACCGCCTCTCCGCCGTGAACGGCGAGAACGTGAACTACAAACTGTCGGCGCTGAAGCAGATCGGGC
>CAYUNI010000052.1:0-1913 GCA_964446245.1 uncultured Candidatus Saccharibacteria bacterium
TAAGTAAAAAATTGTGGGCGAAACCATCAGCCACCTCTTTTATCTCATTTTTCCGGCCGATTTTCGGCACATCTTGAAGTAAGATTATTTTCATCCCATTAGAAGTTTTAAGTTATCGACTTATAAAATAATGCCTTAATTATTTCTTGATGGGGTAAATTTAGCATAAACCAAGACCAATATCAATCAAGGCTTTTGCCCTGATTTTTTTGGGGTGGTAATAGGAATATTAGTTAGACAATAATTCTATTGCCCGATTTAGCTGAGTATCTGATTTTTCTAGGCTAGATGAGATGGAAGTAGAGGTGGCGTATTTTACCTCGAGGTTAGGTTTAAGCCCCCCATTGGAGATAGATACACCATTAGGTGTAAGCCAACGAGCGACAGTAATTTTGAGTGACGTGTCTTTAGTTAAAGGAACTAGCTCCTGTACGGAACCTTTGCCAAAAGTGGTTTCTCCGACTAAGGTCGCTATCCCCTGCTCACTAAGGGCGCCCGCAACAATCTCGGAAGCAGAGGCACTCCCGCGATCAATAAGGATAATCATCTTAAGGGGTCGACCTAATTTTTGAAAGACATTATAGCCAACACTGCGGTAGAGATATTCGTCTTGTTTTTTTCCGCGCTCCTCTTTGACAATGATTTTTCCTTGAGGTAAAAACCAGCTACTAATATCAACCGCGGCATCTAAAAAGCCACCGGGGTTGCCTCGCAAATCGAGAATTAATTTTTGGCTAGGAGTTCGCAAAAATTCTTCGATTGCTTGTTTGAATCTAGCGGGAGATGGCTGGCTGAAGTTGTAAAGGGTGATGATAAAAATATTTTTATCAGATAAGTATTTTGTTTCTAGGGTTGGTATTTCGATATTTGCTCGAGTTATTTCAATTTTTAAGGGAGAAGGGATTTTTTCTCGAGCAATAGTAAGGATTACTTTGGTGCCGATCGGCCCTCGAATATACTTGACTCCTTCATCAGTGCTCATTTTTTCTGTTGAAGTGCCATCGATTGCTAAAATCTTATCTCCGGCTAGGATTCCAGCTTTTTGTGCTGGAGAGTTTGGTAAAGGGGCGATTACGGTGATTAGGCCACCTTTTATTCCGATTTCCATTCCTACTCCAGAAAAATTGCCATTAATATCTTCATCGAAACGAACCTTTTTTTCTGGTGGCAAGAATATGGTATATGGGTCACCCAAAGAATCGGTGAGTCCAGAAATTGCTCCCCAGACTTTTTCTTGTTCGGTTGTGGTAGAGATTGAGCTGGTGCCTGTACTTCGGACAAATTTTTGATCAAGAAGCGCCCAAGCTTTCCAAAATGGTCCAAAATCTACGACTTCTGGCTTAGCAGTTTCTGCATTGGCGAGTTGCGCTCTGGCTTGGGTGAGGAGGTTTGGTTTTTCGGAGCCGACAAAAGCGCCAGCGACAAAAGATATACCAAGACCTAAAATGATCATTGCGCTGAAGGAAAAAGAATTTTTGAATTGAGTTAAAAAGTTTTTCATTATATCCAATTATCGCAGACTATCCACTTGTGGTCAATCAATTAGCGATTATAATTTAATTAATGATAAAACAAATAAAATATCGAAATATTACTTGGATTGATTTGGAATCTCCTACTCCTGATGATATCCAAGATTTAGCCCATAATTTTAATCTACCGGCTTTGGTTGCTCATGAGCTTTTGATGCCTAGTAGTCGTTCGCGAGTCGATCTCTATGATGATTTTATTTATTTGGTTTTGGATTTTCCACTTGATCATTTGTCGAATGGTCTGGTTAGTCCAGATCGTGATGGCGACAACAAGCGAGGGGCCAGCGAAGTCGATTTTATTTTGGGAAAAGATTTTTTGATTACCGTTCATTATGAGCGCATACAGCCTTTAGAAGAGTTTGCCTTGGTTTTGGAAGCGAA
>CAYUNI010000053.1:0-269 GCA_964446245.1 uncultured Candidatus Saccharibacteria bacterium
AAAGAAGTCCAGTTCGATAGACGAGTTTTTACATATTTCATAAAAATCGATTAAAATCAGAGTATGTTTAAAAAATTTATTTATTCTCTTTCCATCAGTCTTGTGGCCCTTGCCCTGTGGCCATCCCAAAGTCCAGCCCGCTCGGCCGAGGACCCTGAATACGAAGAAGTCTCTTACGATGATCTTCTTCAGCGCATCTCGCACAAAAAGACTTATCTTAAACAGGAAAGCGCATCGCCTTTTGATGATGTTTTAATTCATGTCGGCTT
>CAYUNI010000053.1:279-1833 GCA_964446245.1 uncultured Candidatus Saccharibacteria bacterium
GGAAATTACCTTCTGCAATTGTCTGATCAAGGAAATAATCTTTCAAATCAGTTTTCAGGTCTACAACTGTCGTTGGGCATAAACCTCTTTTCTCCACACTGGTACTCGGAAGCGGCCTGGAGAAACTATGGTGTGCAGAACCATTTCACACAGGAAACTGGCTTGCGTGAATTGGATTTCAGATTGGGTTACCAGGACGCGCTCAATGGTCAATGGAATTACCGTTTAGGAACAGGCTTAGCCACACGATTTTTCCATTATTCAGATACTGCAAAAGACATCAATATCGATGCAACGACTCCGGCCATGATGATTAATTTTGGTTTATTTGCAAAAATGAGCGAATTTGTGTCGTTGGGCGCAGAAGCCTCATTTCGTTCACCATTGGTGTCTTCGAACGACAAAGGCTCGTGGGACTTGAGCTTACAAACCCTCACCTCTTTTTAATGATGATGTTATTTCGTTTTCGCTTAAAAATAGCCGAGATCATCGCTAAACTTGTTGTGTTTAAACAAGGATTGAAAATCAATTGCTTGCTGACTCGTTATCCAATTGTATGGGTGAATCCGGATTTCAAAGAGTGCATCCAATTGGCCTGTCTGCGAGAACACGGTTATCAGATTTCAGCTGCTTTACATTATCAACCTTCCCCGAACACAAAAGAACATGTTCTTACAAGAGCAAATCGGCGAATTCCCTTTAATCAGCTCTTAGAGCACGTGATCAAGCTTGCCGAGAAAGATCTTCTTGAAATTTAATGAGGCCCATGATCGACTTGAACAATGTCGAGCATTGACCAATTCGAAGAAAAATTAAAATTCAAAATCAAAGAGACATTCATCTACCTTCTTCGTTTTGCCGTGAATCCTATCCAAGAAATCAAAGCCTTGCCCCATTGGGGATACAAACATCTCTTTCTCGTCCATTTGATATTGTCTGTGACCTCGGGAATTCTCGCCGGCCTGGTCACTCTGAATTATTTGAATGTTTTGTTTGGCGTATTTTTACTGCCGGTCATATCCATCGTTATGATTCTCATTCTGACTGCGTTCTTTTACTATTACTTCCAAGTTTTCGAACGTCGAACCGTACCGATACAAAGCTTACTAACTTTAATTATTTTTTCGAATTGGCCTTTTTTTATTTTCCAAATTGGTTCTCACTACCTTCCACCTTTGACGCTGTTGGGTTTCGCGTTCACCGGCCTACTTTTGGTCGTCGGCCTAACAAAAAATTTTCAATTGGAAAAAAAGAAGTCGATTCGATTGGTGATGATTCTGTTCTCTGTGATTTTTTTAGTCTGGCTGTGGAACCAAATCGATTTGCGCCGCATGGACCGAATGTAATGGCCATTGGATCGACCAACCGCTGGCCCTATCCGATCATCAACTAGCGCCCGCTCAATAAAACAGGCTGCGATTGAGCTCTGCAGATCTTTCTTTAATCGAAAACTAAGCTCGCCCTGTCGAACCAAAGCCACCGGCGCCACGATCACTGGTTGCCAGATCATTCACAACAGAAAATTCAGCTTGAACCACTGGGGCCATGATCAAT
>CAYUNI010000054.1:0-1831 GCA_964446245.1 uncultured Candidatus Saccharibacteria bacterium
GCTTTGCTGGGGGCTGATTGAAGAAGTTGGTTGGGGTAGGGTTTTCTATTTGAGCCAAGGTGGATTCTTTTAACGGGTCAATTTTTTCTTTGGCTGGGGCGTAGGGTTGAGAGGAGATAGTGTTTGGGGTACTGGGGGTGGTTGTCACACCTTCTGCCTTGATATCGACTTGAGGACTTGGCTCTATCGGCTGGTCTAGGTGATGAATCTTTTTTAGGGTTTCTTTAATAGGGATAAAGAGTTTTTGATTGACTTCGTAAGTGATGAGATTGGCAACATCGGGTGTAATATCTAATTCTCTGGTAATAGTGGGGGTAAATTCTGATGGTTTTGCGAGGCCCATCATCGTCGCTCCGATTTCTTCGGCTAATAGGCCAATTTTGTCGACATGAAGGGTGTATTTCTGGCCAATTTTCCAGATTGTGCTGGCGGTTTCTTCACTGGTGACTGCTTCGCGAATATCTTCGGGGAGCTTTTTTAGTTGGGCGCGAATTTGTTCGCTGGTAAATTTAGGCATAGTGTTTTTGTTTAATGATTATCCTAGGAAATTTTCTGATGGAATAATTTTCGTTGGTGAAGAAGGAGGCGGAGGTGGAGGAGGAGTAGAGTCCGTATTTGATGGTCTTGTGGCCGGTTTAGGGGTGGTTTGTTCTTCGTTGGGCTCTTTCATTTTCCATATTCCTTTACCGGCGCTACTTAGGAGGTAGGTTCTAGAGGCTTCACCTAATCTGCCATCACTGAAAGCTTTTTGGATATTTCCGTTAATCTTTCCCATTGTTTCATCGTCAAGTTCGGAATTGGCAAGCGCTTTGAGGTGTTTGGCTTGGATGTGGTCGGCAAAGACTTGTTCAGTGAGGAGATTTTTATCCATTTCGACAACATCAGCACCGGAAACTTTTTCCATCTGCTCTTGGATTTCTTTGGTTAGGGCATCTTTTTCTGTCCCAGCCGCTGTTCCTTGAAGCTTTTTAATCTTATCCGCCAAAATGAAGCCAGCCGCCTTTTTCTTCATTTCTTCAGCGTCTTGACCTTTAAGCCCCTCTCTTTCTTTGACAATCTTGTCAATCTGAGCTTGGATGGTGGCTTTTTCTCCCCCACTTGATTTGGCTAGTTTTTTGCGTAAAGCACCTTCGTATTTTTTGCGATCATCATTGCTTAGTTGGCCATAGAATTTTGCCATTTCACCACTGGAAAGATTTTGCACTCGGTTAACACGATTATCTATTGTGTCATTTTTGTCGCCCTGGACATAATCATTGATATTGGCGGCGCTCGCTTTTCGGCGCTCGTCCAAGTAGTCGACATCAACAAAGTTTGTCTTCCCGAGTGGGGTCAGGGCGCTTGCTTTTGCTATTGCATCGTTGGCTGAGCGGAGAGGGTTGGCGGTAATATCCCTTAATTTGCCCGTGACAGCCCTAACAGGCTCGCGTCTGGCGACCCAGCCAGTAGCTTTACCAACACTGGTATTGGAGAGGTATTGACGAGCTTTTTTAGTTTTTTCATCTGTCCATTTGCCAAATCTAGTTTTGGCAAGTCGGCCACTTGCCCAACCAGCAGCTGCCCCTGCCCCACCGGCCAAGAGGGCGGTCCCACGGCTAGACCATTTTGAGGCGAAATCGGTTCCGACTGCCCCCATTTTTTTGGCGACAAAGATGGCACTAAGAATTAAGCCAATGACGATGAATTGGTAAATGATCATTGCTGTATAACCATTAGCATTTTCTCTACTAATTCCAGTATATGAACCGATAGTATTATTATTTTGGATAAAAGCACTCGCTCCCCCTTTATCTAAAATTACTAAGGCTACCCAAGTCATAAAGAGGTAAGC
>CAYUNI010000055.1:0-1816 GCA_964446245.1 uncultured Candidatus Saccharibacteria bacterium
AACTAAAATGATAAGCCCTAAGGCTGCGGCGAGTAATTTCATCGAAAGAAATTATCGCAAAGAGTATTGGATTGGTCTATAGGGGAGTTCAGAGATTCTGTTTTTTACATGATGCTTGCGAAGATTGTCACTCCCTCACGCTCTCTCTACATGATATTTGAGTTTGACGATAAGAGTTTTGTTAAATCGGCTTCAACGAGGGTTTCCTTTTGTAGAAGAAGCTCGGCGCCAGAATCTAAAGTAGATCGGTTTTGTTCAAGAATTTCAAGAGCCTTTTTTTCAGATTGCTGAATGAGATCTTTAACAGCGCAGTCGATTTCTCTTGAGGTGTCCTCACTGAATTTTTTTGGTTCCATGGTGTAGGTGGATAACCCTAAAAAACCACCTGAATCTTTTTCGTAAGCAACAGGTCCTAATTTTTCAACCATACCATACTTAGTGACAATATTTCGTGCGATATCCGTAGCTCGTTGAATATCATCCACAGCCCCCGTTGAAAGACAGCCAAAAACAATTTTTTCGGCGGAACGGCCTCCCATCAAAATGGTCATTTTATGAATTAACTCTTCTCGAGTCATTAAATAGCGGTCTTCTGTGGGTTGTTGGATTGTGTATCCGAGAGAGCCAATTCCCCTTGGGATTATAGAGATTTTATTTATTTTATCGGCGCCGGGAATTTTGCTGGATACGATGGCATGACCCATTTCATGGTAGGCTACTGTTCTTCTTTCTTTTGGATTGAGCAATCGATTCTTTCGCTCAAGGCCTGCAACTATTCTTTCAATAGCTGCCGTGAAGTCTGTCGCACTGATTTTTTCAGCCTTTTTTCTGGTAGCAATGATGGCGGCCTCGTTAACGAGATTTTCAATATCAGCACCCGTAAATCCAGGAGTGAGAGCAGCGATTTCTTCCAAATTTATTTTATTCTCCAAAATGACTTTTTTGGTGTGGACTTTAAGAATTTCAGTTCTGCCTTTTTTGTCTGGGCGATCGACAAGGATTTGTCGATCAAAACGGCCCGCTCGCAGGAGTGCGGGATCAAGAATTTCAGGGCGATTCGTTGCAGCTAAAAGAATCACTCCAATTTTTGTGTCGAAGCCATCGAGCTCTGCTAAAAGCTGATTGAGTGTTTGCTCTTTTTCATCGTGACCGCCTGAAAGCGGACTGATCGAGCGAGCTCTTCCCAAGGCATCGAGCTCATCAATAAAAATGATACAAGGAGCTTTTTGTCTGGCCTGTTCAAATAAATCTCTCACCCGAGCAGCACCCACACCAACAAACATTTCTACAAATTCTGAACCACTGATAGAAAAAAATGGAACTCCAGCTTCACCCGCAATGGCTTTTGCTAGTAAGGTTTTGCCAGTTCCTGGTGGACCAACGAGGAGCACACCCTTTGGCATTCGGGCTCCAAGTCTGCCATAACTTTGGGGATCTTTTAAAAAATTCACTGTTTCTTTGAGTTCTTCAATGGCTTCATCGACTCCCGCAATATCGGTGAATCGCGTTTTAATTTCAGTTTCAATATAGACTTTTGCTTTGTTTTTACCAATAGTAAGAAATCCTCCACCTAGTCCACCTCCTTTTTCCGTCGCTTTACGAATGATATAAAACCAAACGAAAATAAAAAAAGCGAGGGGTAAGACCCAAGATAAAATATTGCTCCAAACATGGTTCTGATAAACTCGACTATAAGTGATGGGATAATTAGAAAGATCTTTGGCAAGAGTTTCTTCCACTCGGGTTGTGATAAATTTCTTTTTATTGTCTGATCTTGGCTCAACAAAGTCACCTTGGAGTAATTGGTCACTGATAA
>CAYUNI010000056.1:0-1121 GCA_964446245.1 uncultured Candidatus Saccharibacteria bacterium
GACGGGGCGCTCGATTGCGGTATCACCGGCGAGGATTGGATCCAGGAAAACGGCTCCGACGTCATCCGGATTCAGGAACTCATGTACGCCAAAACCGGCACCAGCCCCGTCCGTTGGGTGTTGGCCGTGCCCAACGCTTCCTCGATCCAGGGCGTCAAGGATCTCGAGGGAAAGCGCATCGCAACCGAGCTTAAAGGCTTTACTGAAAAGTACTTGCGCGAACAGAAGGTCAAGGCGGATGTCGAGTTCAGCTGGGGCGCCACCGAAGCCAAGGTCGCCTCGGGTCTCGTGGATGCGATCGTCGACTTGACCGAGACAGGCTCTTCTTTGCGCGCCAACAATCTGAGGATCGTGGAGACGCTTTGCCATTCCACGACGCAGTTCATCTGCAACAAGAAGACGTGGGCGGATCCCTGGAAAAAGCTGAAAATGCAGCATATCGGCCTTCTCCTTCAAGGCGCGCTCAACGCCGAGTCGAAGGTCGGCCTCAAGATGAACGTCAACGAGCAGAATCTGCAGAAGGTCGTGTCGCTTCTGCCGGCGATGAAGGAGCCGACGGTGTCGAGCCTCTCCTCGAAGGGGTGGGCGGCCGTCGAGACGATCATCGATGAAAAGATCGTAAGGGGACTTGTTCCCAAGTTGAAAGAAGCGGGCGCGGAAGGTATCATCGAGTACCCGCTCAACAAGGTCATTTACTAACCCAACAAGGAGACCGACGGATGCCCTGCGGAAGAAAAAGAAAGCGCCATAAGATGGCCGTTCACAAGAGGAAGAAGAGACGGCGTCGTGACCGCCACAAGAAGCGCGAGCGTTAAAAACCGCTAAAGCAGGTTAACCGGCCCCATCCGACGCCCCTCAGTTTTCGTAGAAGGGGATAGAAAGAGGCAAATTTGACCATGAAAGAAAAACGGGAAGCCTCCAGGTTCTGGAGGAAGTTCAAGTTATTCTGGTGGAATTACTGGGTGATCATTGCGGTCATCGCCTGGACGGTCTTTATTTTCTGGGTTCCCGTCGCGGCGCTCAGTTCGATCGATTCCTACCAGCGTTCTTACATGGTCGCCTGGCTTTCAACGATGGGTCTCCAGGCCACGATCAGCGCCGTCATCTTCGTCGTCCTCTAT
>CAYUNI010000056.1:1131-1710 GCA_964446245.1 uncultured Candidatus Saccharibacteria bacterium
GGGAGGCCTGCAGAAGCTCAAGAAAAAGCAGGTGAAGACGGACGCGGTCAACATCACCTGGAACGACGTGATCGGGATGGAAGGCGCCAAGGTCGAAGCGAAGGAGCTCGTGTCGCTCATCAAGGACCGCGCCCGCGTCAAGAAAATCGGCGGCAACATCATCCGCGGCATGCTCATGATGGGGCCTCCGGGCTGCGGCAAAACGTATCTCGCCAAGGCGATCGCGACCGAAGCCGGCATTCCGTTCATTTCCATGTCGGGAGCCGAATTCGTCGAAGTGTTCGTCGGCGTCGGCGCTTCGCGCGTCCGTCAGCTTTTTCAGCGCGCCCGCCGTCTGGCGTACGCCGAAGGCGGCTGCGTGATTTTCCTCGATGAAATCGACGCGGTCGGCCGCAAGCGCGTGTTTTCCGCATTCGGCGGCACCGAGGAAACCAACTCCACGCAGAACCAGCTTCTCGCGGAGATGGACGGTCTCGGCGACAAGGACGAAAACGTCATCGTCATCGGCGCGACCAACGCCTCCGAAGATTCGCTCGACGCCGCGCTCTTAAGGCCCGGCCGTTTCGACCGCAAGATTTA
>CAYUNI010000057.1:0-1673 GCA_964446245.1 uncultured Candidatus Saccharibacteria bacterium
GCAGCTAGCGCTGTCCATAATTTGGATAAAAGTTTTTTTTGTTGCAAGCAATTTCATTTTTTTTGAATTTGAAAAATCCATTTAATGGCGGAAAGCGGCGTGCGCAGCTGGTGGGCGGCAATAGAAACAAATTCGCTCTTAGTGCGCTCAACCATCTTTTCTCTGGTGATATCATGGAAAGATACCAGCTTGGCCCCAACCTCCTCGCCCTTCTTAATATATATGGAAGAAACTTCCAAAATTAAATTCTCCCTGATTGGAACTTCTTTGCGGTAAAAAGACTCCACTCCTTTAGTAAAAATCTTGCCCAAAAAATTCAAAGCGGGCTCTTGGATTAATTGTGAAAGTTTTTTCTCCAAAATGGCCTCCTTTTTTAGCTCAAAAAAAATTTCAAATTGCGGATTTACTAAAGAAACTTTGTCATCTTTATCAAAGACAACCACTCCGTCGGCAAATCCATTAATAATAGCTAAAGTCTTATCGCGCTCAGAAATCGCTAAATCGCGGGAATTAGTAGCGTCTTCAGAAAGGTTCAGAAGGGCTTTTTTGAAATTCTCAATCTCTTCAGACTTAAGTTGTAAATCCTTAAATTGGTCTTCTAGCTCCTTTTGGCGGGCTTTAACCTCCCCTTCCAAAAGGCCCACGCGCTGAGATTTAATCATGGCATATTTGTAATCCTGTGCCATCTTATTAAAACCCAGGGCAATCTGCGCGATTTCGTCCCCGCCCTCAATACGTAATTTGTAATCCAAATTTCCCGAATTAATCTTTTTTACCCCTTTATCTAATTCGGAAATCGGCCCCAAAATCCTGAAAATGAAAATGACTGCTAAAATAAAGAGCAGGATCATGGCCGGGATAATAAAAGAAAAAGTCTTAATAGTGCTGCTCACTACCTGGTCCATGACCGGCCCATAAGAAATATAATAAATAAGGGTATATTTGTGGAAGCCCAGTTCCTCGATAATCGGATAAACCAATTTAATGACTAATTCCCCTTGGTTGATGGTTTTAATTTTAGACTGGGTAATAACATCTAAAACATCTTTATCTGAGCCACTTAGAGTGCGAAAGTCTTTGCGCGAAACATCTTTAGTATCAAATAAAATATTACCTTTAATATCAACCATTTTCACCGATTCAACGACCGGCATGGTGGCTAATAATTTTTTCGAGGCCGTCTGAAAATTTTCGAAATCGTTAAGGTAGTATTTAGTGTAAGCATCAAGAAAACCATTGGCGGAAAATTCCGCATAATTCTTTATCTTATCGTTTTCCTTGGCTATTAATTGATTGCGGAAAACATAAACCCCGGCCGCCACTTGGGCCAGGACCGCCACCAAGACAAAGCCGATTAAAAATACCAATAATTTGTATCTAAGACTTGAGGGCATTTTTAAGTCTCTTTCGACTTTAATTTATCCAGCTCTTTTTTGATTTCCAACATCCGCACTTCCCGGCCAACCATTAACTTGTTGGCACGCTCCAGCTCTTCTATCTTTTTTTGCACTTCCTGGGTTCTATTTTTCACTTGCTGGTCGAGACTATTAGTCAATTCCTCCAATTCGCGTGTGCGCGCCTTAACCCTGATTTCTAAAACTACCTTGGCGTGCTCAAGTGTCTTTTTGGCTTTTTTGAGTTGGGCCGCTGGGGCTTTGATTTGGTCTTGCAAT
>CAYUNI010000058.1:0-1573 GCA_964446245.1 uncultured Candidatus Saccharibacteria bacterium
TTCCCGCCAAACGCTTGGCTCAAAATTTTCTGGAGAAAAATCAAAACGACTAGCGCTCGGCTGTTTTTCTATCATCTTCTCAAGCAAATCGCTATATTTACGATAAGCTTTTTCTGAATCACTGCCATAAAATAAATAAATCATTCTTTTTCTATCGATTATTTTCTAATTCTAACAAATCCCGCAAATCTTTTACTACTTCTTTAGCGTGGGATTCTGGCCTGACCGACTCATACACTTTAACAATTCTCCCCTGTGGGTCAATCAAAAAAGAGGTCCGCTTGGTCCCCTCGTATTCCTTACCCATAAATTTTTTCTTCCCCCAAACCCCGTAAACCTCTACCACCCGCCTTTCTGGATCAGAAAGTAATGTAAATGGCAAACGATACTTATCGGCAAAATGACGATGGCTTTTAATAGAATCGACACTCACCCCGATAACTGTCGCCCCTATCGCATCAAAGTTGGGAAATTCATCTCGAAGCATACAAGCCTCTTTAGTACAGCCAACTGTATCGTCTTTAGGATAAAAATAAAGCAAAACCCACCGCCCCTGATAATCTCTCAGACGTTGTTCTCGGCCATCTTGATCGACCAGAAGAAAATCTGGTGCGAATTGTCCGGGCTGAGGAATCATGACTTAATTATACCACGAAAGCAAAATTGTCAACGGCTTCATTAATCTAGGTTCACCCTTTCAAGCCATTATCCCTCCAATTCTATCCCCACCGGACAATGGTCAGAACCATAGACCTGATCAAGAATAAAGGCTTTTTTTACCTGTTTGGCTATTTTTCTACTCACTAAAAAATAATCAATCCGCCAGCCTATATTACGGTCACGGGCCCGCATTCGATAACTCCACCAAGAATATTGGACTTTAGCAGGATATTGCTCGCGAAAAGTATCAACCAATTCAGATTTTAAAAATTTATCCATCCAAGCTCGTTCTTCAGCAGTAAAACCGGCGTTGCCAACATTGTCTTTTGGTCGAGCTAAATCAATTTCCTGATGAGCGACATTAAAATCACCACAAGCAATGACTGGTTTTTTCTTTTCTAGTTTTTTAATATAGGCAAGCCAAGCCTCATTAAATTCTTCCTTAAAGCCAAGGCGTGAAAGCTCATGGTTGGCGTTAGGAAAATAACAATTCACAAAATAAAAGTTATCAAACTCGAGTGTCAAAACCCGCCCCTCTTTATCTTCAAACTTGGATCCTCTGTCAAAACCGCGAGAAACCAAAAGTGGCTCAATCTTACTCAAGACAGCTGTGCCACTATAGCCGGGGCGATTAGCATGGTGCCAATATTCATTATAACCAGAAAAATCGAACTCTTCTTTTGCTCGGTCAACATCGTTTATTTTAATTTCCTGCATGCCGACAATGTCTGGCTTTTCTTCTTTGAGCCACTCGATAAAACCATTTTTCACAATCGCTCTAACCCCATTCACATTCCAAGAAATTAATTTAAGATTTTTGGGAGACATTTTTTAAATAAGAAAAATCAGCTAATAAATTTTTTTTTAGTTTTTGATTATAAATCGCGGCGGCGGGATGATACAAAGGCAACAA
>CAYUNI010000059.1:0-1139 GCA_964446245.1 uncultured Candidatus Saccharibacteria bacterium
CTATCGTGATATTCTGGACTATGACAGTTGGCTGGATTGTTCCGATATATTCGAGCCTAATGACTCATCAAAAACAACAGTACCTCCCTTAATTTCCTTGATTGGAGCACCAACCTTTTTATACATAATTAAACGTTCAGGTAATGCCTTTTCTGAAAAAGTAGTAACGATTATTTTCCCGTCATTCTTTAACACTCGTTTCGTTTCATTTAAAATAAGAAACTTCTTATCAGCAAGATTCATGAATGTACCCATACAAATCACATAATCAAAACTTTCATCCCTAAATGGAAGCGTTACTGCATCAGCCTCGATAATTTTTATTGAAGAAAAATCTGCAAATAATTGCTGTGCACGAACTACAGCATCTGCATCATGATCAACCGCGGTAATATTTTTTGTTAAAGGCAGTAAATCGTAAATACTTCTTCCATCACCAGAACCAATTTCTAAAACCGAACTGTCTGGTTTAATATGATCTTTAAGATATGTTTTTTCTGCTTCAAACCAAACCCGATACGACTCTGGCAATGATTTCAAAAGTAAATTGTGATAATCATTATTTTTCATTTTATTGAATCACTGTTCCCATAAATTCTTTCCCATCCAAATAATTCTCCAAATTTTCAAGATTTTTGCCGTTCATTACTAGCACCTCAAGACCGAGTTCTTCGGCCATCTTGGCTGCGACTGGATCAAATGGAGCGTTGATGCCAGGATTCCATTCTTCTGGAAGAAGCTTACGGAAATCTGACCAATTCGTCTTTTCAATTTTCACTGCATCAGGATTGGTGCGGGGGTCGGCAGTGTACACATAGTCTATATTTGAAAGGTTGATGACACATTTCGCACCGAGAGTTTGGGCGAGGCCTACTGCAGAGCCATCACTTGAGTGCCCAGGCTTCCATCCCCCACTCACAAGCACTGGCTTGCCTGTGAGTTCAAGATTGGTTGGATCAAGAAAAATATCTGCTTCAGCAACATTCCCAAAAATATTTCGTACACACACGGCATTAGCACGAGTTGCGGCAATACCGACATTGTCGAGTTCTTTGGTTGTCACGTCAGCATGAGCAGCACGCAATTCATCCTGCATCTTTCGGGCAAGGTAGCCACCTCCGGTAATCACAGCAAAATTA
>CAYUNI010000059.1:1149-1534 GCA_964446245.1 uncultured Candidatus Saccharibacteria bacterium
GTTGTATATATTCCCTATCCTGCTCTTTGGGATAAATGAGCGACCCGCCAAGCGATATGATGATCCATCTTGCTGAAGTATTTTCCATAGAATTATAAAACGACTTTTTGTTTCATCTCTTCGGCCACAGCTTCGATCGATTGTTCACCGTTGATTTCGACATAAGTAAAAAATGGATCGTTTTTTACGACCTCAAGCATCGGCACGACAGTACGATCATACTCGGAAAGTCGGCTATCGATTGCGCTTTCACTATCGTCCCCCCGTCCACGCGCGAGCATTCGCTTTTTTACTTCATCGCGCGATACTTCAATATTTATCACGATTGCATTCGTTCGGTGAACATATGAAAGTAATTCTTTTGTGATGGCCAGTTGATTGATTG
>CAYUNI010000060.1:0-1514 GCA_964446245.1 uncultured Candidatus Saccharibacteria bacterium
TTCCGTATGAATAGGCACTTCCAGAACCACATCATCAGGTGGAATTAATCTTTCTTCATCATCACCCACTGATTCTGTCCTCTCAATACGTGCATCACTTACTTCTTCCGGTTCGCGCTCTTCCGGATCATCAGGAAATTCTCTTGCCAATTCGTCATCATAAATAGCCGGCTCATGAGGCACATCCACACCATCAAGTACACTAGGCCCACCTTCAATCGGACCTTCTTTTTTACCATCAATACCGGCAGAACTACCCAAAGCAGCGGCAACAGGTGACCTACCAGGGTCTGGAGTCGTGGCTCTTTTGGTTCTTCGTGAACTTTCAATTTTTTTCTCCAATTTTTCAATCTCATCAATTTCGTCTGAAATATTTACAGATAAACCAGCTATCTCATCCTCAGATCTATTAAAATCCGCTTTTTCAGAAGAATCCAATTTGGAAAGAGCAGTTTTAAATTCAGCGTGTTCTCCTTCAAGATTTCTTTTTCTGTCACGAAAATTATTAAGATGACTCACTTCACGAATCACCCTTTTTGTTTCTTCAGCAGCTCTTTTTGTTCGTTCATCTTCCAAACCATCTAACATCTCAAACTCTCGCTCAAGATTCTCTCTATACTCGGTAACTTCAGCAAACAATTTACTCAATTCACCCTTAATTCTTTCGGCTTCATTTAAAAGTCGCTGTTTCTCTTTATTTTCTTTGGCAGGCTCAACAGCTGTAGCCTCTTCTCTCGCCGATTCAGTCTCACGCAATGTTTTTAATTCTGTCACAAATTCAGCCACCAATTCTTTGGCTCTTTCCTGTAAAGCCTTTTGCTCTCTTTCGAGTTCAGCAATTTGATCGACCGCTTCAGAATCAGACTCTGCACGTCTACGATAATCAACAAATTTTTCAGTATTTCTTTCTATACTCTGATCAATTCTAATCCACTCTACCATTTTTTGTTTATTAAGTTTTTTTATTTCATCTTCAGAAACACCAGTGATTTCACCCTGAAGAGTGTCCAAAAGATTACCCAAACTTTCGTTACTCTGCTCTGGCGTAATACCTAACAAAGATTCTCTTGGCATATATATTATTTCAAAGTACTGATATTTTTAAGCACTTTTTTCGCTTCTAGACGATCAAGAATAATTTGCGCTTTTTTTTGGATCGCCCTGGTTTCTTTTTCAAGCTTGGCAAACTCCTGGTCGTATTTCGCGTATAGAGCCAAAAGTTTTTGATTATATTCTTGTTTTGTCAGTTTTTTTGGCATAATGTACATTAGTATAGCACAAAAAACCGCTTTTACCCAACAGATACCACCAAAACAGACAATTATAAGCCAGTTATCCACCCTAGTCAAGCCCTGTCGCTTGACAAAACCAATTTCTTAGCCTATACTACAGCTCAAATCGGCCAAAGGCCGTTTTTAGATACCTAGAATTAGTATGAATGTTATTACCTCAATTCGCAACTATTTTATCGAGGCTATCGGCGAAATCCGCACGGTCATTTGGCCAAGCCGCAA
>CAYUNI010000061.1:0-1502 GCA_964446245.1 uncultured Candidatus Saccharibacteria bacterium
CGAGAAACGGGTGGGCTGGTGTCGTAATCGACGGGTGTGTACGCGATTGCACCGAACTGGCCGAGCAGGAAGTTGGCATTAGGGCACTTGCGAGCAATCCCATGCCGACGGAAAAGCGCAACCAAGGTCAGGCTGGAGTTCCCGTGCAAGTGCAGGGGGTGTGGGTGCGTCCAGGAGACTGGTTGTACGCCGATGCAGACGGCATCGTGGTGTCGGCTACGGCGCTGGTGTAGCAGATTCACCGGTGGGCAAGGTGGCCAGCAGGACGCCAGCCAAGGCAATGGCAAATGCCACCAGTTGCACGGCGCTGAGTGTTTCACCAAGCCCAAATACGCCGACCAATGCCGCCGAGATCGGCAGCATCACCGTAAACACGCCGGCGCGCGAAGCAGGCACGCCCTTGAGACCTGTCATCCAGAGCCAGACAGTCCAGACACTGGCCGCCATGGCGTAGAAAAGCAAGAGCACCCAAGTCTTCGTTTCGACGGCAGCGAAGTCGAACTGCAAGGCGGCGTACAGCCCCATGGGGGTCATCAGGACAAACCCCCACAAATTGATCAGAGAGGTGATGCGCTTGGGTGAGAGCGCGCTGGTCAGACGTTTGCCAATCACGGCATAGGCTGCCTCGCACAACACGGCGCCAAACACTAATGCATTGCCCAACAGCACGCGTGATGGTATTGAATCTCCATCTAGCCCCCGAACTGATTGGCTGTGAAGCTCGCCTTTTGATAGCGCAAGCAGACCAATGCCCAGTACGCTGCAAGCAATCGCCGCCCAAATCCTGGCACCGATCCGCTCCTTCAGAAAAATCCAGCTCAGCAATGCGACCGCTGCCGGAATGCTGGCCATGATGACACCCGCGGATATGGCACTTGTCATGCTGACGCCATACAGCATGCAGATACTGAACAGGAAGTTACCCAGAAACGACTCCAAGAAAACCAGACGGCGCGTGGTGGTTGTCATGGGGGGTTCATCGGCCGGGCGTTTGAGCCAATGCAACGTGGCCAACCCTCCGATACCAAAGCGCAGCCAGGCCAGGAGAAACACTGACAGCGTTGCAACGAGAGGTTTCGACAATGCCACATAACTACCAACCAGTGCCATGCTGGTTGCGAGCAAGGCGTAGCCGCGCCAATGCGGCTTTGGGGTGTGGGAATTTGCGTAGTGCATCGCTTATTGTGAGGGGAATTTTCACCATGACTTTTTGTTGTTTCATGATGTGAATTTAGAGCTTCTTCTCAATAGAAAAATCTCAAAAAATATGTCTTATATAAGACATAAGATGTTGTTTTGGTCTTGTATAAGACTAGAATTTCCCTATGCCCGATGCAGCCTGTTGGGCTTCGGTATCGCAATTCCTAACTTTGGAGAACTTCCATGACCAAATTGACCCGTGAACAGCAAATCGCCGCCCTGGAAAAAGACTGGGCCGAAAACCCCCGCTGGAAGCTCGTCAAGCGTGGCTACAGCGCCGCCGACGTGGTGCGCCTGCGCGG